>CAJTMZ010000013.1:0-31292 GCA_910577445.1 uncultured Lachnospiraceae bacterium | reverse complement strand
CTGATTGCAAAGGTTATAGAAATTCTCTTTGAAAAATTTCCTACCCAGGTATACTGGGCCATTGTCGGTTTGATTGCGGCGTCCCCTGTGGCAATCTTTCTGCTTGGCGATATAGGGACGATTAATGTGGTCGGCATACTGACAAGCGCGGTAACGCTTGCTATCGGATTTGTGATTGCTTTGAAATTAGGTGATTAATTTGGAAGCGTATACAGATTTTGCAGGGGTATATGATACATTTATGGACGATACGCCTTACGGAGAGTGGGCGGATTTTCTGGCGGAACTGATAGGGAAATACGGGGTTTCCAGGCCGGTGCGGGAAGCGGGGGAATGCAGTACAAAAAGGGAGGCATCTGACGCCGGAGAAAAAGAGGCACAGACGGCGGCATTACTTGATTCGGAAAAGAATCTGGTTCTGGACCTGGGCTGCGGCACCGGAACGCTGACAGAGCTTTTGTACCAAAAAGGCTATGATATGATAGGCGTGGACTATTCGGAGGAGATGCTTGGAATCGCCCTTGAAAAGAAAGAGAGTTCCGGCAGCGAAATCCTTTATCTTTGTCAGGATATGCGGGAGCTGGATTTGTACAGCACGGTGGGAACCGTAGTCTGCGTCTGTGATTCCGTCAACTATCTTCTTGAGAACGACGAGGTGGAGGAAACTTTTGCGCTCGTAAATAATTATCTTTATCCCGGCGGCTTATTTATTTTTGATTTCAATACGGTTTACAAATATGAAAAGGTGATTGGCGACGCCGTTATTGCCGAGAACCGGGACGCCTGCAGCTTTATATGGGAAAATTATTATCACGGGGAGGAAAGGCTCAACGAGTATGACCTCACGATATTCGTGCAGGAAGAAGGGGAGCTTTTCCGGCGTTTTACGGAAACGCATTTCCAGAGAGGATATACCCTTGAGGAAATGAAAGGCTTTGTGGAGAAGGCCGGAATGGAAATTGTTCTTGTTCTGGACGCGGATACCCGCAAAGAGCCTGAGGAAAAAAGCGAGAGAATATACATTGCGGCGAGAGAATGCCAAAAATAGATTGAGGGAAAATCTGAGGTACTGGAAACAGCAGATTTGAGGACGGTGCACGGAACGAAATTGGGCCGCGGAAAGCGGACGAATTTTGTTCCAGACCATGTGCATAGTGAACAAATCTGCGGAACTGGAATAGGAGGACGTAAGAGTGGATTATATTGTCAGGGCAACGGCAGCAAACGCCCAAATCAGAGCTTTTGCAGCCACTACCCGAGAACTGGTGGAAAAGGCGAGGACAGCCCATAATACGAGTCCGGTTGCAACGGCGGCTTTAGGACGGTTGATGACCGGCGCCGTGATGATGGGCGTTATGGCAAAAAATGATAAGGATTTATTGACTCTTCAGGTCAGCGGAGACGGCCCTTTAAAAGGAATGACAGTTACAGCGGACGGCGGAGGAAATGTCAAAGGCTATGCCAACGAGCCACAGGTGATGCTGCCGCCAAGCCCTGCGGGAAAGCTGGATGTGGGCGGCGCGGTTGGAAGAGGTTTTCTCCGGGTTATCAAAGATATTGGATTAAAAGAGCCTTACAGCGGGCAGACTGATTTACAGACCGGAGAGATTGCGGAGGACCTTACCTACTATTTTGCCACCTCGGAGCAGGTTCCATCCAGTGTGGGATTAGGCGTTTTGATGGAAAAAAATAATACGGTGCGGCAGGCGGGCGGGTTTATCGTACAGCTTATGCCCTTTACGGAGGAGCGTGTGGTAGCCAGGCTGGAAGAAAATCTTGCAAAAATCCCTTCCGTCACCTCCATTCTGGATGAGGGAAAAACGCCGGAGGAAATGCTGGGACTTCTTTTTGACGGGCTGGACATGGAAATTGTGGATACCATTCCGGCGCGGTTTTACTGTAACTGTGATAAAAAAAGGGTGGAGAAAGCCATCATCAGCATAGGCAGGAAAGAAATCGGCGAAATGATAGACGAGGGTAAGGAAATCGAAGTGAAGTGCCATTTCTGCAATACGGCTTACGCGTTCTCGGTAGAGGAATTAAAAGAACTGCTGGCAAAATGTAAATGACGGATGCGTGATAGGATGAAGTGCATCTATCAAAGCGGGTTATATGAGGAAATAGTGTATGAAGCATGGATTTATCAAGGTGGCGGCCGTCACGCCCGAGGTAAAGGTGGCGGATACCGTTTTTAACAGAGAGCAGATTTGTCTTGGCATCAGGGAGGCTTTTTTAAAGGGAGCGAAGATAATCGTATTTCCGGAGCTTTGTTTAAGCGGCTATACCTGCGGAGATTTGTTTCTGCAGGAGAGACTGCTGGACGCATGTAAAGAAGCATTGGCGGAAACGGCGGAATTTACCGCGGGAAAAGACGCCCTTGTATTTGTGGGGCTTCCTTTTGAACTGAAAGGAAAGCTTTACAATGTGGCGGCCGCGGTGTGGAACGGGGAAGTGCTCTGTTTTATTCCGAAAGCCTTTATTCCCGCTTACGGGGAGTTTTATGAGACGCGCCATTTTTATCCGGGAAACCGGGAGGCGGTCATGGCGGACTTTTGGGGAAAAAAGGTCCCCTTTGGGCGCAACGTGCTTCTCAAGGCGGAAGGGATGGAAGGACTTTTGGTGGGCTGTGAGATATGCGAGGATATCTGGATGCCCGACGGGCCGGCGGTTTCCCACGCTTTGGCCGGAGCCACGCTTTTGGTGAATCTGTCCGCTTCGGACGAAACCGTAGGAAAAGACGCCTACCGGGAACTGCTTGTAAAATCGGCCAGCGCAAGAATGATTGCCGGCTATGTTTACTGCAGCGGCGGTGAGGGAGAGTCCACGCAGGATTTGGTCTTTGGGGGGCATGATATCATTGCGGAAAACGGATGCATACTTGCCCAGAGCAAGCGGTTTGAGAGCCGGATTCTGTACGGGGATATTGATATCAATAAGCTGCGCATGGAACGACGGAGAATGAACACCTTTGCGTGCGTGCCGGATTCTTCTTATTTGGAAATCCCTTTTTCGCTGAATACGGAAGAAACAAAAATAGAAAGAGAATTTCCCTGTATGCCCTTTGTTCCGGCGGATAAAGCGAAGAGAGAGGAAAGGTGCAATGAGATTTTGACGATTCAGTCCATGGGACTGAAAAAAAGATACGTGCATACGGGCTGTAAAAAAGCGGTAGTGGGCGTGTCAGGGGGACTGGATTCCACCCTTGCTCTTTTGGTGACGGCAAGATGTTTTGACATGCTGGAAATTCCCCGGGAGAATATTACGGCGGTTACGATGCCCTGCTTTGGCACGACCGACAGAACCTATGCCAACGCCTGTCAGATGGCAAGGGCGCTGGGAGTTACCCTTAAGGAAGTGAACATTAAAGAAGCGGTGACGGTTCATTTTCAGGATATCGGTCAGAGTGCGGAAAAACATGACGTCACATACGAAAACGCGCAGGCGAGAGAGCGGACCCAGGTGCTGATGGATATCGCCAATCAGGAAAACGCTCTGGTGGTGGGCACCGGGGATATGTCGGAGCTTGCCCTGGGATGGGCCACCTACAACGGCGACCATATGTCCATGTACGGGGTAAATGCCGGCGTTCCCAAGACGCTGGTGCGCCATCTGGTAAAATATTATGCGGATACCAGCGAAAACGGCGAACTTGAAAAGGTGCTTCTGGACGTTTTGGACACGCCGGTAAGCCCTGAGCTTCTGCCGCCGGTAGACGGCGCCATTGCGCAGAAAACCGAGGATTTGGTGGGTCCCTATGAGCTTCACGACTTTTTCCTGTATTATATGCTGCGGTGCGGTTTCCGGCCGGAAAAGATTTACCGGATTGCGAAATTGTCCTTTGCGGGGCAGTATGAGGATGACGTGATTTTAAAATGGCTGAAAGTCTTTTACAAAAGATTTTTCTCCCAGCAGTTTAAACGTTCCTGCCTGCCGGACGGCCCGAAGGTGGGAAGCGTCGCGCTTTCGCCAAGAGGAGATTTGAGAATGCCGTCGGATGCCTGCGTGCGTGTGTGGATGGAGGAGATTGAAAAGCTGCGGTAACAGAAAAGGTAAAAGAGGGCTTTTATGGGACGGAAAGAAAATCTTTCTCTCAAAGTCATAATTCCCTTTCCCGATTAATACTATAGTAAAAAGAATGTATCGGGGATAACCTATGAGCTCTAAAACCAAAATTGTTGTACTTCATCTGAAAGAATTAATATACACCGGCATTTTTGCCCTGCTGGGAATATTGTTTATCGTTCTTCTCATCATTATGTTTGTACCGAAAGATAAGAAGGAAAATAATGCAGTGGAAGCGCCGGCGCCCACGTATGTACCCGGCATTTATACCACGTCTTTGGTTTTGAACGACAACGCGGTGGACGTGGAAGTGACGGTGGATGAAGCCAATATCAACGATATCCGTATCGTAAATCTGGATGAGGCCGTGGCAACCATGTTTCCTCTGTTAGAGCCCTCCTTTGACGATTTGGCGAACCAGATTCTGAAAAACCAGTCTCTGGACAATATTACCTATGCGGATGACAACAAATATACGTCTATGGTTTTGCTGAACGCAATAAAGACATCTCTGGAAAAGGCGGCCGCGCCCTCGCCGACGGCAGGCGGAAGTCCGTCGGCTTCACCACAGAGTACATAATGAGCGGAAAAAGCAAAGACAAAAGCAAAAGCCAGTGAAAAAAGCAATTCTGAATTTTTCGCTGGCTTTTTTTATATCTAAAATACTACATATCAGGTATTTATCTCAACCCCTTTCTTCCATTGATTTTCTGCAGCAGACCATTTTTCTGTAAACTCGTTGTCTTTTATTGCTGCCGTGAATGTTTTTGCCAGAAAAGCGCTTATTGTTTTTAATACAGTACTGTAATCATCTGTTTTTATGTCAATCTTACGGGCAAAGGCTTTCCATTTCTTCTGCATTGCTTCATCGCTGTCAAAAGCCATTACTTGCTCGAACTGTTCTGTCGTAAAGGTATGTCCACGGTTTTCAAATGTCTTTTGTAATGCTTTTGTCAGCGTTACTCCATCAAAATCAAATTTGCTAGCAAGATAATAAATATCGTAATAGTCTTTCATTCGACTGGAAAATTCCATAAGGCTCAGGATAGCGTCAATCTTTTCGGCTATCGTTGTTTCAAGAGAATAGGTATTTATTGTTGGTGCAGTAAAATCATCAAGCTGAGTAGGGATTTTTCGTTTTTCCTGCTTCGGCACAATAACATCGCCCACACCAAAATCAATACTGAACGGAGTTTTCGTATTTTTGATTCGGGCCACAAGAGAAACTCCGATACCAGCGTATTTCTTTGCAACGGCAATAGGCGTAATGTCTTTAATCTCAAAGGACACAAAATCATTGCCTGTGGGTGAGGAGATGATGGTCTCTATTACAGTTTGTAACTGTTCAGGAGTGTTGGGAACTTTCCGGAGAAGAAAGTCAACATCTACCGTCACACGACTGTCAAAATCGGTGACGGAATAAATGAACAATCCGCCCTTCAGCACAAGATTTTCCGCATATCGGGATATTTCCAAACGGCGCAGAAATTCCTCCTGACAGAAGAGCTGCAGACAAAGGTGATAGCTTCGTCCGCTTTCTCTTGCCTTGTTTTTCAATCTTGCAAGCACGGATGCAGCAATATCAGCCATTTAGCAGTACCTCCATTACATTCATAACTTTTGTATACAGTTTCATTTCCTTTGCGTATTTAGACAGGTTTGCAAGATTCTTTTTTTCATCAGCAGCATAAGCATTGACAGCCTTATTGAAAATTTCATTATCAAGTTTTGTGCGGTACTTAAAGCAATCGCATATTGTTCTCTCGCGGTCATATACTGGCAATGCTACGCCGTTAAAATTATCCGTAGATTTTCCGATTGCCAGAAAGTCTTTTTGAATATAGTAAGCCTTTATCGGAAATTCTTCAATGTTCTTTACGGTGCGGGACGCTGTTCTCGGTACGGCAATCGACCATTCACGGGGAGAAAAATCGCTGTATCCATAATGGAACAATGCGGATTCCACACAAATAATCCCCTGCGGAAGGAGTTTATATATGAGCAGTTCTTCCGCCGCGCTATTGCTCTGCGGGAGCTGATAAAATCCTCTTCGAATCCTTTCGATAACCCCTTCTTTACAAAAAGCCGCCACCTCGTATTTATTTATCCCTTTATCGGCAAAGTCTGAAGTTTTTGCAATACCGCCGTTATTTTCTATTACCTTTTGTATTATTTCTTTCTTATTCAAGCAGGCACCAACTTTCGACATACAAAAATTAAATAATGTACGTAGTTATTGTGGCATACAATCAGTAGAATTGCAACAACTAAATTCTAGCGGCAGCAAAGTCTGATTTTTTTGGGAGTCAGACTTTTTGTTACCAGTTTGTAACCTTTTTCCTCTACAATAGAGTCAGGAAAGAAATAACAGAGGAAAGGATACGAGGAGTTATGGAAAAGACAAGAGAAATCCTGAAAGCAAGAAACCTGAAAAAATATTACGGAAGCGGGGAGAGTCTGGTAAAGGCTGTGGATAATATCAGTCTTTCGGTTAATGAAGGGGAGTTTGTGGCCATTGTGGGGACCAGCGGAAGCGGAAAAAGCACGCTGCTGCATCTTTTGGGCGGTCTTGATTACGCGGACGAAGGGGAGGTAATCATTGACGGCATGGATGTGCTGAAGATGAAGGACGAGGAACAGACGGTTTTCCGCAGGAGAAAAATAGGCTTTATTTTCCAGAATTATAACCTGCTGGCGGCTTCCAATGTTTACAAAAATGTAACCTTACCAATCCGGCTTGACGGAAACCGTCCGGACGAGGCCTATATTGATATGATATTAAAGCTTCTTGGGCTGGAGGATAAGAAAGGGCGCAGGCCGAACCAGCTTTCAGGAGGGCAGCAGCAGAGAGTTGCCATTGCCAGGGCGCTGGCGGGAAAGCCGGCCATTATTCTTGCGGACGAGCCTACGGGAAATCTGGATTCCAAAACCAGCGCGGAGGTCATGGGGCTTTTGCACAGAAGCGGACGGGAGTTTCACCAGACCATTCTGATGATTACCCATAATGAGGAAATCGCGCAGATGGCGGACAGAATCATTCATTTGGAGGACGGAAGAGTTGTGGGAGGTGAAGCGCATGGCACAAAATAAAGGGGAAAAGAATATAAAGGGGTTCGAGCGGAGCGCCGTCCGCAGAATTTTCAGAAATAATAACAGGGAAGCGGTAAGAGAACTGGCAATGGACAATTACCATGCGCACAAAACAAGGAACAGGGTGGCGGTTCTGGCGATTGTGCTTACCACGATTCTGATTACCGCAATTTTTACGGTGGGCATCAGTTGGGTCAGTACGATAGTAAATTACGGGGAGTCGGCGCCCGGCCCGGGCTGCGAGGGAGCCCTCACAGCCTCTAAAGAGCAGCTAAGCCGGATTCGGGAGCTGCCGCAGGTGGCATATGCCGATTATATAAAAAAATGTATCTCCTCTCCGCTTTTAAATGAGGAGTTTGCGGGTCTTGAGGTATGGCTTATGGCGCCTGAAGAAAGCTATCTGACGCACAATTTCGTAGAGTTAATCGAGGGACACTACCCTAAGGAGGCCGATGAAATTCTGATTTCCGACGCTATGGTAAGAAGGCTTGGGCTGGGCGGCGCGGCAGAGGCTGGGCCGGCGGGGATTGTGGAAAGTCCGCTGGGAAAGAAAGTGACGCTTAAGATTAAGGAAGCCCTAAAAGAGCAGTCGCATGAGAGGGCGGTGAAGGATTTTGATTTTACCGTCTGCGGGTACTTTAAGAATCCGCTGGTCAGTCTGGAAAATGTTTATGACGAGATTTACACCGCGGAGGATTTTATCGAAGAGCGCAATCCGTCCATGCTCCAAAGGGAGGGGCTGGCGTATATCCATCTGAACAATTTGAATCCGCTTCTGATGAAGTCGGATGTTGTGGAAAAGCTGACCGAAATTCAAAGGGAAGTGGGATGCGGGGGCGTCCAGACCAAGTATACCACTGATTTATCCGGCACGCTGATGGGGATATTCCCGGCTTTCCTGCTGGTGCTTTTACTGATGCTCGGGGGATATTTTCTTATCTACAATATTTTTTACATTTCGGTAGCGGCGGATATCCGCTGGTTCGGCATGATAAAGACCATCGGAACCACGCCGGGACAGCTTAAAAAGATTCTGCTGATTCAAATCCGCAGGCTGGCGCTTATTGGTATTTGCATAGGAGACGGGATTGGCTATGTGATAGGAAACCTTCTTGGACCGGGCGTAATGAGCCAGACTGTGTACGGGCAGTTTTATGAAGCGCCGCCGGTGATTCCCATATTGCTTGTGGGAGCCGGATTTTCCTGGCTTACCATTCGAATCAGCGCCGGTACCGCTATGAAAACGGCCTGCCAGGTTTCTCCTGTGGAGGCCGCCAGGTTTGTGCCCGGGAAAAGGAGAAATATTTTTACCATACTGTCCCTGACGTTGAGTGTCATTATCTTTTTGGTGGTGAGCAACGCCACGCTTGGATTTTCCATTGATAAAATGGTGGAGCGTTATAATCAGGAACAGGGGAGGATTTGGCATAAGGGCAACAAATGGTGGCTGGGCGAGGACGCTTATCAGCCTGTGAACAAAAGCCTTGTGGAGGAAATCAGGGCCCTTCCATTTGTAAGCGGCGTGGACGTGATTTACAGGGCCAGAAGTAAGCCTGACTATATGGATTATGAAGGTGAGCGGCAATACCTGGCTTCCTCCGGAAGGGTTAAGCTGGAAGGGCGGCTTAAGGAATGGCGGGAAGCTATGAAAGACTGTCCGGAGTACAAAGAAATATACCAGGAGGATATGGAGAAGCTATATTTTTACGGGACGGACGCGCGTCTGGAGGTTCTGGGGATTCCGGCCGGCCGGCTTATAAAAAACAGCCCTTATCTGGAGATACTGGAAGGAGAATTAAACGAGGAAGATTTTGCCTCGGGCAAGTACGTTATCTGGCAGGAAATGCAGCAAAATAAGGGGCTGTCAGGTAAGGAATGGCGGGAAAAGCAGATTCACGCCGGGGAGGAGCTTACGCTGCAGTTTTGGGATGACGTAACGGAAAGCTATGTAAGCCGTCAGGTAACGGTGATGGCTGTGGTGAAGAATAGCAGCCCCTTTGGAACATCGGATATTGATTACAGCAGCGTGATAATTCCGGATACCATGTTTCGTGAGATTTACCCGGATTACGAGGAGCGGATTGCCTCTTTGCAGATTATGGGGGATACGGAAATGACAAAGGAGCAGAATACGCGGATTCAGGAGCTTGTATCCAGGGAGTATAATACCCAGCTTGTGATGGAGTCCCGATGGCAAACCAGAAGCGACGCCCAGTATCAGAAAAACACCATGACCTTCGGCGGGCTTTTCCTCACGATTCTTTTGGGAATTATCGGGATTTCCAACGTGATTAACACCCTGACAAGCGATGTGTTTGCAAGGCGCAGGGAGCTGGCGGCTCTGCAGTCCATCGGTATGACCATAAGGCAGCTTAAGGGGATGCTTTTTAAGGAAGCCATGAGGTATTGTCTTCCGGCGGTTGTGATTGCGGTTCCCGCGGGCGGGATTTTAGCCTCCATGGTGGCAGGGGACTGGACATTTACAGGATTTTCCACGGCGCTTTTTATAGCGGCGTCTGCGGGAGCGGTACTGGTAATTGGAGGAATCGCTTTCGTGGTGACCGACATGCTGGTAAAAAATCTCAATAAAAAATCCGTTGTTGAAAGACTGCGGGAGATTGAGTAAAATAGGCAGAAGAGAAAAGGTATGGGGGGAAGGAATAAATGCCGGCAGAGCTTTTAGTGGTGGAGGATGATGAACTTTTGCGGAGCGGAATCGTTTTTGCCCTGCGAAAGGAAGGGTATCTGGTGAGGGAAGCCGGGAGCCTGGGCGAGGCAAGACGGGCCTTAAACGAGAGACTCCGCCTTGTGATTCTTGACCTGAATCTGCCAGACGGAGACGGCCGGGAACTCCTTTCACAGTTCCGCTCAGGCCAGGTGCCCGTGATTGTACTGACAGCCAGGGACGGGGAAGAGGAAGCGGTGAAAAGTTTTGATTTGGGCTGCGACGATTATGTCACCAAGCCTTTTTCCACCGTGCTTCTCCGCCGGAGGATTGCCGCCGTGCTGCGGCGGACGGGAACGGGAGGCGGGGACGTCTACTGCCACGGGGAGCTGGTTTACCGGTTTTCGGAAAAAGAGCTTTTGCGGAACGGACAGAGCGTGAAGCTTACCGGAACGGAAAGGAAGCTTCTGGAGGCGTTTTTAAGACACCGCAATCAGGTGCTTACCAGAGAAGCCCTGCTGGAGCAGGTGTGGGACGTCTATGAAAATTATGTGGACGAGCGGACGCTTAAAGTAAACATCAGCCGTCTGCGTGAGAAGGTGGAAAAGGACGCCAGAAATCCCGAGTACATCCGTACCGTGTTCGGAATCGGATATAAGTGGAGCGACAGTTATGAGTAGCGGGGAAGGGGCTGCGCGGTTCTTTGTCATTGTTCTGGCCGCGGTTCTTATCATTTTGTGTATTTGTCTCGCGGCAGAGCTCTGGCGCTTCCGGCGGCTGACCAAAAGAGTCCGTCTGGTGATGGAACAGGTAAACGACACCATTGAAGGGCTGATTCATCATAAGAAACTTAAGAACTTTCCGGAAACGGAGGATACTCTGCTGGGAAAATTCCAGCACGGTATTTTTCAGTTGTACGGAATCCTCTCATCTTATGAGGAGAGGGAGAAAAAGCAGAAAGAGGAGCTTAAAAGCGCCATCAGTGATTTGGTGCACCAGATGAATACGCCTATTGCCAATATCCGGCTGTACAGCAGCTTTTTGGAAGATACGGAGCTTTCCTTGCAGCAGAGACAGGATTTTGCCGCGAGCATTGCCCGGCAGGCGGAAAAGCTTTCCTGGCTGGGAGAAAGCTTTGGCAGGATATCCCGGCTTGAGACAGGAATAGTGGCGCTGCACCCTGTAAAGCAGCCGGTGCTTTCGGCGCTTCTTGGCGCTATTGACGAGATTACGTTAAAGGCAAAAGAAAAAGGAAACGATATCCGGCTTTTGGGGAATCAGAAGCTTACCGCCACATTTGACAGGAAATGGACGGAGGAGGTTTTTTATAATCTGCTGGACAATGCGGTGAAGTACGGAAACAGAGACAGCGCAGTCATTACACGGCTTGTGGAAGGTGAGCTTTATGTGCGGATTGACGTGGAAAATGAAGGCCCCCGGATTTTGGAAGAAGATTACCCGAAGATTTTCAGGCGTTTTTACCGGGGAGATGCGGCCGGAAAGCAGGAGGGCCTGGGACTTGGCCTGTACCTTGCAAGGGAGATTGTGAGAAAACAGGGCGGATACATCAAGGCATCATGCCGCCCCGGAGGGCGGACCGTGTTTTCGGTGTATCTGCCTTGCTGTGACGGGATTTCCGGAAATGGGGATTAGGGTGATTGAAGCGGGCAGCGGGCCATGCGGCTTTTGACAGCCATTTGGCGGCTGACCGCGGGACATATTCTGCCTAAATCCTACATACTTGCAATTTTCCGCAGCGTACTGTTCAGTCCCAGAAGAACAAAAATATCATTTTTTTCCACGGGAGCGTCCGCGTCCGGGTTGATGACAAGGGAACCGTTTCGCCGGATAGCGACCACGTTCACGCCGTACTTTTTACGCAGATTCAGTTCTTTCAGGTTTTTGCCAATCCAACTGTTTAAGATGTCGATATCCGCAATGGAATATTCGCTTGTCAGTTCAATTGCGTCAAAGAGGTTGTTGAAAGCCAGGGCGTTAGCAAGATGGACGCCTCTTTCTTTTTCCGGATGGACAATGTCATCCACACCGATTTTCATCAGTATTTTCCCCTGCATTTCATCATAGGCTTTTGCGATAACCTGGGCGATGCCCTGTTCCTTTGCCCAGATGGAAGCTAAAACCGCCGCTTCCAGACTGTGGCCGATGGAAATGATTGCGCCGTTGAAATTCCGTCCGCCCAGTTCCTTAAGGGAGTCCTCATTGGTGACGTCCACGCACATGGCGAGGGTCACATATTCGGCAATCTGCCGTATTTTCTTTTCGTCTCTGTCGATGGCTAAAACTTTACAGCCGTTTGCTTCGAGCTGCTTTGCCACGCTGGTTCCGAATCTTCCAAGTCCGATAACAATGTATTCTTTCTGCGTATGTCTTTTCATGCTGCTCCTCCCTATATAGCTTTGCTTTCGTTCTTGTTCTTTTTTATCCGATAATGACTTTGCTTTCCGCATGGGTAATGTTATCTGCGGGCGCATTGCTGTTAAACGCCAGCGCAAAGGTGATGGGCCCGATTCGTCCCAGATACATGGTCAGGGTTACGATTAATTTCCCCAGCGGGTGCAGGGAACCGGTAAGCCCTCTTGACAGCCCCACCGTTGCGATGGCGGAGGTCATTTCATACAGCGTATCCAGAAAACCGCTCTGTTCCACGGCCAGAAGCGCCATGGTAAGAAGCAGCAGGGTGGAAAGGCTGAAGGTGACGATGGCCACGCATCTTCTGATGGTTTCGTCCGCTATTTTTCTGTGCATGATGGTGACGTCCTTTTTTCCCCGGATATTTGCAAACATGGAGGCAAACAGCAAAACGATGGTCACTGTCTTTACGCCGCCGGCAGTTCCGGCCGGTGAGCCGCCGATAAACATGAGCACCAGATAAGCCAGACAGGAGGCAGGTTTGAAAAGTTCCTGGGAGATGGTTGCAAAACCGGCGGTTCTTAAGGTTACGGACTGAAAAAGGGCCGCCATGATTTTTTCGGGCCAGTCCATAGCGCCTAAAGTAGCGGGATTGTCAAATTCAAATGCAAGGGTCAAAACAGTGCCCACCGCAATCAGGGAGAGGGTGGCGATGATGACAAGCCTTGCGTGAAGATTGAGCTTGCGCGCGTAGGCGCCGTCTTTTTCAAACCAGCCGGGAAAAGCGCACCTTGCAAGTTCCCAGTATACCGGAAAGCCAAGGCCGCTGACGATAATCAGAAAAATTGTGGTGAGATTCAGGATTACGTTATCGCTGTAAGCGCAGAAGCTGTTGCCGCCGAGAAGGTCGATTCCGGCGTTGCAGAAAGCGGATACCGCGTGGAAAATACCGTACCAGATTCCCCGGATTCCAAATCGGGGAATAAAGACCAGAAAATAGCCGATGGCGCCGATTCCCTCAAGGAATAGGGTGATTTTGAAAATCCGCAGGGTCAGTTTCACAAGCCCGGTTAAGGTGTCCAAATTATAGGCGCTTTGAATCAGCATTCTGTCGGAAAGTGTGATTCTGCGGTGGAAAACGCACAGAATGAGGGTGGTGAAGGTCACGATTCCCAGACCGCCGAATTGAATGAGCAGAAGAATCACCACCTGGCCGAAAGCGGAAAAGGTCTGGCCGATGTTTACCGTGGAAAGTCCCGTCACACAGACGCTTGACATTGCCACGAACAGAGCGTCAAAAAAATTTATTTTCTGTTCCCCGCGCAGACTGACGGGAAGCATAAGGCACGCGGTTCCGATAAGAGCTCCGGCAAGAAATCCCAGCATAATAATTACAGTTGTGGTAAGTTTGTGTTTTTTCATAATTCCCCATTTTGCATCGTCCCGGTTTTCGTGAGCATTGAACCGGGCTTTTGTACGTATACCTGAATTTTCCTTATTGTACAATAGATTGGGAAAGATGGCAAGGCAGGGGCGGGCTTTAAAAAGATAAGTAAATAAGGAATTTGTTATTTGAATCTTTAGAAGTTTTTAAGATTTACCGCAGGATTTTATTTAGTTTTTTGAAGTATTGTTATTACAGGGTTCGTTATGAAGGTAAGAACCATAAAACGGGTATACTGCTTAAAAGGTGCGGATGCACGGAAAAAGACAGGAAAAGGGAGTGTGGAGAATATGACGATGGAAGTGATTATGCAGTATTTTGCGAGATATGGAGGAATCGGTATTTTTGTGATTGTGCTGTTGGAATATCTGAATCTGCCGGGATTTCCGGCAGGCGTGATTATGCCGCTCGCGGGATTATGGGCGGCCAGGGGACAGATTCATTTTATATCGGCGCTTATTATCACAGTGGCGGCGGGGCTTACGGGAAGCCTTATTTTGTACTGGCTGGGCTATCAGGGAGGCGAACTTTTTCTGCAGAAGTATTTAAACAAATTTCCAAAGCAAAGGCCCATGATAGAGGAGAAGCTTTCCTGGGTAAGGGAGAAGGGAAGCGTGGGGATTTTTATCAGCAAACTGATTCCCATGATAAGGACGCTTGTTTCCATTCCGGCAGGGGTATGCAAAATGAATCTGGCGAAATACACGTTAAGTTCAACGCTGGGAATTTTTGTGTGGAATCTGTTTTTTGTGGGAGCCGGGTACTTCTTAGGCGACGCGGTGATAAATTATCTGCATTGAATTAAAGAGATACTTTCGGCTTTAAAAAGACGCGTATGGCGATGCCGTTTTATAAAAGTGCAGTAGGATGGCGTAAATGAAAGGGTGGGACTATGAAAATTGCAATGATGACAAATAATTATAAACCTTTTATCGGAGGCGTACCCATTTCCGTGGAAAGGCTTGCGGCGGGACTTCGGAAAATGGGCCATCATGTGGTGGTTTTCGCTCCTTATTACGAGGAACAGGAGGAGGAAGAAAACGAGGTACGGTTTAAGGTATTTTTCCGCAGAAAATCGGACGGGTTTTCCGTGCCGAACAGTTTTGACCCCAAAATCGAGCGGCGGTTTTGCGAGGAGGATTTTGATTTGATTCACGTCCATCACCCTATGATGATAGGGGATACGGCAAGGTACCTGTCGTGGAAATACCATGTGCCGCTGGTATTCACCTACCATACCAGGTACGAGCAGTACCTTCATTATGTAGGGTTATCCGCGTTTAAGGGGGTTATGCCTTTCTATCTGAAAAAATGCATGAAAAGCTGCGACATGGTGTTTGCGCCCACGCCCCTGATGAAGGATTATCTGGAAGAGGTGGGGATTAAAAGCAGGGTGCGGGTTCTGCCCACGGGACTTTTGGGCGACAACTTTCATCCCGACGAGGAACGTTCCCTCAGGCTGCGCCGGGAGCTTGCGGGAGAGAAGGAATATCTGTTCTGCACTGTGGCGAGGCTGGCAAAGGAGAAAAATCTGGAATTTCTTCTGCAGAGTATGAAGATTTTTAAGGAAAGGCATGGAAGCGGTTTCCGGCTGGCTCTGATAGGCGAAGGGCCGGAAAAGACGGAACTGGAAAAAGCGGTAAAAAGGCTGGGACTGGAAAATGAAACGGTATTCGTGGGAAAGGCGCCCAATCAGGAGATTAAAAACTACTGTCATGCAGCCGACGCCTTCTTATTTTCCTCCCTTTCGGAAACCCAGGGAATCGTACTGCTTGAAGCAATGGCGGCAGGCACGCCTGTCATCGCGGTAAAGGCAACAGGGGTCAGCGACGTGGTTGTCAACGGAAAAAACGGATATATGACAGAAGTGTCAGAAACAGAATTTGCCGAAAAGATTATGGATGTGCTTGACAAAAAGGAGCTGAAAATCCTGAGCCGGGGAGCAAGGCAGACTGCGGAGCAATACAAAAGCGGCGAAATTGCGGGAAGGGCGTCGGCGGCCTACGCGGAAGCCATTATGCTAAGACAAATAAAAGAAGCATCCAGGCATAACCACCGAAACCAGGATGTGGTATATTTATAACATGTGGTAAGGAGGGGCCCGCGAAGCGGGAGGATGCCTTATCACCCGGCAGATGCAAGCGGACGCAGTCCGCCTGGAATGCATCTGCTCCAAAACATGTGGTAAGGAGAAACCCGCGAAGCGGGAGGATGCCTTATCAATAAAAAATGAAAGGGCAGGAGAAAGGTATGAACGCGTATCACATATTGATTGTGGAGGACGATAAGGAAATCCGGGAGGGAATCGAAATTTATTTAAGAAATCAGGGATATATCGTTTCCAAGGCGGCTGACGGCGTGGAGGGGCTTGAAAAAATCCGGCAGGAAGAAATCCATCTGGCTATTGTGGACGTGATGATGCCGAGAATGGACGGAATTACCATGATAATGCGGCTTAGGGAAATGAAGTGTGAAATCCCCGTTATCATGCTTTCGGCCAAGTCCGAGGAGGTGGATAAAATCATGGGGCTTAACATGGGAGCCGACGATTATGTGACGAAGCCTTTTACGACCATGGAGCTGCTTGCCCGGGTAAATTCCCATCTGCGCAGATACGGAAAGTTTCTCGAGGCATTGGGGGATAAGAAAAAGAACGAAAAAATTTATGTGATTGGCGGACTGGAACTGAACGAGGAGGCCGTGGAGGTTACCGTGGACGGAAAGCCGGTGAAACTTACGCCGCTGGAATTTAAAATACTGCTTCTTCTAATGAAAAATTCGGGCCGGGTGTTCTCGGCGGAGGAAATTTACGAGAGGGTATGGAACGAGCAGGCAATCAATACGGATACGATTATGGTGCATATCAGAAAAATTCGGGAAAAAATCGAGGTAAATCCGAGAGAACCGAAATATTTAAAGGTGGTGTGGGGTGTTGGATACAAAATCGAAAAGCAGTAAAAAATTCAGTTATCTTTTAGCGGGCGCGCTTGTGGCGGCGGCCACGGCGGTATTTCTTGCCTTTTATCCGGCGATGGGGGAGCAGGCGGACTATCATTTTTCGGATTATTTAAAAAGCGACCAGTTTTTGTTTAACTTATATGAGGGAAACCTTGTTTTGAATAAGCAGATGCTGGATAAGACGAGGCAGACGGAAATCTCTTACTCCGATTTATATCTGACGGCGAAGTACGGGGAGGTTCCGGAGACGGAAATGGGCGGAGACGGAGCGGTTTATCAGGACGAGATGAGTGGTGAATACATAAAATCCCAGCTTGGCAAAGCGATGGAGGATGTTATGGAAGGATGGGAAAGCAGCGTTCTCGGCAGCTTTGCGCAGGAGGTGGATTACTGCGTCATCGACCACAGGACAGGAGAGATGATGAAAAACACCGGAAGGGACATTGACGCGCTTTATACGGAAAAAAAGGGGAAAACCGGTGAAAAAGCAGAAAACGACTACGTTTACTATGTGATGATGACTTATGACGACGCGGGTTCTGTTTCCAATATATCAGTGAGAGACGAAAATTCCGACGAGCTCTTAAAAAAGGTGCAGAGTGCCATGGCGAACAAGTGGCTGCGGGGCAGTTTTATGGAGGCGGCTATGAATATTCTGCAGTATCAGGACGCCATCTATTATTATAATGAAACCGGAACGCCGGAAAAGCTGGTATGGCACGTAAACGACAGGCCGAAAAACATGACCTTTATCTATGCCCTGACCAGAGAACAGAAAGAGCATATTCTTAAAATGGCTCAGAACGGCAGTCTTGGCGGGCAGTTTTACATCTACTACAGGTGGGAGGTGCAAAGCGCCTACTATGAGGCGGGAACGCCGGGGATTTACTGGCTGATTCTGGTTATACTGGGTATACTGGCTCTTATCTGTACCAGAATCAAAGGATACTGCCTCCATACGCTGCCTTCTTTCCAGGTGCACATGGAGGTCGCTCTCACAGCCATATTCATAGTATTGGGAGCCGGTATTTATTTTATCATACAGCTTATATATTTCACCAACGGCGGATACTTCCCGGAGGTCTACAGCAAATATATGGGGATTGTGCCGGAGGCTTTTTATCCCGTTCTTACGGAAGCGATTAACGCGGCTGTGCTGTTTTTGCTTTTCGGAATCTGGTACTATCTCATAACCTCTTTCGGCCAGATGTTTGATATTGGAATAAAGGAGTTTATACGGCGCAGAAGCCTGATTGTAATCTTTGTGCCCTGGCTGGCGGGAGGATGCAAAAGGCGGACGAACCAGCTTAAGGAAGAGGTTCTGCATGCAGATTTGGGAGGAAAGACAGAAAAAACGATTGTGAAGATTCTTGCGGTCAATTTCGTGGTGCTTGCCGCGGTGTGCACCATGTGGGTGGGAGGCTACGCGGCGCTGATTATCTATACCTTTGCGGTTTATTTTGTCATCAAAAAATATGTAGACAGAATAAAGGAGCAGTACCGGAAGCTGTTTATCGCCACCCGCTCCATAGCGGAGGGGAATCTGCAGACGGAATTACTGGAGGACTGGGGCGTTTTTGAGTCTTACAAGGAGGAGCTGTCCAAAATACAGAACGGCTTTAAGGCGGCGGTGGATAAGGAGGTAAAAAGCCAGAGAATGAAAACGGAGCTGATAACCAATGTTTCCCACGATTTGAAAACGCCCCTTACGGCGATTACCACGTACATTGAACTTTTGGAGGATGAAAATCTTACGCCGGAGGTCCGGAAAGAATACCTGGAGGTGCTGAAAAAGAAGTCCGAGAGGCTGAAATTCCTGATAGAGGATTTGTTTGAGGTCAGCAGGGCCAGCAGCGGGAACGTCACGCTGAATATGGTGGATGTGGATATCTGCAATCTGATGCGGCAGGTTTATCTGGAATATGAGGACAGGGTGGAGGAGGCGGATTTGATTTTCCGTTTCAGGATGCCGGAGGAAAAAGTGACGCTGCGTCTTGACAGCCAGAAAACCTACCGGGTATTTGAAAATCTTTATGTAAACATAATCAAATACGCCATGCCCCATACCAGAGTATATGTGAATGCGGAAAAGACAGAGAAAGGCGTTATCATCGAACTGAAAAACATGTCGGCAAGCGAACTGAATATCCAGCCGGAGGAGCTGACGGAACGGTTCGTGCGGGGAGACAGCGCGAGAAACACGGAAGGGAGCGGCCTGGGGCTTGCCATTGCCAGGAGCTTTGTGGAGCTGCAGGGAGGAAAGCTTGCGGTGGAGATTGACGGGGATTTGTTTAAGGTGCTTGTAGTTTTTCCCACGGACATATGTTATACTCATGCTAAAGAGCAGTAAGGGATGCAGCAGTTTGGAGTAAAGGGCATGTTATGGCAGTGAAAGCAAAGCTTCCGACGGGAATTGAAAATTTCAGGGAAATGCGCACGCACGGATATTATTATGTTGATAAAACCGGGCTTATCCGGGACCTTTTGGAAAACTTTGGAAAGGTGAATCTTTTTACGCGCCCGAGGAGATTTGGAAAAACCCTGAACATAAGTATGCTGAAATATTTTTTTGAGACGGGAAGCGACGGAGGACTTTTTGACGGACTTGAAATTTCAGGGGAAAAAGAGCTGTGCGATAAGAATATGGGCAGGTTTCCGGTTATTTTTGTTTCCTTAAAGGGCGTTGGCGCAAGATGCTTTGACGAGGCAAAAGGAATGCTCCGGAATATTGTCGGGAATGAAGCGATGAGATTTCAATTTCTGCTGGAAAGCGGTAAGCTGACGCAGATGGAGCGGAAACGGTATGAGGCGCTCATTAATATAGATGAAACCGGTGCCTTTACAATGTCAGACGAACTTTTGATAGACAGCCTGTATACATTGTCACAGCTTTTGCAAAAACATTACGGACAGAACGCCGTCATACTGATTGACGAATATGATGTGCCGCTGCAAAAGGCAGACGGTTTTGGATATTATGAGGATATGGCGGCGTTTATAAGGAGTCTGTTTGAGAATGCGTTCAAAACAAACGACAGCCTGTATTTTGCAGTACTGACAGGGTGCCTTAGAATTTCAAAGGAGAGCATTTTCACAGGCCTGAATAATCTCAAGGTATACACGGTGAAAGACGTGCGCTACAAAGAATATTTTGGATTTACAGACGGTGAGGTAAGGCAGATGCTGGCATATTACGGTTTCATGGACCAGTATGACGCCGTAAGGGAATGGTATGACGGATATGTATTTGGCAATCTGGGGATATATTGTCCCTGGGATGTGATTAATTATTGCGGGGATTTGCGCGACGGGAGCGTCACACAGCCGCAGAATTACTGGGTAAATACAAGCAGTAATGACATTATAAGAAGACTTCTTGGCAAGGCCAATGCTACCACCAGAAATGAAATTGAACTTCTGGTAAACGGAAGCAGTATCAAAAAGATGCTTCGCCAGGAACTGACATACAGGGATATAGATTCTGACCCCGATAATCTGTGGAGCATACTTTTTACAACCGGTTATCTGACGCAGAGCGGCGGGCAGAACGGCGAACTGACAGAACTTGTGATTCCAAACAGAGAAATACAGTGGATATTTGTCCGGCAGATTCGCGAGTGGTTCCGCGAGGAGAGTACCCAAAATGCGGAAAGGCTGGAAGCCTTTCGCAGGGCATTTGAGGAAAATGAAGCGGGAGTAATCGAGAAAAGGCTGAATGAATATCTTGGAAAAACAATCAGTATCCGTGACACAAATGTCAGGAAAGAGATGAAGGAGAATTTCTATCACGGTATCCTGCTCGGTATTCTGGGGAATATAGACGACTGGCTTGTCCGGTCAAACGCCGAATCGGGAGACGGTTACAGCGATATCAGCATAGAAATCAGAGAAAAGGGAATCGGCATAGTTATAGAGTTAAAATATGCCGAAAACGGCGCGTTTGAAGCCGGATGCCGGGAGGCGCTTGAGCAGATTAAAGATAAGCAGTACGGGGAATTGTTGATAAAAAGCGGCATGAAAACAGTTTACTATTATGGCGTTGCGTGTTACAGGAAACAGTGCAAAGTGGCGTCGGAAGTACTTTTATAGCGAAAGGCGGAAAATGGATAAATATCAGCTTTTAAAGCAGTATTTTGGCTACGATTCCTTCCGGGAAGGACAGGAATATTTAATAGACAGCATTCTGGAGGGCAGGGACGTCCTTGGAATTATGCCCACCGGTGCAGGAAAATCCATATGTTATCAGCTTCCGGCCCTTTTGCTGCGGGGAGATGAGGCGGGGAGCAGGGCAATAACCCTGGTAATCTCCCCGCTGATTTCTCTTATGAAGGACCAGGTGGAGGGCTTAAATCAGGCGGGAATCCACGCGGCGTATTTAAACAGCTCCCTGACGCCGGGGCAGTACCGGAAAGCCCTTTCCCTTGCAAAGGAGGGGCGTTATCCGATTATTTACGTGGCGCCTGAGCGGCTTGCGACGCCGGAATTTCTGGATTTTGCGCAGAATGCGGATATTGTGATGGTGGCGGTTGACGAAGCCCACTGCGTCTCCCAGTGGGGACAGGACTTCCGGCCCGGCTATTTGAAAATCATAAATTTTATCGACGGCCTGAAGAGGCGTCCGGTAGTGGCGGCTTTTACGGCTACGGCCACGAAAGAGGTAAAAGAGGACATTATCGACCTTCTGATGCTTCAAAATCCGGCTATGGTTACCACGGGCTTTGACCGGAAAAACCTGTATTTTGGCGTGATGTCGGTAAAGGACAGATACGGGGCGGTTAAAAATTATCTGGAATGTCACCCGGATGACGCGGGAATCATTTACTGCCTTACCCGGAAAAACGTGGAGGAGGTCTGTGAGAAGCTTGCCGGGGAAGGATTTCCGGTTACAAGATACCACGCCGGGCTTTCCGATGAGGAGAGGAAAAGCAGCCAGGAGGATTTCATTTTTGACAAAAAGCCCGTTATGGTGGCGACCAATGCTTTCGGCATGGGAATTGACAAATCCAACGTGAGATTCGTGCTTCATTACGGGATGCCAAAGAATCTGGAAGCCTATTATCAGGAGGCGGGGAGAGCCGGGCGGGACGGCGGGCCCGCGGAGTGTATTTTGCTCTACAGCGGGCAGGATGTGACGACCAATCAGTTTTTTATTGAGAATAATCAGGACAATCAGGAGCTGGACGCCGCCATGCGGCAGCTTGTAATGGAGCGGGACAGGGAAAGGCTGCGGAAGATGACCTTTTACTGTTTTACCAATGAATGTCTGCGGGATTATATTTTAAGGTATTTCGGAGAGTACAAGGAAAATTACTGTGGAAACTGTTCAAACTGCCTTAGCCAGTTTGAAAATACGGATGTGACGGAAATTGCAAAGAGCCTGATTGGATGTGTGGAGAGCAGCCGCCAAAGATACGGAATCAACGTAATTCTGGACACGGTTCACGGGGCCAACACGGCGAAAATCCGCGGATACCGCATGGACGCCAACCCTTTTTACGGAGGACAGGCAAAAACGCATTCCCATAAGCTGCGTCAGGTGATGAACCATCTTCTTATCCACGGCTATCTGGCTATGACGGATGACGAATATGCGGTGGTGAAGCTGTCGGAAAAGGCCGGGGACGTTTTATACGGGCAGGAAGCGGTGATTATGAAGCTGGCAAAGGAGCAGCCTCACCCGGCGAAAACGGAGAAAGGAAAAAGCGGGCGGAGAAAATCGTCTTACGGGATATCGGCCGGCAGCGTCAAAGGCGCCGGCTTTGGCGATAAGCTTTCCGAGGCCGAGGAGGCGCTTTTTGAAAGACTGCGGGGGCTGCGGACGGAAATCGCCAGACGGGAAAAGGTGCCCCCTTACGTTATTTTTTCCGACAGGACGCTGATACATATGTGTATGTTAAAGCCGGAAACAAAGGCGGAAATGCTGAAAGTTTCGGGAGTGGGCGAATATAAATATGATAAATACGGAAAGCAGTTTCTTGACTGCATGATGAAATCAGGGAGTGTGGAGTTATGAAGTTTTTGAAGGTGCTGGGCGGTATTTTGCTTGCTTTGATTATCGGCCTTGTGATTTTAGTGCTTGTGTGCGCCAATCATCCCGAACTTACGGAAAAGATTGCCGGATTTTTATATCCCGACCGGTACAGGATAGAGGAAACGGAAAGCGGCATGGGGGAGGGAGAAAGCGGAGCGGAAGATAAACGGGACGGTGCCGGAAATCCGGAGAGGAACGCCGCGGCGGATTCCCAACCGGCGGTGTCGGAGGACGTTTTTTCCGGCGGGCAGAATGAGGAAAGGGAAAACGCCCCGGAGCAGGAAAAAGGAGCGCCGGCTGCCGGAAAAGAAGGGCTGGCGGAAAATATCCGCCCCGAATACATTGCTCCCGACGAGGCGGAGCTTACTATCCCGGAAAAGGTATCGGGACGAAACGGTTATCAACAGGTTCAGGGCGAAGCGGAGCAGGTTGACGACGAGGCGGCAAAAGCGCTGGAAAATCAGTTGGGGCCAGGGCAGACCGGAGACGGGCTGTCCTTTGACGCGCTTTTTTATCCTTATTATGAAATGCTGGATGAACAGGGAAAACATCTTTACCGGCAGATTTATGCAAACGCAAACGCCTTGACGGAAGCCTTTGCGCCGGTGGAGGAAGTGGGAGCGGGCAAACTGCGGACGGTTTTTGAGGCAGTTTACAACGACCATCCCGAGCTTTTCTGGATGGAAACCGCTTATTACGGAAAGTACACAAGAGGCGGGCGGTGCGTGGAAATTGATTTGCGTTTTAACCGCACGGCCAGAAATCTGGAGGAGGCCAGGTCCCTTTTTCAGGAAAACGCGGACGGTATATTAAGCCAGGCCGCCGTTTTGGGAAGCGATTATGAAAAGGAAAAGCTGGTTCACGATATTCTGATTGACAGAATCACTTATAACCTTGGCGCGGAGATGAATCAAAGCGCTTACAGCGCGCTGGTAAACGGGCAGACGGTCTGCGCGGGATATGCCAGAGCCTTTCAGTATCTGCTGCAACAGATGGGAATCCCCTGCTATTACTGCACCGGCTATGCCGGGGAAAATCACGCATGGAATATTATCCGTCTGGAGGACGGTTTTTATAACGTGGATACCACATGGGACGACGTGGACGGCGGAAATTACGACTATTTTAACAAGACGGACAGTGACTACGGGGATACCCATGCCCGAAAAGAGCTGTCGGTTTATTTACCGCCCTGCAACGGGCAGATGTACCGGAATCTGGAGGCGGAAAGCGGGATAGAAGATAATCTGCGGGGAATTGAGGACTTAGGGCTTAGCGCGGAGGATGTTTTCCACACACTGACGGATTATTATGACGGCTGTTACAACCGGATTGTGTCAAACGGCGCGGGCTCCTACAGCTTTTCCCTTGTGGTGGAAGGGGCTGATTTGCTGGATGAACTGTACCGGGCTTACCGCTCGGATTCCTATAAGCAGGGATATATGGAGGAGGCAATGACAGTGGCCGGCCTTTCTTCCTGTGAAATGAGCCTTTCCACGGAGGAATTAAAGGGGGGCAGATATCTGATTGTGCATACTCTGCGGGCTGGGTGAGAAAGAATACATGGCCTGTCCTGTCCGTATTTTTAAGGAAAAAAGAAATATTCAGGCATTTCAGTTCTTTTTTGGCAGAAATTACAGCATTTTTTGCAAATCACACCGCAAAGAAAGCGGTACTGATACGGAAAAAAAGATGGTACACTATGGATAGAAAAGAATGCGCGCTTAAAAGCGGCGCGGAAATGGGGAAAAATGAAATTCACAAAGATGCACGGATGCGGCAATGACTATATTTATGTGGATGGGGAAAAAGAAAAGATATTGCCGGAGCAAAAGCCGGAGATTGTAAGACGGCTCAGCGACAGGCATTTCGGAATCGGCGGGGACGGTGTAATTTTTATCAATCCCTCCGACGTGGCGGATTTTGAGATGGAGATGTACAATCTGGATGGCTCCCGGGCGGAGATGTGCGGAAACGGTATCCGGTGCGTGGCAAAATTCGTTTACGACAAGAAGCTGACGGACAAGACTTCCGTCAGTATTTGCAGCTTCGGCAAAGTAAAATATCTGGATTTGTTTATCAGGGACGGAAAAGTATCGACCGTTAAAGTCAATATGGGCTCTCCGATACTGAAAGCGGCGGAGATTCCCGTAGCGGTGGACGGTATAGCGTCTGACAGCGAAGTGGTCGGAGAGAAAATTGAGGTCGATGGCAGAGAATACAAAATGACATGTGTGTCAATGGGCAATCCCCATGCGGTTGTGTTTGTGGACGAAGTGTCATCCCTTCCCCTTGAGAAAATAGGCCCGGGCTTTGAAAACCACGCTTACTTCCCGAAACGGATAAACACGGAATTTGTGAAAGTAATCGACAGGGATAATGTGGAAATGCGCGTGTGGGAGCGGGGCACAGGAGAAACCTTAGCCTGCGGAACCGGAGCCTGCGCCACGGCGGTAGCCTGCATATTAAATGGTTTGACGAACGAGAAAGTTACTGTTAAACTACTGGGAGGCAGTCTGGAAATCCGGTGGGACAGGAAAGAAAACCTGGTGTATATGACCGGGCCGGCCGCCACCGTTTTTGAAGGAGAAATCGAAATATAAAACAGTAGGTACACTGTGAGGATACCTGCGGAACTAAAATTGGAGGACAAAAGTAATATGTTTAAGATTAACGACAATTATTTAAAGCTTCCCGGAAGCTATTTATTTTCAACAATCGGAAAAAAAGTAAACGCCTATGCGGCGGCTCATCCGGAGAAAAAGATTATCCGCCTTGGAATCGGCGACGTGACGCAGCCTCTTGCCCCGGCAATTATCAAGGCTCTTCACGGGGCGGTGGACGAAATGTCCAAAGCGGAAACCTTTAAAGGTTATGCCCCCGACCTTGGCTACGAGTTCCTCAGGAACGCGGTTTGTGAAAACGATTATAAAGCGAGAGGATGCGATATTTCTCCTGACGAGATTTTTATTTCCGACGGTGCGAAGTGCGATTCGGGAAATATTCAGGAAATCTTCAGCGTGGACAATAAAATTGCGGTCTGTGACCCGGTTTACCCGGTTTATGTGGATACTAACGTGATGGCGGGAAGAACGGGAACCTACGACAGCGCAAAGGAAACCTGGAGCGACGTTATTTACATGCCCTGCACGGCGGAGAACAATTTTGCGCCTCAGATTCCCACAGACGCCGCAGGAACGCCTGATTTGATTTACCTGTGCTTCCCCAATAACCCTACCGGCTCAACTATCACAAAAGCGCAGCTTCAGGAGTGGGTGGACTACGCAAACAAAGTGGGGGCCGTGATTATTTACGACGCGGCCTATGAAGCATATATATCGGAAGAAAATGTGCCTCACTCCATTTATGAGTGCGACGGTGCGAGAGGGTGTGCGATTGAGCTCCACTCTTTTTCCAAAAATGCGGGCTTTACCGGGGTAAGACTTGGATTTACAGTGATTCCGAAAGATTTGAAGTGCGGGGACGTTTCCCTCCATTCTCTCTGGGCGAGAAGGCACGGAACCAAATACAACGGCGCGCCTTATATTGTACAGAGGGCCGGCGAGGCGGTTTATTCCCCGGAGGGAAAAGAACAGCTCCGGCAGCAGGTCGCTTATTATATGAACAACGCAAAATATATTCTGGAGGGGTTAAAGAGCGCGGGCTATACGGTTTCGGGCGGCGTGAATGCTCCTTATATCTGGCTGAAAGCCCCGAACGGCATGACAAGCTGGGAGTTCTTTGATTTCCTTCTTGAAAATGCAAACGTGGTGGGAACGCCGGGCTCCGGCTTTGGCCCCAGCGGAGAGACCTATTTCCGGCTGACAGCCTTTGGAAGCTATGAAAATACCGTGGAGGCAGTGGAAAGAATAAAAGCGCTGTAGAACCGGCGGCAGGTATCGTTACAAAAATCATATGTGGGCTGGATGGAAACCAGCTCACTTTTTTAACGCTGCTTTCATTTTTGGATTTTACACCATAAATAGGTATCGCGATAAACGTATCAGAACAGAGGGGATAAGAGTGGACGAGCGACAATTTGAAAAAGCCGTGGCACGGATGGTACAGGGTGATAAGACGGGACTGAAAGAAATTTATGAAAACTATGTGGGGTATATCTACCGGATTATTTACGAAGTGCTGCAGAATAAGGAAAATGCAGAGGACGTGACCAGCGATTTTTTTATCCGGCTTTGGGAAAAAGCGGAACAGTTTAAGCCCGGCAGCGGCCACAGAGGCTATCTTGCGGTTATGGCAAGAAATATGGCAATAGACTTTATCAGAAAGCACAGGCGGGAAGAGCTGACCGCGCTGATGCAGGATTTGGGAGCCGGGCCGGAGGAGGAAGGACGGGATGCGGGCATTTATCAGGAGAATACCCGTTTCCCAAACGGCGCAAGCAAGGTGGAGGAAGAAGTGCTTGGCAACATAACGGTAAATCAGGCGCTTGCAGCATTAAAGCCGGCGGAGCGGCAGATAGTCAGTCTGAAAATCCTGGGCGAGCTTACCTTTAAGGAAATCGCGGAGTGTATGAAAATTCCCATGGGAACCGTTACGTGGAAGTATCAGAGCGCAATGAAAAAATTAAGGAGGTGCGGATATGAGTAAGGATTTTGAGCAGGCATATAAAGAAGCGGCGCAAATGGAAGCTCCCGACTTATGGGACAGAATCGAAGCCGGGCTTCAGAACAAATCCGTACCGGAAAAAAATGTTATTTTGGAAAAAAAGGACAGAAAGAAATACTCCGGAAAGATTTTCAATTATTCAGGACTGATAGCGGCGGCAGTCTGCGTTGCGGTCATTATTCCGGCGGCGGTGTTATTAAGGCAGACCTCAAAGGGATATTCGGCGTCCGGCGTTACGGAAGAAACTGCGGAATCACTCTATACCGGAGCCGATGAAGATACAGCCGGGGCGGAGCCGAAAGACGAGAAAATAGCTGAGTCCAATATGGCGATGGCTGCGGAAACCGGTGAAGACAGGGACATGGGGATGGAAGGCGAAGCCGGGACAGGGAGCGGAGATAATGTGGCAATGACTACGGCGGATGCAGAAACTGACGCGGGAGTAGTGGAAGAGACGGTAAAACAGTCGGCTGCGGAGAATGCCGCCATCGAAAACGGCGGAATCGTCGAAGAATGTGCAAAAGACGAGGTATCCGATTCGGCGGCCAGGGCGGAAAAAATGCTTCAGGGCGAAAGCCGGTCTGAACAAAGCGGAGAAAAGGAAAAGACGGCAGGGCTGAAAGACGGCGCTATCATTGAACATGCCGTTATCAAAGTGACAGAACTGAAAGAGTATGTCGATAAGGAAGGAGAGACAGATTCAGGTATTTTATGTACGGCGGTTTTTCAGAGGATTGCTTCGGATTCGCAGCAGGATATGTCTGACTTACAGAAAAATATGCTTTCTCTGCAGGAAGATGGGAAGCTGACGATTTATGTTCCCTCAGACATTCAGGCGCCTGTCTGTGAAGACGGCGTATTTGAGGTGGATTTGGAGTATCAAAGCGGCGGGAATTACTCCTTTGTACTTCGAAAATATCACCGGGAAACAAAATAAGAACCGCCATAGCGGCGGTTCTTAGAGCATGATATGTAGCGGTTAATTGGCTGGGCCCTCATACTTTGCATCACCAAGCCCGAGAATCAGCATAAAAATAGTGTTTAAGAACAGAAGTCCGAAGCCGAAACCGGTGCCTTTGCCAAAAGCCTTTGCAAGTTTAAAGTTAACCATAATGCCAACCACAATGTTTACAATAGGCACAAATCCAAGCAGGAATAACCAGCCTGTACCCCAGGCAATATCATAAAAGCAATACTGTGTATAAAAGGGTATGAGACTTGCCCACCCGGGTCTGCCAGCTTTTGTGTAAAGTTTCCATCTTGCAATGATTGTCAGAACAAGAATTACAAGCACAAAAATCATGTAAACAGTCATAACACCGGTACCTATTAATGCTGCCATCATATCATAAGAATCATAATCAGCGTACATTTTTGCCCCCTCCTTTCGTAAAAATTGTATACTACAATATAATATTAGATATTGACAATATTGTCAATTTATAAAAAATTTACAAAACTGAAATACATATGAAAAACAGAAGCTGCCTGTGGTGTAAAGAAAAACTTTTTAACAAAAGAAATGATTATACAGAAAAATGGGTATAATAAATGCAACATTAGTTACTATAATGTTGCATTCATACTTATTATTGTTATCGGAGAAATTTCAAAATACTTTATACCCTGGATAAAATTTTTTTCAGTCCTGTTTATCTAAACTGTCATTAGCGGGTATCGGGACAGATGATGTTATCCGGCTCTTTGCATATACCTGGGAAATTTGACGGTACAGTTCGTTTGCCTCATCTTTGGACAACTGAAATTTTGTTATGAGCTTTTCTGTAATCTGACTTTTGGTTTTACCGTCTTCAAGACTATCTTCTATATATATTTTGGCGGCCTGCCGGACGCCTTCCAGAATCCCGGCTTTATGTCCTTCCAAAATCCCCGCCTCACGTCCCTTAGCAATTCCTTCTTCAAATCCTTTTCTGATGCCCTCGATTCTTGCATTTTCCCGCTGATAAAGTTCATATGCCTCGATTGCCTTTTTATCCCGGATATATTTCATATGAGCCTCATAGCGCAGGCGCATATAACGGCTGAAATTAAAGATTTTCACTTCCCTGATAGCTTCCAGAATACCTGTATTCTTAGTTTTAATCATATTTAAATCATCCTCGCTTTCTGCATTAAATAAGCGTATCCAGTCATCAAGAGGATTCTCGCCGGACAGACTTTTACGAAGTTCCAGAGTATGGACTTCTATTTCGTTGGAAAATATTCTGCAGGATTCATTCCGCAGGTTGTAAATATTATGATACTCACTGTCGTCCGTCAAATTAAAATCCAGAATGCCAATACTGACACAGCGCTTTAACCGGGAATAGTTTTCACCTGTTCTCAGTTCCGAGGAATAGAGCGTTGACAGATAAAACAGTTGTCTCTTATCCCAGAAAATGGATTGCTTTAACTGTATCTCGATATTGATAAGACAGTCGTTATTCATTTCAAGAAGAATATCCAGAATACCAAGCTTTTGGCGGCGGTATCTTTTTCGGAGAAAGGTGTTTGCGAATCTGACGGAATGTATCTGATTAACCGGTATCTTCAGTACATCGCTGATAAAGTGTTTGCGGACAAGCTCATTCTGAAAGAGTTCTTTTCCGCAAATATCATATTTTGGTGAAACAATTTTCAATAAGTACTCCTTTCTTTGCATGGAAATACATATAATGAAAATTCACCTGTTTTCATTATACACATATCCATAGGATTCATCAATAAGTTTTTGCAAAATTCCGTTACTTAAATAACTGAAATTGGATTTTGGCGAGTGCCCGCCCTGAATTTGTTTAACGAATCTGAAATTTACAGACAATACTTGTGTATCGCTTCTATAGATATTGATAATATAACAGTTTTATCCTGTAAAGGCAAGAAGAAAATAAAAAATCCCCGCAGTCTGAGCCGCCCCGGCAGGGGCTTATAAGGCTGAGGGGGGTTTTTTATAACCTGATTTTTTCAAAAACCGCGTCTTTGTCGCTTTGTTCAATGCCCAGATACCGTTTGGTTATCTGATAGGAGGAATGGTTATAGATGTTCATTAACAGCGCCGGCGGCGTTCCCTGTTTCCATGCGTGATAGCCAAAGGTCTTTCGCAGGGAGTGGCAGCTAATAGTGGTATCCAGCCCGGCATAGGCGGCGGCTTCCTTAATCAGGCGGAAAGCCTGATAGCGGCTTAAATGCTGATTCCTGTGCATTTGACTGTAAAAAATCCAATCTTCGGATTTCTTAAAAGGGCAATCCTGCTCGGCCAGAACTTTTTTGACTTCCTCGTTGATGTAAATTCTGTTGTTTTTTCCTGTTTTTTGCTCCGTTAACGAGATATGGGTTTTCCATTCCCTGTTTTTAAAATCGAAAACATTTCCATAGGTGAGCGAGAGAATGTCGGATATGCGCAGTGCGGAATTGAGACCGATAATAATCAGAGTATAATTTCTGACGTTGGGTTTTTCATATTTATAATATTCCTTAAACAATCTTAATTTTTCAATGTCTCTGATAGGCTGCGTTGTGCTCATAAAAACCTCCTCTTCTAAATTAAGTTTGGGGACAACGTGAAAGCGATAAGAAATCCTCCCACTTTGCGTCCTCTTTCTTTTTGCAGGTAATGCAACATTATAGTAACGAAAGTTGCATTTTGTAAATATGACGGTAAGCATAGAGAGGATGCATAGCATAAATGCAAAGCAAAAATGCATGACAATGGATGCGCTGTGGAATGAACGGGAGGCTTTGGATGGTAAGACTGACGGTGAGCACGGAGGAATATCTGATGCTGAATGATAATATTAAAATCGTATTTTTAGGGGGAACTAAAAATCATATCCGTATTCTGGTAGACGCCCCGAAGGAAGTCAATATTGTCAGAAGCACCGTTCTGGAAAAAAGGCTTGCCGATTCCGGGGAAGGGGCAAAGCTGCCGACGTATTATGCAGAGCCGGAAACAGACAAAAAGTATCTGAAGAAAAAGAAGCCCCGCATCTGCATTACCCGGGGGAATTTGGAACCCTGAAAAATTTATGTGGTAATAACCGGCGATT
>CAJTMZ010000012.1:49158-51691 GCA_910577445.1 uncultured Lachnospiraceae bacterium | reverse complement strand
CACGCAGTGGGAGGATTCCTTATCACCCGGCAGACGCCGCGGGCGCAGCCCGCATAGAATGCGTCTGCTTCCCGAAATGTGGTAAGGGGGGACCCACGCAGTGGGAGGATTCCTTATCACCCGGCAGACGCCGCGGGCGCAGCCCGCATGGAATGCGTCTGCTTCTAAAAATGTGGTAAGGAGGGACCAGCATAGCGGGGAAACACCAAAAATATCAGGAGGTATGGAAATGAAAGACGTAAACTGCGGATACTGTCAGGGCGGAGAACTTTTAGCAAAATTTGGTATCAAAATCTGCGATTTGGACGTAAGCCAGTTGATTTTATTCAAGGAGCAGAGTAAACCGGGAAGATGTATTGTGGCTTACAAAGACCATGTCAGCGAGATTGTGAATATCAGCGACGAAGAGAGGAACCGTTTCTTTGCAGACGTGACAAGGGCGGCCAGGGCTATCCATGCGGCGTTTGCACCGGATAAACTCAACTATGGCGCATACGGCGATACGGGATGCCACCTTCATATGCATCTGGTTCCCAAGTATAAGGGGCAGGACGAGTGGGGCGGCGTGTTCCAGATGAATCCGGATAAAAAGTATTTAAGTGAAGCAGAGTATGAGGAAATGATTGAAAAGATAAGAAAATGCCTGTAAAGCTGATATGATAAAATAATTTATTATGAGGTGAAGATTTTAAATTTAAAATTTTCAATCCAGAGATTTGTGCTGCGCGCAAAGTCTCCGGGCTTTGGAAAGGAGCATGGTTATAAAAATGGCAAGGTATATAAAGGAATTGGTTTTGAATAAACCGGAAGATTTTGTTTCTTTTATGATGAACGATTATCTGCAGAAAAACAAGTTTGCAATGTCGGACTGGAAAGGCGAGCCCGCGTACCGTGCCGGCGACGCGATGATGGAAGGTTACAAATATTTAAAGTGGTCTTATTCAAACGGAACGCTGCGCATAGAAGCATGGCTTAAAGGCAGCTTTGGCAAGGAAATGGGACTGGAAGGTTTTGTGGCGACGCTGCAGAAAAAACCGTTCAGGCAAAGTCTGGAACAGCTTTACTCCGCTTTGCAGCAGGATATACCGAATGGGCAGGAGAGCGGAGCGGCGATTCCGGTTCAGACCGTGGATAATTCGGGGGCCGCTACCATGGCGCTGGTATTCGGCATCATAAGCGTTATCCTTGCGTTTATATGGCCACTCGGCGCAATTATCTGCGCTGTATTAGGATACAGCCGCGCCAGGATGGGCTCCGGTTCAAGCAAGGCGGGGCAGGCAAAGGCCGGTCAGGTTTTAAGTATCATCGGCGTGGTGATTGCGTTTATCATGTGGATACTGAACGTGGTTTTACTGTTTTTATAATTTCCGGTAAAACGATTTTAAGGGGAAAGTGTGAGGGGGAAGATGTTACGAATTGCGGTATGTGATGATGTTCCGTTTTACCGCGAAATGCTTGCGGAATACATCAGGGCCTGGGCTGCCTTAAACGGCGCAAGGGTGCAGGTCGAAAAGTATGGAAGCGGCGAGGAGGTCCTGTTCGGCATGGAACAGGCGGGGGATTTTGCGGCGGTATTTCTGGATATAGAGCTGGGAGGGATGGACGGAATAGAAACGGCCCGTAGGATTAAAGAGCAGGGCGGGCCTGTGAGCTTTGTGTTTGTAACCGGGCACGAGGAGTATTTCGGCCAGATGTTTGATGTGCATCCTATCCAGTATGTTCCAAAACCAGTGGCAAGGCAGAAAGTATTTGACGTGCTCGACAAGGTGGTGGAGGAACACCGAATCTTTTTTGAGAGCTTTGTGGTCAAATATAACAGGAAAATGCTGAACATTCCTCTGGGAGAGGTTTTTTACTTTGAGAGCGAGAGACGCCGTATCAAATCTTTTCTGGAAAGAGGCAGGCAGTATGTTTTCTATGAGAGCATGAAAATGCTGGAGGAAAAGCTGACTGCGTGCAACCATTACTTTATCCGGACGCACCAGTCCTATCTGGTAAACGCAAGACAGATTGAACAGTTTTATCCGAAGCGCCTTATCATGCAGAACGGGGACGCGGTCCCAATCAGCCGGGAGCGGCGGGAGGCTGTGGAGCAGACCTGCAAAGAGTTGCTTTTGAACGAAAAGTTACATAAAAGGGTGCTATTTGTTACATGAAAGAAATTTCGGCAAAAAAAGAAGTATAATGGGAAATGTCAGGGAGGTCTCCCAAATCAGGACATTTCATATCGTAGGCAGGGTTATCCCTGCCTGTCGTCTTTTTGTTGTGATATTTCTTTTCGTGTGATAGAATTAGGAAAGCATCAATTGGTTATATAAGAGGTAAAAGTATATGAAGCTGCTCAGCGCAATTGTTCCCTGCTATAATGAAGAGGAAAATATCGTTGATTTTTATCAGGAATTTATGAAAAACGAAGCCTTTTTCCGTGAAAAAGAGGTGGAGATAGAGCTTCTTTTCATTGACGACGGCTCTAAGGACAGGACGGCGCAGGAAGTGAAAAAGCTGGCCGGCGGGGATGAACGGGTACGGCTGG
>CAJTMZ010000012.1:40275-49128 GCA_910577445.1 uncultured Lachnospiraceae bacterium | reverse complement strand
GGAAAAGAAGCCGCCATTTATGCGGGGCTTGAGAAAGCAAAGGGAGATTATGTGGTGTTTCTTGACGCGGACCTGCAGGACCCTCCCGCTCTTTTGCCGGAGATGTACGGATATCTGGAGAAAGGCTATGATTCGGTGGCCACGCGAAGGGTCAGCCGAAAGGGAGAGCCGCCTGTGCGTTCTCTTTTTGCAAGGCTTTTTTACCGGATTATGAAGAAAATATCCAAAACGGAAATGATGGACGGCGCAAGAGATTACCGGCTGATGACAAGGCAGGTAGTGGACGCAATCCTTTCCATGGGGGAATATAACCGGTTCAGCAAGGGGATTTTCGGCTGGGTCGGCTTTGAGACGAAGTGGCTTGAATTTGAAAACATCGAGCGGAAAAAGGGAGAGACCAAGTGGTCTTTCTGGAAACTGTTCCTTTATTCCATAGAAGGCATTACGGCCTTTTCCACGGCGCCGCTGGCTTTTGCCGCTTTTATGGGCGTATGCTTTTGTCTGGCGGCCTTTGCGCTGATTATTTTTACGATAGTGAGGAAGGCTTTGTTTGGCGACCCCACCTCAGGGTGGCCGTCCCTTGTGTGCATCATTTCCCTTGTCAGCGGCGTACAGCTTTTTTGCCTGGGGATTGTGGGACAATATCTGGCAAAAACGTATATGGAAGTGAAAAAAAGGCCAATCTATCTTGTGAAAGAGGAAATATAAATGGAGATGCCGGAGGGACTGATAAGTATCATTGTGCCGGTTTATAACGCCGGCCTTTATATAGAAGAAACGGTCGCCATGGTCAGAAACCAGACTTATGAAAACTGGGAGCTGATATTGGTGGACGACTGCTCGAAGGACGATGGCAGGGAAAAGATAGAGCGCATTCTTTCCGCGGGCGACGGGAGAATCAGGCTGATTGCAAAGCCTGTAAACGAGGGAGCCGCCAGAGCGCGGAACACAGGGATAGAGGCCGCGAAAGGAAGATATATTGCCTTTCTTGACGCGGACGATATCTGGCTGCCGGACAAGCTAAAGCGTGAGCTTTCCTTTATGGAAAAAAAGCAGGCGGCTTTTGTGTTTACCGCCTATGAGTTCGGTGACGAGAATGCAAAGGGAACGGGGAAGATAGTCCATGTGCCGGATACCCTCACTTATAAAAAGGCCCTTTCCCGGACAGTGATTTTTTCCTCCACGGTGCTTTTTGATACGGAAAAAACCGGCCGTGAAATCATAAAGATGCCGGAGGTAAAGAGCGAGGATACGGCAACCTGGTGGAAAGTTCTCCGAAACGGTTTTACGGCTTACGGGCTTGACGAGGTTCTGGTGATTTACAGAAGACCGGCCAAATCCCTGTCTTCAAACAAGCTGGAGGCAATAAGAAGAATCTGGAATCTGTACCGGAAGCAGGAGAGGCTTTCTTTCGTCCATAGCTGCTGTAATCTGTTTTTCTGGGCAGTGCGCGCCACAAGGAGGCGGCTGTAAATTAACTGGGGGATAAAATAGTGAAACGACTGGAATCCTTAAAAAGAATCGGCGTATTATGGCTCAGCTTCATCGGAGTACTGATGCAGGCTGCCGTTTATACATATATATGGATGCACTGCTATTACCCGATTATCAACAATTTCAACCGGGGCTTGAAGTTTACGAAAAACGGCCATATTCTGGTGATTTTAATTTATGTGGTGCTGCTGGTCTTTTTTAATAATACCTACGGGGGGACGAAGATAGGATACCTGAAAACCGTGGATGTATTTCTGTCTCAGGTATTTGCGCTTTTTTTTGTAAACGCCATAACCTATGCGCAGCTTTCCCTGATGAACAACTGGCTGGTTCCGATAAACTATTTTGCGTCGGCCACTCTTATTCAGATTCTGATTGCAGGGATTTTTACCTGGCTTGGCAATACGGTTTACAGGAAAGTGTTCCCGCCGAGAGAAATCCTGCTCATTCACGGAGAACGGGATATCGAGGACGTCCTTCGGAAATTTGAAACACGGAAAGACAAATATAAAATTACCAGATGCATGGACATCAAACATGATATAAAAGAGCTTCAGAAAGAGATACTCAAGGGATATGGAGCGGTGATGCTGTGGGATATTCCCACCATGGAAAGGAATCTTCTTTTAAAATACTGCTACAGCAGATTTATCAGAGTCTATGTGATGCCAAAGATTCCCGACGTGATGATAAAAGGCGCGGACCAGCTCCACCTTTTCGACACGCCTATTTTCCTTACCCGGGAATATGCCCTTACCGTGGGACAGCGCATGGCAAAAAGAATGATTGACCTTGTCTGCGCCCTGATTCTGCTTGTGATTGCCGCGCCCTTTATGGTGGTGACCGCGGTAGTCATCAAGTGCTATGACGGGGGGCCGGTGCTGTATAAGCAGACCAGATGCACCAGAGACGGAAAGAAATTTCAGATTATGAAATTCAGGAGCATGCGGGTGGACGCGGAGAAGGACGGAGTGGCAAGGCTGGCGGCCAAAAACGACAGCCGGATTACCCCCATAGGAAAATTTATCCGTATGGTGCGCATAGACGAGCTTCCCCAGTTGTTCAATATTTTAAAGGGCGATATGGCTTTTATCGGACCCAGGCCGGAGCGGCCCGAGATTATCGAGCAGTATGTGGAGGACATGCCGGAGTTTGTATTCCGAATGAGGGTGAAAGCGGGACTGGCGGGGTATGCGCAGGTTTACGGAAAGTATAATACCACCCCTTATGATAAATTAAAACTGGATTTAACTTATATCGAAAACTATTCGGTTTGGCTGGATTTGAAGCTGATGCTTCTGACGCTGAAGATTTTAATAAAACCGGAAAGCACGGAAGGCGTTGACAGCGCGCAGGTGACGGCCATGAAGGCTTTGAAGGCAGAGGAGCCATGGGAAAATGAAGATAGAGAAGAATGAGGAATATTTAAACAGAGGAATGGATTTGAAGCGGCTTGTGCTGTACCTGCAAAAGCGATTGTGGCTGCTCATTATGCTGATTGTCCTGGGGGCCACCTGCGGAGGCGTTACCTATCAGGTGATGCGCTCCATGAAAATGCCGGTGGAATATAAGGCGGTATCGAAGCTTTATATCAGCTTTGACCATGACGAAAACGGGGAGGTTTATCAGTATTATAACGGATATACCTGGAACGATTTGCTGGACTCCGACCCCATCGTTGACCTTGTGATGAAGGAGCTGCCCGGCTATGAAAAAAGCGATGTGAGAGAATCCACCACTGCGGAAATTCTGTCGGACATCCGCCTGCTCACAATAACGGTCAGGGGCGATAATGAAAAGTTTGTCCGGGAAATCAGAAACGCTGTGGAAAACGGGCTGAAGGAATTTGCAAAAAACAGCGACGAGCTTGAACAGATTAAGGTGATTCGCTCAACCGTGCCGGAGAGGGTATACTGGGACAACAGAACCACCTCCGCCTGCGTGACCGGAGCGGCAGCGCTTGGGGTGCTTGCGCTTTTCATTATCGGATTCCATTATGTGATGGACGAATCCATGTACGTCCAGGAGGACGTGGAAAAGAAATACAAAATGCCTGCCCTTGGGATTCTGACCAGAAACCAGAAAGGGCTGCAGCCCTATGCCGGGGAGTTGAAAGCCAATATCCGTTACGCCATGGGCGATAACAGAACGCTTGCCGTTGTGGATATGGACAATCACGCGGACGTACGGGGACTGGAGCTGGAGCGGCTTTTAAACCGGGAAGAAACGGATATTATGGGAAGCAGCGGAGGCGTAAAGGAAGAGGAAGACTTTGGCTGGTACAAGGCAAAGACAAAGGAAGTCCAGGAAAAAGGCGAATGGGAAATAACGGCTTTCGGAGAGAACATTTTGTCGGAGGAGGAATGCCGGAAAATCCGGGAAGCGGGCGCGGTGATTCTGCTTCTTCCTTTCGGAAAGGACGTGGGAAGAAAGACGTCCAGAATTTTGACGCTTCTCAACAATCAGGACTGTAACATTATAGGTATGGTGATTGCCCAGGCCGACGAGGAATTTTTGAACAGGTATTTTGCCTGAGCATCCGGCCGGCGGCACGGCCCTGTAAAGGGCGGAGCGGGACGGCATGAGGAGAAAACAGGGGATGAAATTACAGGTACTTGCCGCGGCGGTAAATCAGGAACCTGAAACGCTGGCGGAGAAGATGAATCTGGAGACGGAGGCCGTTATTGTCAACCAATGCGGGCGTTATGATTATAGGGAATATCTGCATAAGGACAGGCTGATTCGCTGTTTTTCCATGACGGAGCGGGGGGTCGGCCTTAGCCGTAATACCGCTCTTTTACATGCGGAGGGAGAAATCTGCCTGTTTTCCGACGAGGATATTGTATTTGACTCCGGATATGAAAGGAAAGTTCTCGACGCTTTCGAAAAAAATCCCGATGCGGATTTGATTACCTTTAATTTCAGGGTGGATGAGCTTAGAGCGACTTATTATAATGAAACCTGCAGACGGATACGCTGGTATAATTACGGAAGATATCCCACCTACGCCGTGGCCGCGAGGCTGGAAGCGCTCCGCAGGGCGAATGTGGGCTTTTCTCTCCTTTTCGGGGGAGGGGCAAGGTACAGCAACGGGGAGGACAGTTTGTTTTTGCATGACTGCCTGAAAAAGGGGCTTCATTTGTATGCGGATACGGCGGAGCTTGGCCGGGAGGTTTACAGACAGTCCACCTGGTTTAAGGGCTACAATGAAAAGTTTTTTGTGGACAGAGGCGTGCTCTACCGCCATCTTTACGGCGTTTTGGCCAATCTGTTTGCAATGCGGTTTCTGGTTATCCACGGCGTTGTGAAAAAAAGCGGGATGCTTGCGGATATTTCTTTTGGCAGGGCCTTTGGCTGGATGCGGCAGGGAATGCGGCAGGCGAAAGCGAGAAAGTAATTTGTTTTTGAAAAAGGCAGGGAATCCGGGGAAAAGATTTGTGGTGAAAAGAGGAAGCTATGGTCATATATATTCTGGCGGCGGTGCTTACGGCTGCTTTGGGAATGTTGGTAGATAATCATTGCAGAATACGGCAGGGCATGGTGAGCAGACAGCAGATGCTGAATGCGCTGTGCTTATCTGCTGTTTTTCTTATCCTGTTTGCGGTTTCCGCCTGCAGACTCAATGTGGGGAACGATTACGCCAAATATGTGGAGTTTATGCACCTGATTCGCTGTGACGCCTTTGTGCCCACGGAGGTGGGGTTTAATCAGATTGTAAAGATTCTCTACGGGCTGAGCGGGTTTGAAAATTATCTGCTGGTTTTTGCCTTTTTTGCATTCTTTACCATACTGCTGTTTCTGATTGCCATTTACCGGCAGGCGGATTCCTTTGCTTTCAGCTTTTTCCTTTTTATGGCGTTCGGGTATTATTTTCAGTCCTTTAACACGGTGCGGTATTATCTGGCTCTTGCAATAGCGGTGTATGCGATTCCATGCGTGCTTCGGAAGGAGTGGGGGAAGTTTCTGCTTCTGGTACTTCTTGGGGCGACGCTGCACAAGTCGCTTCTGGTGGTGTTTCCGCTGTATATTCTGGCGTCCCATGCATGGAAAAAGTGGCAGCTTGCGATTGCGGCCCTTTTCTGCTCCACCTTTTTTTTCATGCAGGATTTTTACCTGAAAGTGGTGGTATTTCTATATCCTACCTATGAGGACACGGAGTATCTCGAGGGCGGCACCAGTCTGGTGAATATCGCGCGCTGTCTGGCGGTGCTTTTATTATCACTGATGCTCTATAAAAAGTCGGTGAAGGAAAACCGGCGGAACAGATTTTACTTTTACTGTAATTTGGGGGCCCTTGCGATGTATGTGTGCTGCTCGTTTCTTCCGGTGATTTCCAGAATCGGGTATTATTTGACCGTCACGCATATTTTTTTCCTGCCCGCGCTGCTTTCGGGGATTGAAAATCCGAAGCTCAGAAAGCTGCTTACAGGCGGCGTGGCCGCGGCGGCAGTTCTTTATTTCGGGGTGTTTATTCTGATGAAAGCGGGAGGGGACGGCCTTCGGATACTGCCTTATGAGACGTTTATGTTCCATGATATGGTGCCGATATTGTCGGATGTGAATTAACATTATAAAATTTGATGAACATAACTTTATACAGAGAATTAAATTAATCGAAAAGAACATATATTCGATAAAAACACTTGATTTCGGTTTTTACCGGTAGTATAATAGGGGAAAAATCAGGTACAAAAAAAATCCCAGAGGTGAGAACGATGAAACAGGTACATTTGCGTATAGATGATGAGTTATATAATGAAATAAACGCATATTCCCTGACAGCAGACCAGACCATGCAGGATTGTATAAGAGAAGCTGTGGCCTGCTATATTACGGATATGAAGAGAAAACAGTGTGAAATACGCAATTCATATTTTACATTTATTGATTTGTTTGCCGGTATTGGTGGTATGAGGGTTGCATTTGAAAAAGCAGGCGGTCGTTGCGTCTATTCCAGTGAATGGAATAAATATAGCCAACAGACATATTTTGCCAATTTTGGCGAACAGCCGGAAGGTGATATTACGCAAGTCGACGCCCAGACTATACCAGACCATGACATTCTGGTTGCAGGATTCCCATGCCAGCCTTTTTCTATTGCAGGAGTATCCAAGAAAAACAGCCTTGGCAGGGCAACAGGATTCGAGGATAAAACACAGGGAACTTTATTTTTTGATGTATGCAGGATTCTTAAGAAAAAAAGGCCGAAAGCATTTATGCTGGAAAATGTTAAAAATCTGCGTAGCCATGACAGGGGCAGAACTTTTCAGATAATACTGGAATCCCTTGACGAGTTAAATTATGAGGTTTTCAGTGATGTGCTGGATGGGCAGATTTATGTTCCGCAACATCGGGAACGTATTCTTATTGTAGGATTTGACAGGGAAAGATATGGACAGGATTTTGGTTTTGAATTTAAGCTGACTCCAAAGAAACACCGGCCGGTAATAAGAGATATTCTGGAACAGGAAGTAGATGACAAATATACATTATCAGACAAATTATGGACATATCTTCAAAATTATGCTGCGAAGCATAAGGCGGCAGGAAATGGCTTTGGTTATGGGATAGCGCCATTAGACGGAATATCCAGGACAATCAGTGCCCGGTACTATAAAGATGGTTCGGAAATTCTGATTGAACAGGCAGGAAGGAATCCCAGAAGATTAACGCCTCGTGAGTGTGCAAGACTTCAGGGATTTTCGGACAGTTTTCGGATTCCCGTGTCTGATACGCAGGCGTATAAGCAATTCGGAAACTCTGTTGTGGTACCGTTGATGGAGAATGTGGCACAGCTGATAGTGAAAAAGATAGAAGAATTAGAGGTTATGGAAGAGGTACTGCAAAGGAAGGTGATTTGAGTGTCAGCGGGATATGCCGGTCAGGCGATACAGTCAGTATTAAACAGTGAAAAAGGATTTTGCAAATTTCTTTCTGCAAATGATACGGGGGCGACGGGAGGACATCAGTCGGGAATTTTAATTTCGAAATCTGCGGTGGAAATGCTGTTTTGCGATTGGGAGCTGCAACAGGAAAGGATTCCCAAGAGAACTATAAAAATCAAATGGCAAGGTGATTTTATAACAGATAGTTGTTTTACATATTACGAAAGTAAAAATGAACTGAGAATCACAAAGTTTGGCAGAGGGTTCCCTTTTCTGAAACCGGAGCAGACAGGCGCACTATTTGTATTTACCAGACAGACAAATAGTGATTACAGTGGGTATTTTCTGGAAACCGATGAAGAAATAGAGGAGTTTCTGGATACTTTTGGAATCAGTCCAACAGAAACCAACAGTCTTATAGATGTGGAAAGAATGTCTTTGGAAGCGCAGGAAAAACTGGCTATTTCGGATTTCCTGGATAATCTTGATGTGGATTTCCCGACATCGGAAGTCATGTCGGAAGCGGCCAGAGCCATTGAGCATAAAGTTTATAATCATGTTGAGGAGATTATATCCAATCCTGATAAGAAAATTATAGACTGGACAAATATGGAATATACTCTTTTCAGGGCATTAGAGCATGCCAGGTACGGGGAAATCCTCAAAAAAGGATTTCAGTCAGTAGATGAATTTGTCAGAGTTGCCAATATGGTTTTAAACCGGAGAAAAAGCCGTGCGGGGAAAAGTCTGGAACACCACCTGTCCGCCATATTTGACAGTAATGGGATAGATTATGCATCACAGGCGGTGACAGAAGGAAATAAAAAGCCGGATTTTCTTTTCCCGTCACAGGAAGCATATCATGACTATAGTTTTTCGGCAGATTATCTGATTTCCCTTGCAGCAAAAACAACCTGTAAAGACCGGTGGCGGCAGGTGATAAATGAGGCGGACAGGTTGAGAGATAAGCCCAAATACCTTTGTACACTGCAGCAGGGGATTTCAGGAACACAGATGGATGAGATGCAGTCGGAAAATGTAATATTGGTGGTCCCAAAACCATATATTACAGCTTATCCAAAAGACAGAAGAGAAAGAATATGGACAATTTCCCGGTTTGTTCAGTATGTGAAGATGATTGAGGGTAAATAAATGGATATTAAGAGCCCTGAGGAACGCAGTAAGAATATGGCGGCTATCCGTTCAAAAAATACCGGACCGGAAATGTACTTCAGAAAAATACTTTTTGCCCGTGGGTACAGGTACAGTCTCAATTCTGATAAAATATATGGACATCCGGATATTTATCTGCGAAAATATAATACGGCGATTTTTATTAACGGATGTTTCTGGCACAGACATAGTGGATGTAAATTTGCCTATATGCCTAAATCAAGACAGGATTTCTGGGAGAAGAAATTTGAAGCGAACAGGAAAAGAGATTGCGCGGTCAGGCTGAATCTTTACAATAATA
>CAJTMZ010000012.1:39350-40252 GCA_910577445.1 uncultured Lachnospiraceae bacterium | reverse complement strand
TCTGGGAATGTACAGTAAAAAAGATGAAAAAGGATGGGAAAAGTGAGGAAGAAATTATCGCAAAAACAGAGAAATTTCTTGGGAATAAAGAGTTTTTTGAAGAATTATGAAGCAGAGAGCTATAGAAAATGAAGAAAGAAATCACACCTTTGTTTTCAATTATCATCGTCTGCCTTAATCCGGGTGATAAGTTAAAGAGTACCCTGGAGAGCGTGGAAAATCAGACATTCCATAATTATGAGGTTATTATAAAGGACGGGCTGTCAGGGGACGGCTCTCTTTCTTATGCTTATAATTTAAAAAGGGTTTGGGAAAAGGAGAAGAACCCCGGAATGCTTACTGTCATCTGCAGAAAGGACGCCGGGATTTACGACGCCATGAACCAGGCAGCTAAAGAAGCAAAAGGAAAATATGTTTATTTTTTAAACTGCGGGGATGAATTTGCTTCGGAAACGGTGCTGGAGGAAATGGCGGAGTTCATCTCAGGTAGAACGGGAATTTTTTACGGAGATATCAGGGAACGGCAGACAGGGCAGAGGGTTGCCTCGAATCCCAATATAGACGCTTTCGCGTGCTACCGCAACGTACCCTGCCATCAGGCATGTTTTTATTCGAGGGAACTTTTGCTGGCTCATCCGTTTGAGACGAAGTACAAAGTCCGGATTACGAGCAGTTTTTGTGGTGTTTTTTTGAAAAGAGAAAATGCTCGCAGGAGAGCAGGCGGGAAGACAGCGGAGATGCAGACTCCGGTTCCGGTACGGACTTCTTCTATAATAATATGATAATTGCGGACTATGAAGGCGGCGGATTTTCCGAAACCGGAGAAAACAGGCGGCTTTCCGCAAAAGAACACAGAGAGATTACCGGAAAATATATGTCTGCCGGACAGCTTTTCAAATTCA
>CAJTMZ010000012.1:6199-39293 GCA_910577445.1 uncultured Lachnospiraceae bacterium | reverse complement strand
GAAATGAAAGAACGGCGGGGATATATAACAGGGTGAAAGGATTGCTGTATCGCAGGAAAACCCGCACGAAAGGATAATAAACTTTACACAGCCGGAGAAAATCATGCATAAAATTTTATGGATTTGCAATATCATGCTGCCCGCAATCGGGCGGGAACTGAATATGCCCTACAGCAACCGGGAGGGGTGGCTTTCGGGGATTTTTGAGCGGGTACAGCGGGAGGAAACGCCTTTTACGCTGGGGGTATGTTTTCCGATGGGTGAAGGGCAGATGCAGGAGCTGATTCAGAAAAAAGCGGGGGCAGCAGGCGTATTTTTCGCAAATGGCGTAAGTTGCTATCCTTTTGCGGAAAATTTAAATACGCCCGAGATTTATGACGCCGGTATGGAGGAGGATTTCCGGGAGATTTTCCGGGATTTTCAGCCGGATATGATTCACATATTCGGAACGGAATTTCCCCATGCGCTGGCGGCGGCGAGGGCTTTTGGAAAAACGGAGCGGACGCTGATTGGGATTCAGGGACTTTGCGGGGAGATTGCGAAAGTTTATATGGCGGGACTGCCGGAGGCGGTGCGGCGGAAAGTGACGTTCCGGGATTTTATCAGAAAGGATTCCATCAGAGAGCAGCAGGAAAAATTTATCCGCCGCGGGGAAAACGAGGCGGAGGCGATAAGAAACTGCGGGAATATTACGGGAAGGACCCGGTTTGACAGGGAAGGCTCGGCGCGGATAAATCCCGGTGCAAGGTATTATCCCATGAATGAAACGCTGCGGGAGGCTTTTTACGAGGGGGAGTGGCATTTGGGAAAATGCGAGCCTCACAGCATTTTTCTGGGACAGGGGGATTACCCTTTAAAGGGGATGCACTTCGTTCTGGAGGCAATGGCGCTGCTTGCAGGGAAATATCCCGACTGTAAGCTGTACGTAGCGGGTAACAGCGTGATTTCCCATAGGACACTAAAAGAAAAATTAAAGCTGCCGGCTTACGGAAAATACCTGCTTTCCCTGATAAAGCGGTATGGGCTGGAAGAACGCGTGGTGATGCTGGGAAAACTGAGCGGGGAGGAGATGAAAGCGCGGTATCTGAAAAGCAGCGTCTTTGTGTGCGCCTCCGTTCTGGAAAATTCGCCCAACACGGTGGGGGAGGCCCAGCTTCTTGGCGTACCGGTGGCGGCGTCTATGGCCGGAGGGATTCCGGATATGATTAGGGACGGCGAGGACGGCCTTTTGTTTCCGGCGGGGGACGCGGCAAAACTGGCGGAGGCAATAGAACGGTTGTGGGATACCGGTACGGATGAAAACGGCCTTTGTCTGGCGGAGCGGATTTCCGGGAAAGCAAGGAAGAGGGCCCGCGAGGTTCATAACGGTGAAACGAATTACCGGCGGCTTTTGCGCATTTATGAGGAAATTATACCTTAACAGACATTAAGCCGGGATTTATATATGAAAAATAAAGAATGGAGAAGAGTCATGTTTAAGAAAATTGATTTTCAGGAAGAGTTTTATCAGAAGCTGCGGGTATTGGTGCTGCCCATCACAATCCAGAATTTTATGCTTGCGTTGGTGAGCGCGACGGACGCGGTTATGTTGGGGGCGGTAGACCAGACCTCCCTGTCGGCAGTTTCGCTGGCCGGTCAGATACAGTTTGTTCTGAGTCTGTTTGTCACCGGAATCGCCATGGGAGCCGGAATCATGGCGGCTCAGTATTGGGGAAAGAAGGACGCAGGCGCCATTGAATCGGTGATGCCCATCGCGCTTCGTGCAAACCTGATTTTCAGCGGTTTTTTCACGATAGCGGCGGCTTTTGCGCCGGAGCTTCTGATGCGGATTTTTACCAGCGACGCGGCTCTTGTTTCCAGCGGCGCCATGTATCTTCGGGCGGTTGCGTTATCTTACCTGTTGTGCGGAATTTCGCAGGTTTATTTGATTTTATTGAAAAATACGGGATACGCGGCGGTAAGCTCCCGTATCAGTTCCACTGCGGTCGCGCTGAATGTGGTTTTGAACGCTTTATTGATTTTCGGCCTTATGGGATTTCCGGCGCTGGGGATTCGGGGAGCGGCTTACGCCACGGTCTGCGCAAGGCTGGTGGAGCTTATCTGGAGCTACCTGGAAACGAAGCGTCCGGGCCACGTGCGGGTGATTTGGGGCGGTATGCTCCGGGCAGTGGACGAGGCTTTGCGTGGTGATTTCTGGCGGTACACCATGCCGGTTTTGGGGGCGTCTTTGGTATGGGGGATTGCCTACGTGCTGTACTCCGTGATTATGGGACATTTAGGAAGCGACGCGGTGGCGGCAAATTCCATCACAACCATTGCAAAGAGCCTTTTATCCTGCCTGATTCGCGGCGTCAGCGGCGGCGCGGGAGTAATGATTGGAAACCTTCTCGGCGCGGGGGAACTGGCAAAGGCGAAAGAATACGGTGGCAGGCTTACCCGGATGGCGATTGTGGTGGGAATTGCAACCGGCGGCGTTTTGATGCTGATTTCTCCGGTTATCGTCAGGATTGCGCCTCTTAGCGAGACGGCGGCCCATTATCTGCAGTATATGCTGTTATTCTGCGGCCTTAACATTATGGCGCAGTCCGTAAACACCACCGTTCTGGACGGCATTTTCTGCGCGGGCGGCGATTCCAAATTCGATATGGTGGGAAATGTGGGAGCCATGTGGTGCTTCTCCGTACCGATGGGATTTTTGTCGGCATTTGTTTTCGGTCTGCCTGTGATGGCGGTTTACTGTATCGTCAATCTGGACGAGATTGTCAAGCTGTGGGCGGTATATGTCCATTATAAAAAATACATATGGGTGAGGAATATCACCAGAGAAATGTGAGAGGGATAAGGCGGCCGGCAAGGTAGGCGTAACCTGTTTCATATTTTAAGGCGATTAAGCATAAAAGAGGGGCTCAGACAAGCCAAAGCTTGTCCGGGCCTTTTTGTTATGGAATTTTTTGACAGAAAATGAGTTTGTTTTGCACAAAAAAAGTTCATATCCTGATATATCGGCGCCGGTTCAATGGATATAATAATAAAAAATTGAAGGGTGTCCCATGAAAGACAACGAGATTACAATTACGGAAACGCTTGCGGATTTGGAAAAGCGCCAACTGGAATATGCGATTCGGATGGAGGATGAGGAAGAGTACACCAACCACAGCTACCGGGACGAGCAGATACTGATGCAGGCCATAAAGGATGGGAATGTGAAGCTGGTGGAACGGCTTTTGCAGACGCCGCTGTCGTTTCCGAAGGCGGTTGAGAGAGGCTCGCGCAAAAACGAGGAGTACATGACGGCCATTTGGGTAGCGCTTGCCGCCAGGGCCGCCATAGAGGCGGGGATTGCCTCCCGGGAAAGCTTTCTGGTGAGCGATATTTTCTTAAAGCAGATTGCCGGGGCGATGGATGTCCGGGTATATCTCGCCATCAGAAAGCGGGCCGCGCTGACTTATGCAGGTCTGGTCGCGGAGCACAGAAAATCCGGCAAAAAGAGAATGTATGTGGGCGAGTGCAAAAACTATATCGCGGTGAACATTTTCAAACGCATCAGCAGCAGGGACGTAGCCGCGGAGCTGAATCTGAATGTAATCTATCTGGAGCGCATTTTTAAGGAAGAGGAAGAAGTCACAATCGGGCAGTATATCCAGAGGGAAAAAATAAAGCGCGCGAAAAATATTTTAAAATATTCGGACCGCTCCCTTACAGAAGTCGGCGATTATTTAGGATATTCCTCCCAAAGCCATTTCGGAACGGTTTTCAAGAAGGAAACGGGAATGACGCCCAGACAATACCGGGACGCCAATCATGTAACAAAATATTGAGAAAGGAGAAGGGCCTGTGTGAAAAAGTGGAATTATGAATTTGATGTGCCGGATACCAAAAAGGTGCGGATGATTGTCCACACGGACTGCAAAAACGAGGCGGACGACCAGTTTGCTTTAGCTCATCACCTGATGACGCCGAAGTTCATTATTAAAGGAATTATCGGCGGTCATTTCAATATCAATCCTCAGGAGTGGGGGGAAGGCAATACGGCAAAGGCCAGCGTGGACGAGATTAACAAGGTGCTTTCCCTTATGGGAGTTTCAGGGGAGTACAGGGTAGAGGAAGGAGCGGGATATCCCCTTAAGAATGAGGAAACGCCGCAGCAGTCGGCGGGGGCGGAGCTGATTATCGAGGAAGCCATGAAGGAGGATTCCCATCCCTTATATGTGGCGGCGCAGGGAGGGCTTACGGATATCGCAAGCGCCGTACTGATGAAGCCTGAAATCGTCTCCCGGATGACGGTTATCTGGATTGGAGGCGCGCAGTATCCGGAAGGCGGTTTTGAGTTTAATCTGATGCAGGATATTGCGGCGGCCAATGTAATAATGAAATCCAACGTAACGCTGTGGCAGATACCCATGAACGTATATAAGCAGATGGCGGTTTCCCTTGCGGAGCTTCAGAGAAAGGTAATGCCATGTGGCGAAATCGGAAATTATCTTTTCCGGCAGATGGTGGAGTTTAATAATAAACTGGCGCACATACCTCACTGGCCCCACGGAGAGATGTGGGGGCTTGGAGATTCCCCCACAATCGGAGTTTTGATGGAGGAGAGCGAGAAGACGGACGTTTTTGACATGATGAGAGCTCCCACCATTGCTTATAAAACCATGAAGTATTCTTTTGACAACAATAACCGGCCGATACGGGTTTACAATCAGGTGAATGCAAGGCTGACGCTGGAAGACTTTTTTGCCAAGCTCGCCATCAATTTCCCGCCAAAGAAGCCGTGAGAGAAAGGGGGCATGTCGGGGAGAGGCTTAACCGCGTTTCGTGAATAGGCATGCGGCCTGAAAGAAGCGTGTGAGTAATGCATGTATTTGAAAAATGATTATAAAAAATTGAAAGGATGTGGAAAAGAATGGGCAGTAAAGTTAAGAAATTGAAAAGATACTTACCTTTGTATCTGATGTTTCTGCCGGGCGCGTTGTATCTGCTGATTAACAACTACATTCCCATGGGCGGCCTTGTAGTGGCGTTTAAGCAATACAATGTAAGAAGCGGCATTTGGGGGAGCCCGTGGAACGGAATTGAGAATTTCAGATTCCTGTTTGCAACTCCCGACGCCTGGGTGATTACCCGGAACACAATTCTTTACAACCTGGCGTTTATCGCCATCAATCTTGTAGTAGGAATCGCGTTTGCCATTTTTATCTGCGATACCGTCAACAAGAAGCTGCAGAAGGTATATCAGAGCGCGATTTTGTTTCCTTATCTGATGTCAGCCGTTATTATCGGCTATATTGTATTTGCCTTTTTAAGCCAGAGCAGCGGTATTATGAACAATTCCATCCTTCCTCTGTTTGGAAAGGAACCGATTAACTGGTATTCGGAGGCAAAGTACTGGCCGTTTATTCTGATATTCGTGAATACCTGGAAGGGAATCGGATACGGATGTCTGATTTACATATCCAGCATCAACGGTATTGACCCGTCGCTGTACGAGGCGGCAGAGCTGGACGGAGCGACCAAATGGCTGCAGATTAAAAATATTACGCTGCCTTCCTTGGTGCCGACGATTATCACCCTGACCCTGATGAGTGTGGGCCGTATCTTCTATTCCGATTTCGGTCTGTTCTATCAGGTGCCGAGAAATGCGGGAATGATTTACTCGACCACCAATGTTATTGATACTTATGTGTACCGCGGCCTGATGGAGCAGTCCAACGTGGGTATGTCCGCGGCGGCAGGCTTTTATCAGTCTATCATAGGCTTTATTCTTGTTCTGACGGCTAACATGGTAGTCAGGAAGATAAGCGAAGAAAACGCATTATTCTAGGGAGGGGATGACTATGAGAGAGAAACCATTTTCGAAATTTCAGATTCTGGCGAATGTAGTCATGGTTATATGGACGCTTTTAATCATCCTGCCATTTATACTTTTGTTTATGTCATCCATCACGGATGAGAACGTACTGGTTGCCAACGGGTATTCCTTTTTCCCGCAGAAGTTTTCAGGAGCAGCCTACGGGTATCTGATGCAGTCGGGACAGAAAATACTGACGGCTTACGGAATCAGTATTCTGGTGACGCTTGCAGGAACGGCAATCAATGTGTCGTTGTCGGCATTGATGGCGTACCCGCTGTCTGTCAGGAATCTGCCCGGAAGAAAATTTATGAATTTCTTCGTGTTTTTTACTATGCTGTTCAACGGCGGTATTGTTCCTTCTTATCTGTTATGGACTTCCCTTGGCGTGAAGGATACTTTTTTTGCCCAGCTTCTTCCGAATTTCCTGGTGAGCGCCTGGAACGTTATGATGATTCGGACTTTCTTCACCACCAGTATTCCGGACAGTTTATATGAAGCGGCGGAGATTGACGGTGCGTCCCAGATGAAGATTTTCACCAGCATTGTAATTCCTCTTGGCAAACCGATTCTGGTAACCATGGGAACCTTTGCGGGACTTACATACTGGAACGACTGGACCAACGGGCTTTACTATCTGGTAAGAAACAAAAATCTGTACAATATACAGAATCTTCTGAACCAGATGGTTACCAATATCCAGTATCTGGCCAGCAGCAGCAATTCCAATGTGGCGTCAGCGGCGTCGGCTATTCCGTCAACGGCTATTCAGATGGCAATTGCGTTTGTGGCGATTTTACCGATTATGTTGATATTCCCTTTCTTCCAGAAGTACTATTCCAAGGGTCTTACTCTTGGCGGCGTAAAGGGCTGACGGATACAGCCATATTACAGGGTGTTTGATATAGGGCATAACCGCAGGGCGGGACAGTGCCTTATCAATATAATTTTAATGCACATGCCCGGCAGAACGCGCGAGGGGACATGTGCGGAATCAAAAAGGAGGAGAAAAAGAAATGAAGAAGAAATTGATTAGCAGTTTGTTGGTTCTGGCTATGGCATTTGGTCTCCTGACAGGATGCGGCGGCTCAGGCAGAAACGATGCGGGAGGAGCGGGAACCTCCGACAGCGGAAGTGCGGAAAGCGACGCAGGCTCTGAAACGGCAGGAGCTACCAGCGACGGAACCACCACCAAAACTTCCTACGGGGAGTATACGGCGGAAAATCCCTATCATCTTACCTTTGCATATGTGGAGTTCTACAATCAGGACGAAGCGGCAAGAGCGGCGGTTCAGGACGCCCTCAACGAGTACATGGTTCCCAATTACCATATGGAAGTGGAATTCCTTCCCATGGGAGCGGCGGAATGGCAGTCTACCGTACAGTTGATGCTTTCCGGCGGCGACCCTCTGGATGTAATGCCGGTTTATTATGTTCAGGCGGCAAGCTGGATTAACATGAACGGTATCTTTGATATGTCTCCGCTGATGGAGACGGCTGACGGGCAGAAAATTATAGAAGCGCTGGGAGAAGAGAATGCCTATGTTGGAAATATGAACGGCGTTCTGTACGGCTTCCCGGCAAACAAGGAATCCGTGGAGCTTGGCGGTCTTTGTATGAGAGCGGATATCTGCGACGAGCTTGGCATTACGGAAGAGTACGGACTTGGCGATAAGAATGATGCATTCTCCGGAGAGGCTTTGGACTGGACTGAGGCGGAGAAGATTTTTGCAAAGGTAAAGGAAGCGCATCCAGAGATGATTCCTCTTTACCTGTCGAGTCAGGACCAGTTAAACAGATTTGCAGATTTTGATTATCTGGTAGATTATTTCGGAGGTCTTGACCTGCAGAAAGACCGCAACAGCACAACCGTTGTAAATATTTTTGAGACAGATACCTTCAAGAATGCCGTAAGCCTTCTGGCGGACTGGTACGACAAGGGATATATCTATAAGGATGCGGCTACCGATACACAGGGTACGGCTACCATGATGAAGGCAGGCAATACTTTCAGCTATGCAACGGCAATCAAGCCCGGCTTCCTTGCCGAGGCTGAGACGGCAAACGGCTGCGAGTGCTACGCTCTGTACTTCAAGACAGGCGGCGGAAGCGACGGTTATATCACAACCACCAATGTTTCTTTCTATAATACCGGTATTGCCAATAACAGCGAAGACCCGGAAATGGCGTTCAAGTTTATTTCCGCGCTGTACAGCGATTCTACTGTTTACAATTTGTGGCAGAACGGTATCGAGGGTGTGAACTACAAGCTTCTTGACGACGGCACGGCATACTTTGTGGACGGAGAGGACGGCGGAAACTTTAAATATCATCAGAATACCGGATGGTGCATGGGCAACCAGTTTAACTCTCTGGTATGGAACGACGGAAGCAAGTCGGCTGATTACTGGGATTTGCTTCGTACCCATAATGACAATGCTTACTATTCGCCGGTATTCGGTTTCCTTTGGGACAGCTCTAATTACGCTACCCAGATTACTGCTCTGAATAACGCATGGGATACCTATCGGGCAACTCTCCTGACAGGAAGCTGCGGTTCCGCAAATGTAGACAGCACCATCAAGGCGTTAAACGATGCTCTGTATGCATCAGGTCTTGAAGAGGTTATGGCAGGAAAGCAGGAGCAGCTTGACGCGTGGGTAAGCGCCAACAAATAATATCAGGAAGAACATAGTCTGAAACAGATATAAAAGCAGTGACAGGGGCTGGCCGGGTGGAAATTCGGCCGGTTCCTGTTTTTTGCACAGCATGTAAATAAACTTTGTCATATGCGGATAGCTGCGGGGAAAAGAGGTATGAATGAACAGAATTATAATTGACTGCAATAAGAAGGAAGGCATAATATCGCCGGAGCTGCACAGTCACTTTATTGAATTTTTAGGAGCCTGTATTTATGACGGTATCTGGGTGGGGGAAGAGTCTGAAATTGAAAATTACGGAGGAATCCGCAAGGCTGCGGCGGATGCGCTGTCAGCTCTTGAACCGCCGATTATCCGATGGCCCGGAGGCTGCTATGCGGATACCTATCACTGGCGAAACGGTATCGGTGAGCGGAGCAAAAGGCCGGTGACCTACAACGAGAATTTCGGAACCTTTGAGAGAGACGATAATCAGTTTGGTATCCATGAGTTTATGGAGCTGTGCCGGATAACAGGCGCGAAGCCCTGGCTCAATATTAACCTTTTAAGCGGCAGCGTGGGAGAAATGCGGGATTGGGTTGAGTACTGCAACCGCCGTGAGGAGACGGAGCTGTCTCTTCTGCGGAAAAAGAATGGTTCGCCTGAACCCTTTATGGTAGAATATTGGGGAATCGGTAATGAGTGCTGGGCCGGCGGCGGAAATATGACGGCGGAGATGTATGCGGAGGAATTTCGGAAATATTCCTCTGCCATGCCTTTGTGCGATAGCAGAAACCCTGACAGCGGTTTTTCCATGAAACGCATTGCCAGCGGTGCGGACGGGAATAAGCCGAAAGAGAGAGTGGAGTGGACCAGAAGATTTTTCAAAGCGCTTGGACAGTTCCGTCAGCCGAGGCTGGATGCCATGGATTTGCATTTTTATAATTGGAATGTGGAAAATCCTGATGACAGGGACGTTGCTTTTTCTGAGGAAGGCTGGTATAAGGTGATAAACTCATGCTTGGAGCTTGAAGATGTGCTGAAAGAGCAGTATGACCTGATTCAGGAGGGGCTGTCGGGATTTCCGGAAGCAGAAGGCTTTTTCCCGGTTACGGAACCGAAATGCGATTTGGTGGTTGGAGAGTGGGGAAACTGGCACGGCTCGTCCTTTAAAAGCCGTCCGGCGCTCTGGCAGCAGTGTACTATGAGAGACGCCATTACCACGGCGCTTACGCTGGATATTTTTCACAGGAACTGCCGCCTGGTGAAAGCGGCCTGCGTTGCCCAGACCGTAAATGTGCTGAATTCTCTGATTCTGACGCAGGGAAAACAGACTATTCTGACGCCGAACTACGATATTTTTATGATGTATAAGGTACACAGAGGCGCGGAAAAACTTTCGCTGAGAACTGAAAATACTTCCTCTGTCATTTCCGGAGAAGGAGCTTTCGGGAAAGCCGGAGGAAGCACCTTGGAAAATATCCATGCCTTTGCGTCGGAGAAGGGAAACCATGTTTTTGTCAACCTTATCAATGCGGATATGGCGAAAGAGCAGGAGATTTTCCTCGAGTTTTCAGACGGCGGGAAGCTTCGGCCGGAGAGCGTCCGGACAATTTTTGCAGAGAACGCACAGGATTATAACAGTGCGGAGGAGCCTGATAAAATCCGGAGCAGACAGGGAACACTGCCTGAAGAAAAGGACGGCGGCTTTCTGTACAGGGCAAAGCCGGCCTCTGTGAGTGTGCTGACTTTTACCGCCGTGTGAGAAAAAGCTGTTTTGGTTATGGAGTCCAGTTGTATGTTTCGGACAGAAAAATCAGGAGACGAACCGAAAAACTTTGAGAAATGGAGGGAAACCAGATGAATCAAATATTATACGGCGTTGCCTACTACGATGAGTATATGCCTTATGACCGCCTTCATAAGGACATTGAGATGATGAAAAAGGCGGGCATCAATCTGGTCAGGATTGCGGAATCCACGTGGAGCACCTACGAGCCTCAGGAGGGGGTTTTTGATTTCAGCCATGTGGAGCGGGTACTGGGTGCCATGGAGGAGGCGGGGATTTGCGTGGTAATCGGGACGCCAACCTATGCCATTCCCGCATGGCTGGAGAAGGCTTATCCGGACATTCTTGCGGAGACGAAAAAGGGACGGGAAATTTACGGCAGAAGACAGATTATGGATATCACCCATCCGGCTTACCGTTATTATGGGGAACGGATTATCAGGAAGCTGATGGAGGTTTCCGCCCACAGAAAATGCGTCATTGGTTTTCAGGTGGACAATGAGACAAAGCATTACAATACGGCGGGCAAAAATGTTCAGCAGCAGTTTGTGAAATACCTTCGGCAGAAATTCCATGATGATTTGGAAGCGCTCAACAAAGATTTTGGACTTGATTACTGGAGCAACCGTATCAATGGGTGGGAGGATTTCCCTGACGTTAGGGGAACCATCAACGGGAGCCTTGGCGCGGAATTTGAGAGGTTCCAGCGGAAGCTTGCGGCGGATTATCTGGCATGGCAGGCGGAAATCGTCCGGGAATATGCAAGACCTGACCAGTTTATCACTCACAATTTTGACCTGGACTGGCGGATGTATTCTTTCGGGGTTCAGCCGGGGATTGACCATTATCAGGCGGCCAAAGCCCTCACGACGGCGGGGATTGATATTTATCATCCAAGTCAGGACGATTTGACCGGCGCGGAAATTGCCTTTGGAGGAGACGACGCCCGCTCTTTAAAGAGGGACAATTATTTTGTGCTGGAGACGGAGGCGCAGGGATTTTCCCATTGGCTGCCCTACGACGGACAGCTCCGCCTGCAGGCTTACAGCCACCTTGCTTCCGGGGCCAATATGGTGGAATACTGGCACTGGCATTCCATCCACAATTCCTTTGAAACCTACTGGAAAGGGCTACTGAGCCATGACTTTAAGGAAAACGACACCTACCGGGCGGCCAGTGTGATTGGAAACGAGCTTGCCAGGATTGGCAGTCATCTGGTGAACCTGAAAAAGAAAAATAAAACAGCTTTTCTTTTGAGCAATGAAGCGCTTACGGCTCTGGAATGGTTCCCTGTCGGCGGAACGCCTCAGGGCGGGAGAATCGGCTACAATGACGCGGTGCGCTTCGTGTACGACGAGCTTTATAAGCTGAATGTGGAATGCGATTTCCTGTGGCCGGAATCGGAGGAGCTGGAGGAGTACGATTTGCTGATTATTCCGGCATTATATGCGGCTTCCGAGGAGCTGCTTGCCCGCATCGACGCTTATGTGGCAAATGGCGGCCATGTGTTCGTGACCTTCAAGTCGGCCTTTGCCAATGAAAATGTGAAGGTTTATGCGGACTGCCAGCCGCACGGCATAGATAAATGCCTTGGTATTTCCTACAGTCACTTTACGGCGCCCCGCAATGTGAAACTCTCCTCCGACAGATTTGAATGCCCGGATAAGGAAGTAAAGATTTTTATGGAGCTTTTGAATCCCGACACAGCCAGAGTGCTTGCTTCTTACGACCATCCGAACTGGAAAAGGTACGCGGCGGTTACGAGAAATCATTATGGGAAAGGCTGCGCAACCTATTTGGGATGCTGGACCTCCGACGATATGCTTTCGGAAATTCTGGCAGATACCCTGAAGGGGGCGGGTGTATGGAATGAAAACCAAAAAGAGAAATTCCCGGTGATTGTCAAGCGGGGAGTGAACGATTTCGGAAAGAATGTTACCTATTATCTGAATTATTCCGGCGATGGGCAGCAGGCGGTGCATGGCGGGAAGGACGGCATGGAGATTTTTTCGGAAAAAGCGGTAAATTCCGGGGAGACGATGGAGCTGGAGCCCTGGGGGGTTAAGATAGTAGAGGAAAATTAGACGGAAAATGACAATGCCGGAGGATTTCTGAAAAGATTCCGGGAAATTATCATGTCGGAAATCAGTCGCGTCACAGGACTGTTTTCCGGCATGATTTTTCTTTCTGCGAGCAGCGAGTCAGGCGGCTGCGCAAAACCGGTTCCGGCATAGACATATTGGCAGGGGTCAAATACAGGAAACAGGGACAAGGCGATTCTTTTTATCCAGCGGCATTACCACAGGCGTCATACAAATGACCGCGCCTTCGCCCGTTTCTTCAGGAAGACTGTTTAAAATACTGAAATTTTTTAAAGCGTTTTTGCCGGGGTCGGCACTTTTTTTGATTTCAATGGGGTATAATCTGCCGTTTTCAAGTATCATTAAATCGATTTCCAGTCCGTTATTGTCCCTGTAATAGCAAAGCCGGCTCCTTACGTCAAATCCCTGATTCACATAGCCTTTTATGATTTCCGACACTACATAATTTTCAAACATTGCGCCGGACATGGCGGATAATTCCAACGCCCTTGGATTGTTCCAGAAGGTAAGATAACAGGCGAGGCCGGTGTCCATAAAATACAGTTTGGGACGTTTTACAATCCGCTTTATGGTATTTCCAAAATAGGGGTGTAACAGGTAGACAAGTCCGGAGGATACCAGGAGCGATAACCACCCATTCGCCGTTTTGCGGTCAATTTCAACGTCTTTTGCAATGTCTGCAAGATTTACCTCCTGACTGGTTCTTGCCGCTGCGCAGGAGATAAACTTCAGGAACTTGCTTTCATCTTTAATGGTTATGAAATCGCGGATATCCCGTTCTAAATAAGTCTGCATATAAGCGCCGAAATAATCCTCTGCCAGCAAGTCTTTATCGGCTATCATCTGCGGCATTCCGCCCCGAAATATTTTTTCAAAAATACCCGTGATGGTGTCGTCTGACTGAGACGGTCCGATTTTATCCGGCAGGAAAGGGGACGACTGCTTTCCTTCAATTTCAGCCCTTGACAGGGAATACATGGACAGAATACCGACGCGTCCGGCAAGAGATTCGCTTACATTCTTCATCATATGAAACATTTGGGAGCCGGTAAGAAAATACATTCCATTGCGGCGCGTTTGGTCTGCTCTGATTTTAATATAAGGAAGCAGTTCCGGGACATATTGTATTTCATCGATGATAAGAGGCGGCTGATATTGCTGCAGAAATAATTCCGGGTCTTCCCGGGCGAGCATCCGCAGTCTTGGATAATCAAGGGTGACATATTGAAGCTGCTCGTTTTCGGATTTTATCTGATGAAGCAGCGTTGTCTTTCCCACCTGGCGGGCGCCGCAGACCATGACGACGGGGAAGTGTGCGGATAAATATTTCAGTTTATTTTCCATTGTGCGCTGAATATACATAGGCATCTCCTTATAATAAACGGGAATTATATTCCTTATTTGTATTATATGAAAGATTGCTTTTTTTAACAAGGGCTTTTATGAAATTTCTGATGTACGATGCATGTTTTACACCTCATGCATCGTTTGTTATACTGATATCGTAGCAGGAAAAGCCGCAGTACAGATGGCAGGTGAAATATATATCAGGTGAGAAGGAAATTCGGTATGATTATGGACTCTGCACTTTTGTTTGCGGGAGGGTGTGATTTTTTTGACAGGGAGGGCTATGAAAAATCTGATTTTTATTAACGGAACAATGGGAGTCGGCAAGACGGCGACCAGCAGGGAGCTTCAGAAAATTTTAGTGCCGTCGGTATTTCTGGACGGGGACTGGTGTTGGAATATGGAGCCGTTTATCGTGACGGACGAAACAAAGAAGATGGTTACGGGCAATATATGTTACATGCTGAACAGCTTTCTGGGATGCACGGAGTTTCAGAATATTATTTTCTGCTGGGTGATGGACAGACAGGCGATAATAGACAGCATTTTGGAAAAAATAAATTTAAAAGAGGTTCGCTATTATCTGTTTACTCTGACGGCGTCGGAAGAAGCCCTGCGAGAGCGCCTGAATGTTGATATTTTGAGGGGAATCAGGACGGCCGATATACTTGAGAGAAGCTGTGGCAGACTGTCGTTATATGAGGAAACAGACAGCGTTAAAATTGATGTCAGCAACATAAGCGTTAAGGAAGCGGCGGAAACGATAGCGGGGCGTATTGTTTAAAAACAACGTCTTTGCGGAGGGGACAATCGCTGTTACTTCCTTCTTCTTTGTTTTCCATCACAACCCTGTTATGCAGAAACAGGTATACTGGCCGGGTGACATGTGATATAATCTACGCAGTGAAATAAGCGCTGTATGGCAGTTTAAAATAAAGGAAACCAAGATGACAGTCACATTCATATCCAACTATATCAACCACCACCAGATTCCGTTTTCAAACGCCTGCCACAGGCTTTTGGGCGAGGATTTCCATTTTATCCAGACTGAGCCTATGGAGGCGGAGCGGCTTTCCATGGGCTGGAGCAGTGCGGGCGAAAGCCTTCCCTATGTCAGCCTCCTTTATGAGGAGGAAGAGAAGTGCCGTAAGCTGATTAGGGAAAGCAACGTGCTTCTTGCCGGATGGAGCGGCCGGGAGGATTTGGTTCAGGAGAGGTTAAATGAGGGGAAATTGACCATAAGAGTCAGTGAAAGGCTTTACCGGGAGGGACAGTGGAAAGCGGTTTCCCCAAAAGGGCTGGTCCATAAATTTAAGGAGCATACCAGATACAGGAAAGCTCCGGCCTATCTTCTCTGCGCGGGGGCCTATGTGCCCTCCGATTTTCATTTGATTCGGGCCTATCCGGGAAAAATGTTCCGGTGGGGCTATTTTCCCGAAACCAGATATTATAAGGAGCAGGAGCTGGCGGCAATGAAAGGGGAGGAAGCGGGCAAAGCGGCGGAGCGGACGGACATTGTCTGGGCGGGCCGGTTTATCCCTTTAAAGCACCCGGAGTATATGCTGCGTCTTGCAAAGAATCTGAAAGAGGATTACAGGGGAAAGTATCACATCCATATGGCGGGCAGCGGGGAAATGGAGGATGAACTGAAAGCCCTTGCCGGGGACTACGGCGTGGAGAATGCGGTAACTTTTTACGGTTTTATGGCGCCGGACGCGGTACGGGCCGTGATGGAAAAGTGCCACATCCACATTTTTACCAGCAATCATCTGGAGGGCTGGGGGGCTGTGGTAAACGAGGCCATGAACAGCGGTTGTTGTGAGGTGGCGAACGTGCAGGCGGGAGCGGTTCCGTATCTGATTTCTCAGGGAAAAAACGGGCTTGCCTATCCCGGCAACAATTATGAAAAAATGGAAGAGGCAGTGCGGTTCCTTTTGGATAACCCGGAAAAAAGACGGCGTATGGGCGAAGAGGCATACAAAACCATCACAGGGCTGTGGAACGCGGAACACGGGGCGGCGGAGCTTTTGCGGATGATAGAGGAGACGAAAAACGGAAAGTATGTGCCGCCAAAGGATGGCCCTTTAAGCGCCGCACCGGTAATTTCGCCGGGGGGGATGTATGAGCGTATGATGAAGGGCGCAATTTAAAAAGGGCCGTAAAGATACCGGAAGAAACCAGCGAAAGGCAGTGAGGGAAAGTGTCAGGAAAAGAAAGACCAATTTTAATCAGTGTGATTGTACCGGTTTATAACGTGGTGGATTATCTTCAAAAATGTGTGGATTCCATAAGAAACCAGACCTATCCGAATCTGGAAATCATTCTTGTGGACGACGGCTCCACGGATAAAAGCGGCGCGCTTGCGGAAAAAATGGCCATGGAGGATAAGCGGATTCGGGTTTTTCACAAGGAAAACGGAGGCGCTTCCTCGGCAAGGAACCTGGGAATTTCAAAGGCTTTGGGGGATTATATCGGTTTTGTGGACGGCGACGACTACATAGAGCCGGGAATGTACGAGCGGCTTCTTTCCGCCGCCGTTTCAAACGGTATCCGCATGGTGCAGACCTCCAGAGACGAAATCGACGAGCAGGGAAACAGAATGCCGGACGTGTGTCAGCCGCCGGAAAGCTTTACGCTTATGCCGGCCAGGGATTTTATGCGGGAGCTTTTGCTTCACAGGGGAGACTGCTCTTTTTGCACCAAACTGCTTCACAGGTCTTTGATAGAGGAAAAGAGGTTTCCGGAAGGGGAGCTGAACGAGGATTTTTATCTTCTGGTGCAGATGCTTGCCGGGGTTACGTCGATTGCCGTATTGCCGGAGCAGGATTACCATGTCTTTTACCGCTACGGAAGCAGCACAAGAACCCGCGATAAGGAGGAGTTTCCGCAGGTTTTCACGGATATTGTGGTAAACGCGGACAGGGTTTACAGTATTGTGAAAAAGGAATATCCCTCGCTCTTGCCGGAAGCCTTACGCTTCGGCCTGTTTCAGCGTCTGGATTATATGCTCCATATCCCCATCTCACAGATGAACAGGGAAAACGGGTTTTACATTGAGGTGAAAAAATATCTGAAGCATCACAGGCAGGCGGCGCTGCATTCTCCGTATCTGACAGGCAAAAACAAGGTATATATACTGCTTCTTGGGACGGCGCCCCGTTTTGTGAGGAGGGTGCATCAATTATTAAGGGGACGACGGGTATGAAAGTGGTTTCGGAAAAGAAAACAATATTTTTTCTGGCGATGGCGGCGCTGCTTGTTTTACAGTTGTCAGTGCTTGTCTTTTACGGAAACAGGAAAGCGGGCTTTCACGAGGACGAGCTTTATACCTATTATTCCTCCAACAAGACGGCAGGGCTTTTCGTGAACGACAGACAGTGGATGGACTGCAAAGAGCTGGCAGAGGAGTTTGTGGCGCTTCCCGGGGAAAGATTCCGGTACAATATCGTAAAGCAGATGCAGTCATGGGATGTGCATCCGCCTTTTTACTATTATATTTTCCATACGGCGGCTTCCTTAAGGCCGGGAGTGTTCAGCAAGTGGACGGGCATCGGGGTAAACCTGCTCGCCTACGCGCTGTCTTATGTGCTGCTTGCTTACGGCGCATACACGGCGGCGGGCGGCGGAACAAAGCGGGCAATGCGGCTCTCCTTTTTCACCTGCCTTGCATGGGGCTTTGGGAGCGCGGTGATTTCCGGCGTGATGTTTATCCGCATGTACCAGTGGCTTACGGTTTTTATTCTCCTGTGTATGGATTTGCACCTTCGGGCGGTAAAGAAGCGGGACTTCCGGGTGCTTTCCTTTTTGCTGCCGGTGTGCCTTACGGTGTTTCTTGGATTTTTAACCCAGTATTATTATATTATTTTCCATTTTTTCCTGGGAGCCGGGTTTTGCTTTTTCCTGTTAAAGAATAAAAAGATAAAGGAAATTTTTATGTACGGCGCGGCTTGCGGGCTGGGGTTTGGCGGCGCAGTGCTGTATTATCCGGCAAGCATGTCCCATATTTTCAGGGGATACCGGGGGACGGAAGCGGTCAGCGAGTTTGGGGACGCCTCCAATACCCTTGAACGGCTACGGTTTTTTTACGGACTTTTTGACGATTATATGATGAACGGAACCTTAAGCGTCTGGCTATTGGTTTTGTGCGTGCTTCTGGTGACGACAGGGTATCTGAAAAAACGGGGGCAGGCGTCGGCGTCTTTTTCCGGCGAAAATGCCGGCATAGGAATGCTTCTTTTTGCAGGGGCCGGATACTTTTTTACAGTTTCCAAGACGGCGCTGCTTTTGGGGGAAACCTCCAACCGGTACCAGCTTCCGGTTTACGGTATTTTTATTTTTCTTATTCTCTACGGGATGTGGACATTGCTGAGCGGCTTTGGGGAAAAATTTTCTTTTTTCAAATCAGGAAGCCCGGGGGAGAAGGGCGGAAAGCAGAGTTGGCTTATGGCAGGCATCTTTCTGGCGGTTATTCTTCTGATAGACGGACTTGCCCTGAAGGATGGTAAGGTCTTTTTCCTGTATGAGGAGGAAAAGGAGGTCATGGAGTTTGTGGAGGAAAACAGTAACGTGCCGGTGGTGGTGTTTTATAACGAAGCATCCCCGGACAATATCTGGCGGCTTTCCGACGAACTTATGAAATATAAAAAGGTCTATCTGGCAAGCCAGGGAAATCCGGAGCCGATTGCGGAGAAGGAGATTACAGAGAGCAGGCGGCTTCTGGTTTACGTGGCGGATTATGAAGGACAAAAGGAGTGCGTTTACCGCCTGTTAGAGAACGCGCCCAGCCTGGAATCCTGCCGGATTGTGGCGAGAAAAGGGTTATGGACTTTTTATGAGCTGTCGTAGGATACGGCGGGACAGAGGACGGTGTAAAAGGAGAGGCGGCGGGAAAATTTTGTAGAAAACCGCATAAAATGGGCATTGCAACCGAAAGTATACATCAAAAAACTTAAAAGCAACAGCAAATTGATTGAAGCTGCCTCTGTGCAACCGTAAGATTAAGGTGTCCGAAAAGGAAGATGCGGCCGGCGGAAATGAACCGGAAGCGCTTTGGAAGGACGGAAAAAGTAACTTGCGGTTAAGGAGGAGAAAAAATGAGTTTTGGAGAAAATTTACAGTATTTAAGAAAGCAGAAAAATATTACGCAGGAACAGCTTGCGGAGCAGCTAGAGGTGTCAAGGCAGTCGGTATCTAAATGGGAATCGGCACAGAGCTATCCGGAAATGGAAAAGCTGCTTTTGATTTGCAGTATGTTTCACTGCAATATGGATACACTGATGCAGGGGGATGTGAGCAGGGATTTCGTGGAGGACGTCCACGGTTATGACGCCTTTATGAACCGGTTTGACAAAATGGTTACGGCGGGAATCGCGCTGATTTTACTTGGAGTCAGCGTAATGGGATTTCTCATGGGGATTGGCGTTGACGAGGAGATTGCGCCGGTGTTCTTTTTTATCTTTCTTATTGTGGGCGTATTGATTCTGGTGGTTATGGGGATGCAGCATACCCATTTTACGGAAAAGCATCCGCATATTGAGGATTTCTATACGGAGGAGCAACGGGAGAGCGCCTACAGGAAATTTACGGTGAGAATTGCGGCGGGAATCGGAATCATTCTGGTGGGTGCGCTTTTGTTCATGGTAATAGGAATCCGGATTGATAGTATGGAGGCCGACCTGGTGCAAATTGAGAGACTGGAAAACATGGGACTGGGAATTTTCATGCTGATTCTGACGGCGGGGGTCTCCGTTCTTGTGTATGGCGCTATGAATAAGGATAAGTACAATATCACAAATTATAATAAGGAAAAAAGTCTTTCTCCGGAAAAAAGAAAGAGAGAATCTTTAACGGGAAAAATCTGCGGATGCATCATGCTTGCAGCCCTTATCATTTATCTGGTCTGCATGTATACGGAGATTGAATGGAGCGCTTCATGGCTGGTCTTTGTCATCGGCGCGCTTTTATGCGGGGCGGTGTCAATCATACTTTCAAAGAATGAGGATTCTGAAGGTCAATGACAAAATAATTTGCCGTTGCCGGTAATTCATGGTAGAATATTCGCTATAGGCAGCAGAAATCTGCCGCATTTTCCATCAGGCGCATATGGATACGCGCCGGAAGAAATATATCATATAATACGGAGGCATTTTCATGTTATTGGATAACAAAACGATTCTTATTACCGGCGGAACGGGTTCCTTCGGCAAATGTTTTAGCAAATATGTACTGACCAACTGTAATCCGAAGAAAATTATTATCTATTCAAGGGACGAGTTCAAGCAGTTCAACATGCAGAACGAGTTTAAGGAGTATGCGGATAAGCTGAGATTCTTTATCGGGGACGTGAGGGATAAGGAAAGGTTAAAGAGAGCCTTTGAGGGTGTGGACTATGTAATCCACGCGGCGGCGCTAAAGCAGGTGCCGGCCTGCGAATACAATCCCAACGAGGCGATTAAGACCAATATCCACGGCGCGCAGAACGTGATTGACGCCGCGCTTGATACCAGCGTAAAAAAGGTGGTGGCGCTTTCCACGGACAAGGCGGTCAATCCGGTTAATCTCTATGGGGGGACCAAGCTGGTTTCCGACAAGCTGTTCATTGCGGCCAACGCCTATGCGGGAACCAAGGACATTAATTTTTCCATCGTCCGTTACGGAAACGTGGCAGGCAGCCGCGGCTCGATTATCCCGCTGTTCCACAATATCATCAAGAACGGCGGGAAGGAGCTTCCCATTACCGATTACCGCATGACCCGTTTCTGGATTAGCCTTACCCAGGGCGTGGAGCTTGTGATTAAGGCTTTGGAGGAGGCCACCGGCGGCGAAACCTTTATCAGTAAAATCCCGTCTTTTAAGGTGACGGATTTGGCAAAGGCAATGCTGCCTGGCTGTAAGATGCCTGAAATCGGTATCCGTCCGGGAGAAAAGCTTCACGAAATTATGGTGACCGTGGAGGACTCCGCCACAACCTATGAGTATGACAAACATTTCATTGTCTATCCTCAGGTGGTGTGGAACGACAAGCAGAAGATTGATTTAAGCGGACGGAAAGTGGAGGAAGGATTTGCCTACAGCTCCGGCAGCAATAAGGAATGGCTCAGCGTGGAGGATATCAGAGAGCTTTTAAAAACAGTGGATTTGGAGAAGTAAAAAATCAGGAAAAAGCAGCATATAATATAGAGCCGCGAAACGATAACAGGCAGTCAGAAAACAGGGTGTGTTGGAGTGCGTTCCAGTGCACCTTTTCTGTCTTTCATGGAGGATGATATGGATATTAAAGTGGAAGAAAACTATTTACGAAAGGCAATGGAACTACATAAGGATGTGCCGGTGGTGGACGCCCATCTTGATTTGGCGGGAGAGATTCTTTTAAGGAACCGGGCCGGAGAGCGGGAGGTTGTCAAAAATCACTATCTTTCCGATTTTAAGAAAGCCGGGATAAGGCTTGTGGCGTCCTCGGTTTTTGTGGAGACAGGGAATCTGGACAGGGGATGGGAGAATGCGCTTGAGCAGATAACCGCGTTAAAGCAGGATATAGAAAGCCTTGACGATGTCTCTTTTGTGGAAAAGGGAGGCGATATCGACAAAGTCCTGGAGGAGGGCAAAATCGGCATTCTGCTTTATATGGAAGGGCTCGACTGTATCGGGGAGGACATTGACAGGCTAAATACGCTCCATGACCTTGGTGTGAGAGGAGCCGCCCTCACATGGAGCCGTCCCAACGCTCTGGCTGTGGGGTGCTGTAAGGCGGCGGAGCACAGACAGATTTATGGCGGATTGCGCGAAGCTGGAAAAAGGGCGGTAAAAAGGCTGGAAGAACTTTCCATGTTTGTGGACGTGAGCCATTTAAATGACGACGGTTTTGAGGAGCTGCGCGGGCTTGCGGAGAAACCTTTTATCGCCACCCATTCAGGCAGCAGAAAGGTGTTCGACAGCTTCCGCAACCTGACAGACGAACAGATGCTTTATCTGGCCGGTCAGGGAGGAATCATGGGCATAAACGGATGTCAGTGCATCGCCGGTTCCCTGAGGGGCAATCACCTGGAGATGCTTTGCCGCCATATAGAACACGAGGTAACTGTCATGGGAGCGGAGCATGTGGGATACGGCTTTGACTTGTGCGATTCCTATGACGAGGCGGGAGCCGCGCTGCGCGGGGAGAGCCGGGTGTGCAGAAACGACTGCCTTTTGAACCACGGCCAGATTCCTCTTGTTACGGCGGCTCTTCTGCAGAGAGGAATGGACGAGGGGAGCGTCAGGAAAATTATCGGGGAAAACTTTCTGACCTATTTTAAACAAATGATTTGACGGATATGCGAAGCTGTCAGCCTAAAAGGCCGACAGCTTCGCGTAAAAAGAATCACCGGATGAGAAACGTATCCTGCAAAAGTAGCCAGTTTGGACGGAAAAACCGCATAATCTGCCAGTATCCCATTCCACGCAGGGAATACTCCGGCAGCAGGGAAAACTTTTCCCGATAGCTTCTTACGTCCTCAAACCAGACCTCATGGAGCTGTCCGTCCTTTTCATATTGGAAATAGGGAGACATGGCGGTTTCGTCAAAGAAAATGTCCACGCCCGCGTCTATGGCAAGCTGCACGGCTTCCAGATTGCTTATGGTTCTTGCACGGGAGCGGCCCCGCACAAAGGGAAGCGTCCAGTCGTAGCCGTAGTTGGGGATTCCCAAATCGATTTTGCCGGGAGGAATGCGGGTGACGGCGTATTCCACCACTTCGCGCACCTTGTTGATGGGAGATACGGCCATGGGAGGGCCGTATGTATACCCCCATTCATAAGTCATAAGCAGCACGCTGTCGGCGGCGCCTCCGAGAAGGCGGTAGTCTTTCCCGGCATAGAGCAGTCCAGGCTGCGTGTCAAAAGTCTTAGGGGCCAGCGCCACGGATACGTGATAGCCGTAAGGGGAGAGAAAATTTCTGGCATCCGAAACAAACTTAGCAAAAGAAACGCGGTCGTCGGGCAGAACGTATTCAAAGTCAATGTCAAGCCCCCGGAAGCCTTTTTTCTGCAAGGTGGAAAGAAGCTGGTTAAAAAGATTGTTTTTTGCTTCTTCGCTGTTGACAACAGCGGTAATCAGAAGATTGTTGAAATTTCCGTCCGGCCCAAGGGGCGTCAGCGTAAGCATGGGACCGACTCCGGCGGCCAGAGCGGCGCCGGTCATAAAGCTGTCGTCAGGAAGCGGCGGGACCAGGTCTCCGCTTGTGGTGAAGCCGTAGGAAAACACGGATAAGGTAGTGAGATAGGGAAGCGTTTCATTCAGGACTTCCTGTTTGATATAGGGATAGGCATAACCGTTTACATAAGCCGGGTAGGATGAAACAAAAGGCTCGCCCGCGGACAAAAGCAAAGCCTGGCCGACGGCCAGGGGATAAGGATAGGCAAGCTGATTGTTGAAAATAACGGAAGATACCGGAATGCCATAGCGCTGTGCAATGGAGTCCACGGTATCTCCTTTTTTTACTACATATATTTCCATAAAAATTCCTGCCGAAAAAGTCTTTGCATTATGATATGCAAAAGCAGGCTTATTTGGTAATTGGAATCCCCAGATGAATTTTACGGTAAACCTTCCAAATAAGAACCGCAGGGAGCGATAAGGCCAGATACAGGGTGGATAAAAGTCCGGCGGCACCGCCCACAATGGCAACGAGTAAAATTCCTATGTTCATGTAATTCACCTCCATCTGTGCTGATTTTATCAAAAGACAAATTTCCGGGGAAGCGTTCGGGAGGTTCTTTAACGACAGTTTAACGCTATCTTAACGATTTATTAACATTAAGATGTGAATGAAATGTAAAAGTAACAAAGAAAGATGGAATATATTGGAATTTTTGAATACATATTGACAAATATTAAAAAACAGTTTATATTATCAACATAATGTTTTACTGAAAAATTGAATCGATTCAATTGGTTGAATATGTTTAATATAGACAAAACTTAACAGATTTATTTGGGCGAAAAGAAACATTTGTTTTTTGCCCAAAAATTGAATCGATTCAATTGCTGTCTGCAGTAATACATGTACGAGGAAAGGAGGAAAATCATGTGTTTACTATAAGTGATATTGCACATGAAGCGGGGGTATCCAGGGCAACGGTGTCTAATGTTATCAATAATAAGGATTGTGTCAAGGATGAAACTCGCGAAAAAGTACTGCAGGTGATACAGGCGCATAATTATTTGCCAAATGCAATGGCTCGTAATCTGAAAAGTAGCAGAACCAATATGATTGGAGTTATCACAGAAGATATAACCAGCTTTATAACGCCGCAGATTGTAGATGGAATAGACGCGTGGTGTGAGGAGCATGATATATTTATGCTCGTGCAGAATCTGCGTGTTTATCAGAAATATGCTTATAATCTTGAGAATTATTTAACCAGTAAGGAATCGCTGCAACGTATTGTAGATATGCTTGTTGCCCATCAGGTAAACGGAATTATATATATAGGAGATCAGTATAGAGAAGTATCGGACATTATTCCGAAAATACAGATACCTTTACTATGCGTGCAGTGCTATGCGGAAGGGGTTTCGGCTATTGCAATTGATAACGAGGAAGCCGCCTATCAAATGACAAAGTATATCTTAGAAAAAGGACATACAGAAATAGGTGTCATAACAGGTATTCTGAAATCCAGTGAGATGCGTATGCGTGGAGTAATACGTGCATTAGAAGAAAGGGGACTGGAGTTGGAACCGCAATGGATTTTTCAGGGGGAGTGGACGTATCAGTCAGGTGTATATGCTGCTGAAAAACTATTGAAACTTACCAAACTCCCAAGTGCTGTTTTTGCATTCAGTGATACTATGGCAGCTGGACTGATTTCGGCATTTCAGGAAACAGGCGATCAGCGCCTGAAAGAAATATCAGTTGCCGGATTTGATAATCATATAGCGGAGTATTGCACACCTAGGCTTACTACGATAGCGGCTCCCTTTCAGGAACTTGGTTATGAATCTGCGAAGATGCTGGAAAGAAAGATAGGAGGAGATGAAGCAGTGATACGGCGTTATATGCCCTGCAAATTAGTAATACGGGACAGCGTAAACCCAAAATAGAAAGGAGAGGAAAATATATGAGGAAAAAGTTTAAGTTAATCGTAAGTATGTTAGTGGCATTGTCTTTAATTATGGTAATACTGACAGGATGCGGAGGAAGTCAGGATGGAACAGGAGAAACACAGAGGGCGCAGGAGACTTTAGAAAGCGCAGATACATTGGAGAGTACAGATTCCGAAAAGAGTGAAGCATCAGGCGGTGACAGAATTGTGGTGACTATGAGTATGTGGGATGCAATCAATGAAGAATATAACTTTGTAAAAGCATTTAATGAGAGTCAGGATGAAATTGAGCTTCAGATTGTGGCCATACCTGACAGCTATTCAGAAAAAATAAATGCAATGATTGTTTCTAATACAGCGCCTGATATCATATTGGCATGGGAGTGCGATATTTTGAGATTTATTGAAGACGGTGTTGTCATTCCATTGGATGATTACATGCAGAGTAGTCCGCTCTCCGAAGATGAACTAGTTCCGGCTGTTAAAAGTTTTACGGATATGACAGGCGGCGCATATGGTTTGCCATGGTGTTATGCGGGAGAGTGTATTTTTTATAATAAAGATATGTTTGATGTAGCCAAGGTTCCGTATCCGGCCAATGACTGGACGATAGAGGATTTTGAGAACGCAGCGGAGAGCCTGACAATTGTGGAGGGCAATGAGGTTGTACAATATGGACTGGCTGAATTTGAAGGTGCAAATCCCTGGTATTCCTTTATTGGTTCTTTTGGTGATGAAATTGTGGATAGTGAAGGAAATTTGCAGCTTGGCGATGGAACCAGAGAGGCGTTGAGCTTTTTCAAGGACCTGACTGACAGGAATGTGATGTCAAAGCCTACTGTGGCATCAGGAAGCTCAGGGACAGCAGATATTTTTGCAGCAGGCAAGGCAGCCATGAGAGCGACAGGAACATGGAATGCATCTGTATACAGAGACATTGACAGCTTTAACTGGGATATTGCACCTTTGCCTTCAGCAGGTCAGCCCTATAATTCCATGCATACAGGATTATTCACTATCACTAAAAATAGTAAAAATCCTGATGCTGCATGGAAGGTAATTGATTATCTGTTGGGTGATGAGGGGCAGGAGCTGATAGGCAAGGCGTATAGCAATATGTCTGCCCGCGTTTCAGTTAATGAAAAGGGTTACTTTAAGGCCGCTGGGGAAAAAGGGCCCTCTAATATGGATGCCTATGATACTATTAGTAGTACGGTGAAGATTGGATATGTTCTCCTGAATTCTGGGCTGGCAAATGATGTGGGGCAAAAATTTAATGCAGTTATGTCAGGACAGCTTACAATTGATGAATGCATGGAGCAGAGCAAACAATTATCGGATGAATTGAATTCGTAAAGAAGGTTTACAAGAAAAGAGTATACAGACGGCGTTCAGCCGTCTGTATACTTATAGGAGGAAATTATCATGAAAAGAAGAAAAAAGAAATTTGATATTGTACCCTATCTTTTTCTTTCGCCGTGGATTATTGGATTTATTGCATTTTCAGGTATACCAATACTGGTATCATTTGCATTGTCTTTAACCTCGTGGAACATGAGCGGAAAAATGATGTTTGTGGGTTTAAATAATTTCAAATCAATATTTCAGAGTGGCTCTACGTTTTGGGTTAGCTTGAGGGTAACGTTGATATTTACAGCGTTCAGTGTCCTTCTGACGATTTTCTGGTCACTTCTGATGGCAACAGTATTGAATTCCCGAATCTATTTCAAAAAGATGTTTCAGTTTTTCTTTTTCCTGTGTGCAGTTCTCCCTACTGTTGCATTGGGATTTGCAATCCAATTGATGCTCAATTCGGAAATTGGAATTATTAATTATTGGATAAAGGATTTCTTGAGGATAAACAGTCCTCCTAATTGGCTTACAAACCGTAGCTGGTCATTGGTTACCGTCATTATTTTTACTGTTTTCACTTATGGAACAGGGCAGATGATGCTGGTATTCAGTTCTGCACTTAAGGAAGTACCGCAGGATTTGTATGAATCGGCCAGTCTCGACGGAGCAAATGGATTTCAGAGATACTTTTATATAACATTACCAGCAATTTCTCCTATTTTACTTTTTAACATGGTTGTTGCAGGCATTAATTCTCTGAATGGAGCTTTTTCCTCTATTTATCCAGTGACAGGAGGGGGACCGGATGGCGCTACGAGAGTTCTAAGCCTACAGATATATGAGTCTGCTTTTAAGAAATATAAGATGGGAATCGCTTCTTCCCAAGCTATCGTACTTTTTGTGATTGCTCTGATTATTTCGTTGGTACAGTTTGTTATGTCAAAAAAGTGGGTTCATTATGAAAACTAGTGAGGAGGACAGCTATGAAAAGGATGGTATTAAAAATTTTGGATACAATATTTGCGGTTATTATTGCAAATATTATGTTTCTTCCTGTATTGATTATTATAGGGAGTTCGGTAAAGTCTCTTCCTGATATTAGTTCATATCCCCCTAAAATATTTCCGGTAGATTTTCATTTTGATAATTTTGCAATAGTACTGAATACGGGGAATATTATTTTATATTTTCGAAATACATTGATACTGATTGTTGGAAATGTAGTTGGAACATTGCTTTCAAGCGCTTTGGTAGCATATCCTCTGGCAAGAATGAATTTCAGAGGGAAAAATTTGATTTTTGCCCTTATTCTCGCTACGATGATGGTGCCAGCTACGACGACAATTATCCCCCAGTTTGTTATGTTTTCAAAAATTGGATGGGTAGATACGCTTTTGCCGCTGGTAGTGCCGGCCTTTTTTGCCTATCCCTATAATGTGTTCCTATTCCGGCAGTTTTTTATGACAATCCCCATGGGGTTGGACGAGGCGGCAAGAATTGATGGGTGTAATCGATTTCAGATATTTACCCATATATTGGTTCCATTGTCCAAACCAATTTTTATAACCATAGGAGTTATGTGTATGGTCAGCTGGTGGAACGAACTGTTCTCTCCGCTTATCTATATTAATTCGGATGAACTCAAACCGTTGACAGTAGGCGCTTTAAGTGTTTTTAAAGCACATTTTCAGTTTGTCACAATGTGGAATCTGCAGATGGCACTTGCACTGATTATGATTATCCCTCCCATACTGCTGTATTTATTTGCACAGGAATATCTGGTGGAAGGAATAAAAACATCAGGAATAAAAGGATGATACGAAAAAGAGGAAAGTATGGATTTTGTAGAATGGAAAAATGTTACGATAACAGGTGGTTTTTGGAAAGCTGTGTGTGATGTAAACCGGAAGCATACCATTCCACATATTTATCGTATGTTTCAGGAAAGAGGTTATCTGGAAGCTTATCAGCTAGAATGGCATCCGGGTAAGAAAGTTCCTCATGCATTCTGGGACAGCGAGGTGGCGAAATGGATGGAGGCGGTCTGTTATGAACTGGGAGGGCAGAAAGACGATGAACTTAAGGAAATGCTGGATAAAGTGGTTGGCCTTTGTATAGGGGCACAGGAAAAGGACGGTTATTTAACCATACACTTTCAGAGTGTAGAACCTGAATTGCGCTGGCGAAATCTGAGGGATTCTCATGAAATGTATACAGCAGGACATTACATAGAAGCCGGGGTGGCGTATGGTCAAGCCGGACTGGGAGAGAATCTGATAAATATGGCAGTGCGTATAGCGGAGCATGTGGAACAAAGATATGGGGGACAGAAACAAAAGCCTTGGAAATATGGAGGACATTCGGAATTAGAGTATGCACTGATGCGTTTATATCACTATTCAAGGGATGAGCGGTGGAAGAAATTCGCAGGAGAGTTAATTGCTATGAGAGGAGATGCGCCGCTGTATTTTCCAATAGAAGAAAAAGAACGTAGAAGAGAACAAATGTTTAGCAAACTTGAAAACGGAAACGGGGACGGGGAGGAGAATTATTTTCATAATGATTATTCTTTTTATCAGTCCATGATTCCTGTGAAAGAGATGGAACAGGCAGTGGGGCATGCTGTATGCCTGGTTTACCTTATGGCAGGAGCAGCTGCATATGCAAGAGAGCAGAATGATGCTGAACTACATAAAGCTTGTAGCAAAGTGGCAGATAATCTGATTCATAAAAAAATGTATTTGACAGGAGGAATCGGCAGTTCGTCAGATAATGAAGGATTCACGGAGGATTATGATCTTCCGAACAAACAGGCTTATGCGGAAACATGTGCAGCAATAGGGTGCGTAAGATTTTTGCGGGAATTGTTTTGCTTGGATAGAGAGGATATTTTACTGGACGTAGCAGAAAGAATCATGTTTAATGCAGTTCTTTCAGGAGTGGCATTGAATGGAAGGTCATTTAACTACACGAATCCCCTTGCTTCTGACGGAACACATCACAGACAGGAATGGTTTTCATGCTCATGCTGTCCGCCAAATGTTGCCCGGTTCATATCGGCAGTAAGTGGGAATGCTTTTGTGTGGAACATGGGATATAATGGGATGGAGCTGATAGTATGTAATTATATGTCTTGTAGGCTAGAGGAGGGAAGAAGTGGCGTTTGTCTGGAAATGGATACTGATTACCCTTGGGATGGAGAGATACGGATAACTGTAAAGGAGGTAAAGAATGCCTGTCGGCTTTTTTTGAGGATACCGGGATGGTGTATAGGATGGGAGCTGAGTATCCGGCTGTATCAGGGAAAGGAAGAGAAACATTGGGGAGGGAAGGAAGAGAAACATTTGCAGGTTCTGCTGGAAAAAGGGATGGAAATTGTTCTGCGTCTTGAGATGGAAGTGGAACTCATAACAGCGCCTGAACAGGTAAAGGAGTGCCGGGGAAAAGGGGCAATTGTACGTGGTCCCCTGGTCTATTGTATGGAATACCTGGATACAGGGATTCACCCAGAGAGATTATGGCTGATTCCCGGAACGAGGTGGGTGCCAGAGAAAGCAAAGCTTGCAGGAAGAGAGGTAGTTGTTTTGAAAGGGCAGGTTTATGATGGAGAAAAACAGGTTCCGGTAAAAGCGATTCCATATTTTTGCTGGGATAACCGGGGAATGACTCCTATGGCCGTATGGCATCATATATATGAAAAAGGAGAGATAGAAAATGCTGAAAAATTATGACATACCGGATTTAAAAAGGATCAGGATAGAGGCTCCTTTCTGGAAGGAAAGAATACAGGTCGCCGCAGAAAAGGTCATTCCATTTCAATGGGAAGCAATTAACGGACGTGTAGAGTCAGAAGCTGGAAGAAGCTTTGCGGTCAGAAATCTTAAAATCGCTGGAGGATTATGTAATGAAAAATACGAAGAACCTTTATTCCAAGACAGCGATATCGGCAAATGGGTGGAGGCTGCTTCCTATAGCTTGTTATATCATCCAAATGGTGAGATAGAGAGCCATATAGACGAAGTGGTTGATTTGCTGGAGAGGGTTCAGTTGCCGGATGGATATTTAAACTCGTATTTTATTGCGGCACATCCGGAAAAAAGGTATAAAAATTTTGCCTGGGGGCATGAACTCTATTGCTGCGGACATCTTCTGGAAGGTGCACTTGCATATTATCAGGTAACCGGAAAGGATAAAATGTTGAGAATCATGGAACGCTACCTGGAACACCTGATGAAAAAGCTTGGACATGGAGAGGGGCAGATACCTGCTTATTCGGGACATCCGGAAATAGAAATTGCTTTAATGAGGCTGTATCATGCCACAAAGGAGAAAAAGTATCTCACATTTTGCAAATATCTGATAAATGAGAGAGGGCGTGAGCCAGTATATTTTGAGTCTGAGTCTGGTTTTGATAAAGAAGGGGATATAAAATGGATGGGGCTGGATTATATGGTGGCAGATAAACCCTTTCTTAATCAGGAGAATGCAACGGGACATGCAGTCCGGGCTATGTATCTGTATGCTGGAGCTGCAGAACTGGCAGCAGAGACGCAAGATGAGATGTTGGAACAGACACTTTACAGATTGTGGGAGAGCACGATAAGGCGGAGAGTTTATGTGACTGCTGGTGTGGGGGCCCATGCTTATGGAGAGAGATTTTCTATTGATTATGATTTACCTAATGATAGTTGTTATACGGAGACCTGTGCGTCAATAGGATTGGTATTCTGGGCGCAGAGAATGCAGGGGCTGAAACTAGATACAGAATATGGCGATTGGTTGGAGAGAGCCGTTTATAATGGAGCTCTGAGTGGAATAGCAGTAGACGGGGAACATTATTTTTATGTAAATCCGTTGGAAGTAAGGCCGGATGTCGTTCATTACAGATATGATATGAAGCATGTGAAAACACAAAGGGTACCTTGGTATGGCTGCTGTTGCTGCCCTCCAAATCTGATGCGTATGATAACTTCTATTGGAAAGATTATATACGGAAAAGACGATTCTGGATTATTTATCCATCAATATATTGGAAATCAATGTGATATTGACTGGAAACAGGGACAATGTAGTATTACTATGGAGTCAGGATTCCCTTGGAATGGGAATGTAAAGATAACATTGGGTATGCAGGAGAGACAGCATTTTACTCTTTACCTCAGAATACCTAGTTGGACAGAAAATAGTTGGCTAGTAAAAATTAATGGAAAAAGCGAAACATGTCGTGATAAACTAACAGGCGGTTATATATGTCTGGAGAGAGAATGGTCAGACCAAGACGAGATAGAAATTTATTTTGATATGAGTCCCCGTATTATTTATGCTAATCAGGCAGTTGCCGAGGACAGCGGCTGTGTTGCCGTACAACGCGGCCCGCTTATTTATTGCGTGGAAGAAATCGATAATGGCAAAATGTTGCAGAGTATTTTAATAAAAGATAGTGCTGTGTTTAAGGAATCATGGAAAACAGACATGAACGGTTATATAGAGCTTGTGACAGAGGATGGAATGAAAGAGAAGGGGGAGGGGGTTCAACTGTATTCTTATGGTAAGCCGGAAATATGCCAGACACAGGTTAAACTACTTCCTTATTTTCTATGGGGGAATCGTGGAGAAGGCGAAATGAGAGTATGGATACGATACTCAGTTTAAGATGTCCGATAGGATGGCCGATTATGTTGATGGCGATGATACATACAATAGCGAAATCCTCCCCATCGCAATTAAGAGAGGAAATGTGGTAATCGTCAAGGGGATAAGCGCACTTTTTCGTCCAGGGTTCATCCCAAAGTTTGTGTAAACCTCCAGACTGATGTAAAGTAAAATTTCACAGTCTGGAGGTATTATTATGGCAAGAAGAAAAGAAAGCCAACAAAAAGCAGCCATGTGGGAAATGATGCGGGGATATCTGAAAGAAAATGATATCAGCATCAAAGACGGCACAGATGCTAGTGCCGTCATGCGCGATATAATGTCAGTTTTTTTAGAAGGCGTATTGGACGAGGAACTGGGCTACTCAAAGTATGAATGCAGGAACAAGGATATGGATAACAGCAGGAACGTCGACTCCAAAAAGACCGTGCACACCAGTTACAGGGACATGGAGATGGCTGTCCCCCGTGAACGCAATGGTGAATATGAGCCATATCTCATCAGAAAGTATCAGAATACCGTGCCACAGGACATGTATAAAAATTTCTATGTTCATCAATTTAGCCTTGCCTTTTTCCTCTTTAGAAGCGCGGCAGCCATAGCAGAACTGCTCTAACGGTACAAGCTCTTTTCATCCTAGACTTGAAAGCAGCCTTGTTTTGCGACTGATGTCGGCAAGGTACCACTCGCTTATTACGTCACTGAAGATTGACATATTAACAAAGCCATTGGCGATGCTAAGGTTGTCATTTGTGGCAACAAAACGCACATGGTATTTGTCAAAGGTAAGCTTTAGCAGCTTCATTTCAACCACGTTACACCCAATGTGGTTCTATTCTTTAATGATAACTGTTGCCATGTTCCTAGCTCGGATTTTGTCTAATATAGCATCAATCCCCGGATGATTAAATGTGATTTCCCGAATCCGTCAGTAATAAAATATTAGATATTGAAAAAGCCGTTTTTTCTTGCGTAGCCCTCTAAAATCCTCTTTTAATTCTCAATACTTACGGATTTGCTAGTCCTCTCATTATAATGAAAAAATCTTTTGCATAAAGCGGTAGGTTCACCATTGTATTTTCTGTTCCCGTCTGTTTGTGAACTGACATTGGTAAACGGGATACACTATGTTCTTAGATTAAGAGATAACCGGTTACGGAATAATAACAGGACGTTTTTTGTATGTTGTTCCGCATGGTATTCTGACCAACCAGTAAAAATAACAAAAGAGCGTCAGAAATTTACTTTGCGCAGAGAGTATTGGTTGCATAATGAATTA
>CAJTMZ010000012.1:0-6179 GCA_910577445.1 uncultured Lachnospiraceae bacterium | reverse complement strand
CTATAATGGAAACAGGTAAAAGTAACCATACGGGTATTTACGGGGGAATGCTTATGGAAAAAACAGGTTTCGGTGAAGAAAGAATAAAAGAACTTGAAAATCAGCTTCAGATAGTGAAGGAATGCTGTCAGATGCTGATAGAAACCACTCCGGCGTTATTTTTCAGATATAAGCCTGCGGAGGATGAAATGGTTTTTCTTCATAATTTTCCGGATAACAGAGAAAGGAAAATAGTGAAAGACTATCACCGGTTCCTCAGGGAGTCCGCCAGCGTTCATCCGGACCATGTGAAGACTTTGCTGGATATGCTGGACGGCGCGTCCAATATGGCTGTCCGCAGAAACATTACCTATCTGAAAAAGGGAGCGGGCGGTGGGTATCAGTGGCATAAAGTGTGGTATACCAGCGTTGTAGGCGAAGAGGGGGAAGTGGAACGCGTCTTTGGCAGAATCGAAAATATTCACGCTTCCGTTACCGGCAAGCAGGATATGATTCATAAAATAGAGACGGATTTCCTGACAGGGCTGCACAATAAGGGGGCGGCCACGGACAAAATCGTCAGATGGCTGGAGGAAAATCCGGAGAAAGAAGCGCATCTGATTATGCTGGATTTGGACGATTTCAAGGGAGTCAATGATATCTACGGACACGCTTTCGGGGACGTGGTGCTTCGGGAAACAGGAAAGGTGATTTCGGAGTGTTTTGGCAAAAACAACAGCATACTTTCCCGGTTTGGTGGGGATGAGTTCATTGTTTTCGTGATGGACGAACCGCTGCAGAAGGTGGAGGAGAGAATCGAAAGGATGATGCAAAAGCTGGCGGAGGATATAAAGGGAATGGAGCAGCCTCTGCACTGCAGCGTGGGAATCACCGCAAGGCTTTCGCCGCTTGACGAATTTGAGGACCTTTTCAACCGTGCCGATAACGTAATGTATGTGGCAAAGAACAAGGGTAAGAACCGCTATTTTGTGGACAGGAGGCATTCGCCAAGACCCGTACAGCAGTCGGCAGGGCGGGAGGAGTCCGGCAGAATTAAAATAGGAGAGGAATCTATGGATAAGCAACAGGTAATGGAAAAGCTCGCTTCATGCGGGCAGGAACATGTGATGAAGTATTATGAAGAACTGGGCGAGGAGCAGAAAGCGTTTTTGCTCGCACAGGCACAGGCCACGGACTTTTCGGTTTTATCGTCCCTGGACAGTTTAAGGGGAGGAAACGAAAGAGGCGTTATCACGCCCCTTGGCGCCATGCAGCTTCCGGAAATCCGGCAAAAGGAGAAGGAATTTAAGGCGATAGGGCTGGAAGCCGTAAAGAAAGGAAAAGTAGGCGCGGTTCTCCTTGCGGGCGGCATGGGAACCAGATTAGGCTCCGACGACCCCAAGGGGATGTATAACATCGGTATTACCAGGGAGGTATACATTTTCCAGCGTCTTATCGAAAATCTCATGGAGGTAGTCAGGGAAGCGGGGGCTTTTGTGCCGCTTTACGTGATGACCAGCGATAAAAACCATGAGGCGACCGTGAAATTCTTAAAAGAACACAATTACTTTGGTTATGAGGAAAAGTTCGTCACATTCTTTATGCAGGAAATGGCTCCGGCCTGCGACCGCGACGGGAAAGTTTATATGGAAGAGAAATGGAAAATTTCCACTTCTCCCAACGGAAACGGCGGCTGGTATACCTCCATGTACAAGTGGGGCGTGGCGCAGAAAGCCATGGAGGACGGCGTGGAATGGCTGAATGTCTTTGCGGTGGACAACGTGCTTCAGCGGATTGCAGACCCCTGTTTTGTGGGGGCGGTGATTGCAAATAAGTGCGCTTCGGGTGCCAAGGTGGTGAAAAAATGCGCGCCGGACGAGAAGATAGGCGTTATCTGCTTAGAGGACGGGAGACCGTCGATTGTGGAATATTACGAGCTTACGGAGGAGCTGATGAACGCCAGGGATGAAAACGGCGACCCGGCCTATTATTTTGGCGTGATTCTCAATTACCTGTTCCGCATAAGCGACCTTGAAAAAATCCGGGAGCAAAAGCTTCCCTTACATCTGGTGGAAAAGAAAATTTCCTATCTGGACGAGGCCGGGAATAAGGTAAAACCGGAGGAACCTAACGGATACAAGTTTGAGCAGCTTGTTCTGGACATGATTCACGAACTGGACAGTTGCCTGCCCTTCGAGGTGGAGCGTGAGAGAGAGTTTGCGCCGATTAAAAACAAGACGGGCATTGATTCCGTGGAAAGCGCCCGGGAGCTTTGCGGAAAGAACGGAATTACCCTTTAACATTTTGACAGGTTTGGGCAACATTACTATCTTGTCCGCCGGGTGGAGGGACAGTTAGAATTATTTTTGACAACGGAACGAATTGTGGCAAAACAGGCCATAATATATGACAAACAGGAAAATAAAAAGGAGGCAGTAAAATGGCAATACTTGTTACAGGCGGCGCAGGATATATCGGCAGCCATACGGTGGTGGAACTGCAGAATGCGGGTTATGATGTGGTTGTGGTTGACAACCTGAGCAACTCCAGCGAGAAGAGTCTGGAGAGGGTGGAAAAGATTACCGGAAAGCCGGTTACCTTTTACAAAGCGGATATTTTGGACAGGGACGCCTTAAATGCCATATTCGATAAAGAAAAAATTGATTCCTGTATTCACTTTGCAGGTTTAAAAGCGGTGGGCGAGTCGGTTCAGAAGCCTTGGGAATATTATGAAAACAACATTTCAGGGACATTGACGCTGGTGGATGTTATGAGAAAGCACGGGGTGAAAAATATTATTTTCTCGTCCTCGGCAACGGTTTACGGAGACCCGGCGGTGATTCCCATCACGGAAGAGTGCCCCAAGGGACAGTGTACCAATCCTTACGGCTGGACAAAGTCCATGCTGGAGCAGATTCTGGCGGATATGCAGAAAGCCGATAAGGAGTGGAACGTGATTCTGCTTCGTTACTTCAATCCTATCGGCGCTCATAAGAGCGGAACCATGGGCGAAAATCCCAACGGAATCCCCAACAATCTGATGCCTTATATCACGCAGGTAGCGGTAGGAAAGCTGAAAGAGCTGGGGGTATTCGGAAACGATTACGACACGCCCGACGGCACCGGCGTAAGAGACTATATCCATGTGGTTGACCTGGCGGTGGGACACGTGAAAGCCCTTAAAAAGATTGAAGAAAATGTGGGCCTTGGCATCTATAACCTGGGAACAGGCGTGGGATACAGCGTGCTGGATATCGTGAAGAACTTCGAGGAAGCCACAGGAGTGAAAATCCCTTATGTCATCAAGGAAAGACGTGCCGGCGATATTGCGGCATGTTATTCGGACGCCTCCAAGGCAAAGAGAGAGCTTGGATGGGAAGCGCAGAACGGTATCAAGGAAATGTGCGCGGATTCCTGGAGATGGCAGAGCAATAATCCTAATGGGTATGAGGACTGAGAAAAAGACTGGAAATTGCAAAGAATTTGAGTCTGTGACATCCGCAGCGCGCCGTATGCGGGAATAAACAAGATGGTAAGACGTCGGTTCGGCTAGGGAATCGATTTATGCGCCGCAAAGAAAATGACTGGTTCTTTGCGGCGTTTTAAAATTTAAAGGCAGGATGAGGTATTGTAAGGGAATTGCAGCCTTTATCTGATTAACTTATGGAAAGCAGGGAGGAGTAAAGGGATGGAAACTAACGATTTTTTTAAATTTCATCAGGAACAGATGCTTCGCGACCAGCAGGAGAAGCTGGAGCGCTTCCGCATCTTAAATCAAAACGCGAAAAAGGGAGAAATTCTTTTTACAGGTTCGTCATTGATGGAGCAGTTTCCCGTCAATGAGCTGCTTATGACAAGAGGGATGAGTCAGGTGGTTTACAACAGGGGAATCGGAGGCTTTACCACAGAGGATATGCTGCGGAACATGGAGGAGATGGTATTTGCCTTAAAACCCCGGAAAATATTCATCAATATAGGGACAAACGATATCGGAAGCCAGGGATACCGGCTCGAAAAGCTGATGGAGAATTACGGAAAAATCATTTCGCAGATACGGGAGAGACTTCCCGAAGCCGAAATCTATATGATGGCATATTACCCGGTCAATGAGACGGATAAGCTCCCCGAAGGGGAATGGGCAAAAACAATGTTCCTCACCCGCACCAATGAAAACATTTCCATTGCCAATAAAGCGGTGGAGGAGATGGCCGGCAGAATGGGCTGCCATTTTATCAATGTAAATCAGGGGCTGACGGACGAAGCCGGGAAACTGAAAAAAGAGTTTACGGTGGAAGGGATTCATATGTACGCCAACGGATATGAGGTGGTGCTGGAGAATATGAGGCCGTTTTTATAATTATGCTGAGAATACATACTTTATTATAGAACTTATCTCTACCGAAAACGGAAATGTAAACTTCATGTTTGTGTAGTGATGGCAGCGAAAAATGTTCTTTCTGATTGATTATGGGGAGGTATTGTTGTGACAAAAGTATATTTCGTTCGCCATGCAGAGCCCAATTATAATAATCATAATGACGACCTTCGAGAATTATCTTCAAAAGGAATGGAAGACAGAAAATTGGTTACTGAATTTCTGGCAGATAAGCATATTGATGTTGTTTTATCAAGTCCATATAAAAGGGCAATAGATACAGTTAAGGATTTTGCAGATAGTTATGGTATAGAAATAAATATAATATATGATTTTAGGGAAAGAAAAGTAGAAAGTGGCTGGATTGAAGATTTCGCGGCATTTACAAAAATGCAATGGGATATTTTTCGGGATGTTTGTCTTTCTCTTAGCGATAAATAGGCTTTTACTGTGTAACATTTCAAAAACAGATTGTCAATTGGTATATTTTCTGTTATATTAAATCCATCAATTCAAAGTGAATCTTTTGTTTTTTCCTTATAATATCGGAATTGTCCGGTAAGGAAGAAATCTGTATCGGCATCTCGCCGGAAATTCACGGAAGAAAATTAAAATGATAAAAGGCAGGATGGAGATAACCGGTACATTGGATAAGCCTGTGTCGAGTATATCTATCGTACGCTGCCGGAAGGAGGAGGTATGGGATATACCAAAAAGACGCTGCAGGAGCTTGACTTGATTGACAATTTCCTGTCAAACGCAATTGCTTCCAACAGGGAATTGGGCGAGCCGTTTTACCGGCTGCTGCTGTCCGTTTTGCTTGGAAAAGAACTAAAAACAGTCCGTGTGCTGGCACAGCAGGTTATTCCGGCAGCAACGCCGGAACTGCGGGGAATCCGGATGGATGTGGAAATTACGGAATATGACGAGGGAACCGTAACAAACATATACGACATGGAGCCGCATCTTAAGGACGGGCTTCACCTGCCGAAGCATAACAGATACTATCAGGCAAAGATAGACGGAAGGTATGTAAAAAGAGGGCTTAAAGATTTTTCGGAAATTCCAAATCTGTATGTGATAACAATTACGAATTACGACATATTCGGCAGAGACTATATGATGTATACGGTTCGCAACAAATGTGAGGAAATACCGGATATGGAGTATGACGACGGGCTTCAATTTATATACTTCAACACAAAAGGACAAAAAGGCGGTAGCCAGGCAATAAAAAATATGTTAAAATATATCCAAAATAGTGATAGTAAAAATGCGGTGGATGACGCAACCAGAAAGATAGATTATTATGTAAGGAAAGTAAAGAATCTGCCGGAAGTGGAGGCGGGATATATGACATTGGGAGACTGGATTGACAGCATTGTAGACAGTGTAAAGGAAGAGGACATAAAAGTTGTCGTGGAAATATTGAAAGAGCTCCATGAAACAAAGGATAATGCAGTCCTTAAAATCCGTAGCAAATTCCCGGAATTTGCGAATCAGGCGGAAAGGCTGGTAGAAAAATACTGGAAAGAGGGTTAGGATTTTAAGCCTGTTTTTAAGCAGGCTTAAAATCAATTCCAGTGGTTTATTCGAGGCTGTAAAAAATCTTGTGTCTATGGGGAAATAATCTTTCCTGATATGAATCAGATATGTAGAAATTTGTTGTCGAATAGCGTAACATCTATGTTGTCGAAATTTCTTTCTGATAATAGTATTACCAGCTGTTTCTTTTTTATACATCTGTTTTGATTTTTTTGCATACCAATCAGGCATTAGCAGCAGGAAGATTTTACGTGGGCTCTGCCCACACCCGGCCTCCGGA
>CAJTMZ010000011.1:36771-52536 GCA_910577445.1 uncultured Lachnospiraceae bacterium | reverse complement strand
CCCTCCATGCGAAAATCCTTGGTTTCCGTCATCCGATAAGCGGAGAATATGTGGAAACAGACGCACCCCTGCCGGAATATTTTACCGGCCTTTTGACAAATTTTCTGACAATACATTGAATTTCTCTCTATTTTCGTGTATAATATACAATATAGTTTTGAAAAAGGAGGAATTGGGATGAATACTATAATTACAATTGGACGCCAATATGGTTCGGGCGGTCGTGAAATCGGGGAAAAAGTGGCGGAATACTTTGGTATTAAATGCTATGATAAAGAACTGCTCAGCAGGGCGGCAAAGGAAAGCGGATTTTGTGAGGAAATGCTTGAAAACCATGATGAGAGACCTACCAGCTCATTTCTTTATAATCTGGTTATGGACACCTATTCTTTCGGGTATAACGCGTCGCATTTCGTGGATATGCCCATCAGCCACAAAGTTTTTCTGGCACAGTTTGACACCATCAAGAAAATAGCCAGCGAGGAGCCCTGCGTCATTGTAGGACGCTGCGCGGATTATGCCCTCAGCGATTTGAAAAACTGTGTGCATGTTTTTATCTATGCAAATGAGGAATGCAAGATTAAGCGGATTATGGAAAAGTATAATATGGACGCTGCCAAGGCCAAAGACACCTGCATTAAAAAGGACAAACAGCGTCAAAGCTACTACAACTATTATTCCTCCAAAAAATGGGGCCGGGCTGACAGCTACGACTTATGCATAAACAGCAGCGTTCTTGGCGTTGAAGGCACCGTAAAATTACTTATCCAGTACATTGAGGATTTTGAAGCAAAGAATAATTGAAAAAATAAAAAATGCTTTCTTTTACCGAACGACGGCTCCCGGGGTGCCGCGGCAAAAGAAAGCATTTTTTTGTCAGTTTTTGGTTGTGGAGAGCGGCGTCCAACTATTCGCAAAACCTAAGTTTAACGAATAGTTAATATGGTTTACATAAGTAAATTATGTAAACCAGTCCTTTTTGGCTTTTTCTTTTGCAGACCTTGTCTTTGCAATTTTGCCGATTTCCCCGCTTTGATTTTTTACCTGTTCTGCGGCCTCGCTTATAAATGTGCTCTTGTCCACAAAATCAACGGAACTGTTATACTTTGTGATGAACCTTATGTGTTCGTCTGTCTGCGCCGGCTTTTCTTTTGCATTCCTTTTATAATTGGTCTGAAACTCCCGGACGGCGTTTGACTGGTTCTTTTTCCGTTTCCTGATTTTTATTATGTGATATACATTAAATACAATAACAAATATTACAAGCCCGATAATTCCCGGAGCCGCGACTTTGATATCCATAAATAAGCTCCTTTATATTATAAATTCCATCATAATATTATAAATTCCATCATATTAATATTTGACGGCAGAAATTTTAAATTGCAGAGTTTTAAAGTTTACCTGCAGATTTCATCCGAATCCAGGACAATCGTAAAAGGCCCGCTGTTCATAAGCGAAATGTCCATGTGCTCGCCAAAGACGCCGGACGCGACGCATGAAACCTCTTCGGAACATTTTTTCAGAATATACTCATACATTTCCCTGGCAAATTCAGGCTTGCCGGCCCTGGTGAAGGAAGGACGGTTTCCCTTGCGGCAATCTGCATATAGCGTAAATTGTGAAATAATTAACAATCCGCCTTCGACACTTTTTAAGTCGAGGTTAGTCTTGTCGTTTTCATCCGCAAATATCCGCAGGCGGAGCATTTTGCTCAGCATTTTATCCGCGATTTCAAAGGTATCGGAATCGCAGACGCCCACAAGTACCAGAAATCCTCTGCCAATCTCTCCCACGGTTTTTCCTTCCACGGCCACGCTGGCCCTCTCAACTCTTTGAATAACAAATTTCATTATTTTTCCTCTTTTTTCTTATTATCTTTTTTAACAAACGAAGGAATTTTCAGCTTAAAGAAAGTGGTCTGTTCCTCCGTACATTTGGGAATAAAGACATCATTTTCGGCGATATAATCAACCTCCTGATACTTTTGGGTTTCCGTTGGCAGCCCTCTTTTTTGCAGGAGTTTGTTTGTCCGGCGGCGAATCATCGCGTAAAGCACGGCAAAGAAAGGGACGCCGATAATCATGCCGGGAATCCCCCAAATCCCGCCAAACACCGTGATGGAAAAAATCACCCAGAATCCGGACAGACCCGTGGACTGACCCAGAATCTTAGGCCCAATCACATTGCCGTCCACCTGCTGCAAAAACAAAATAAAGATGATAAAGTAAACGCATCTTAAGGGGTTCACCATTAAAATAAGGATGGCGCTTGGGATGGCTCCAAGATACGGGCCAAAAAACGGGATAATGTTCGTCACGCCTACAATCACGCTTACTAACAGGGCGTAAGGTATTTTCAGGATACTGGTTCCCGCAAAACATATGAACCCGATGATAATGGAATCGATGATTTTTCCGCTGATAAACCCTATAAACGTATCGCTGATAAAGCGCGCGTCCTTAATGAACTGATTGGCGGTGGGGGCGCCAAACAGCGCAAAAGTGATTTTCTTTGCCTGTCCTGCAAATACCTCCTTGCTGAAAAGCACATAAATGGAGATAATCACGCCGATAATGAAATTCCAGAGCACCTTAAGGGCGCTTATCAGGCTCAGGGAAACGTGCTTTAACAGGGTTTCAAGCTGGGGCACGATGCTGTCGTTTAAGTAACCCATAAATTCCTCATAGTAGGTATCAAGGAAATTGTAAAATATTTTTTCGATGTCCGGGTTATCCTCCAGAAATTTCGCCGACCAGTTGATAAGGTTCTGTTCATAATAAGGGAACTGGTAGGAAATACTCTTCACGCTCTTTATCAGATTCGGAATCAGTATCGAAAAGAAACCGTAAATCAACATTCCCACAATGCAAATTGTCAGTAAAATGGACAGCGTCCTGATATACTTTTTTTGTTTACCGGAAACTGGCTGATTTCCCCTTTTAAGGACGGGTATCAGGAAGCGGTTTTCAATTCCGTTTACCAGCGGAGTCATCAGATAGGCGAAAATGATGCCATACATGACAGGGCTTACAATTTTGAAAAAGGTGTTGACCTGAGCCGAAAAACGGTCGCCATGGAAAACCAGATAATAAAAGCAGATAGACGCTGCTATGACAAGAAAAGACGTAATACCGATGCATACATAACGTTTGTTAAATGGTAACTTCATAAAATCTGCAGACTCCTTTTGCGTATGTTTCTATGATAAAAAGTATAACATTTTTTTTGAAAAGATACTATGATAGAATTCATTAAATGTGGTAGAATTATGAAGAAAAACTAAAATACATGCAAAGGAAAGAAATATCAGGAAATGACATTACAGAGAGTACTCAGTTACATCCGCCGCGCCGTGGATGACTACCATATGATTGAAAACGGCGACCACATTGCTGTCGGTATCTCCGGGGGAAAGGACAGCCTGACCCTCCTTTACGGACTTCACGGACTCATGCGGTTTTATCCCGAACATTTTACCCTCCATGCGGTCACGGTGGATTTGGGATTCCAGAATCTGAATCTCGAGGAAATCAAAACGCTGTGCCATGATTTGAATATAGAATACACCATAGTCAAAACGGATATTGCGGATATTATCTTCAACCAGCGCAAAGAAACCAATCCCTGTTCACTCTGCGCAAAGATGCGGAAAGGCGCGCTGAACGAGGCAATTAAAAAAGCCGGGTGCAATAAGGTGGCCTATGCCCATCACAAGGACGATGTGGTGGAAACCATGATGATGTCACTGATTTTTGAGGGAAGAATCCACACATTTCATCCGGTCACCTATTTAGACCGCATGGATTTGACCGTCATCAGGCCGCTTATCTACATGAATGAAGCCGATGTTGTGGGATTTGTCAACAAATTTCAAATCCCCGTGGTAAAAAGCCCCTGCCCGGCGGACGGCAACACCAAACGGGAATATATCAAGAACGTTCTTAAGAGCCTGAACCAGGATACCCCCGGCGTAAAGGAAAGAATGTTCACCGCCATACAAAACGAAATAAAAGAATGGAATATCTAAAATGGAAAACAGCAAAAATTACCATGACGAACAAAACAACTTAAACACGCTGAGAATGCGGGAGGTGGAATCCACTCTCCCCTCTTTCTGCAAACAGTTTTTTAGAGGCGTCCGGGAATACACTTCCTCCAGAACACGGCTGGCATATGCCTATGACCTGCGCGTGTTTTTTGAATTTCTTCATTCCCAGAACAGCGCCTGCCGCGACATGAAGATTACGGATTTTCCCATATCAGTGCTTGACAGGATAACAAGGGAAGACATTGAGGAATATCTGGATTACATTACCTACTATGTTAAGGACGGAAAAGAATACAGCAATAACGAGCGGGGAAAAAAGAGAAAACTTTCCGCTCTTAAAAGCTTTTATAATTATTATTTCCGCTCGGAACTCATAAAAACCAATCCGGCCGCTCTTGTTCCCATACCCAAACAGCACGAAAAGCAGATTATCCGTCTGGATGTGGACGAGGTCGCTATTTTACTGGACCAGGTGGAGGAAGGTGAAAAGCTCACCAAAAGCCAGCTTAAATATCACAATAAGACAAAGCTGCGCGACGTGGCCCTTCTTACCCTGTTACTGGGGACGGGAATCCGTGTTTCCGAGTGCGTCGGACTGGACATCAACGACGTGGATTTTAAAAATAACGGAATCAAAATCAGGCGCAAGGGCGGCTATGAGGCCGTTGTATACTTTGGGGACGAGGTTGCCGACGCCCTCCATGACTATCTTGAGAAAAGGCACCATGAGATTCCCCTGGAAGGCCATGAAAACGCTTTGTTTTTATCTATGCAGAACCGCCGCATTACAGTGCGCGCGGTAGAGAACCTGGTAAAGAAATATACCGCAAACGTAACCTCCCTTAAGAAAATAACGCCCCACAAATTACGAAGCACTTACGGAACGGCCCTCTATCAGGAAACAGGCGATATCTATCTGGTTGCGGACGTTCTCGGGCATAAAGACGTAAATACCACCAGAAAGCACTATGCGGCCATTGAGGACAATAACCGCAGAAAGGCTGCAAAAGCGGTTCAGCTTCGTGAAAAATAATATGCTCCTTATTTCAAACCGGCATCATAACAGGTATCATAACCGGCGTCATAATAAGGAAGAATCAGATACTGGCCGGCAGTAATCCGGTCATCCTTAAGGGCATTCACTGCGGAAACTTCTTTAATGTAATCACTGCGGCTGTCATAATATCTGCTGTCGCCGTACAGCCCGGCATAATTCCACAGAGAATCGCCCTCCTGTACCTGAATGCTCTTATAATATTTAGATTGAACGTCCGCTCTGCTCTGGGCGCTGATTTTTAAGCTGAAAAAGAGCAGGGAACAGCCAATCACCAGTACTGTCGTGACAAGCCCTGTAAAAACATGTCTGCGCAGCTCTCTTCTTCTCCTGATTTTATTATTCCTGATTCTGAGTTCTCTCATATCCCTGCCCATAATCACACCTCCGTTTCTATTCCTTATAAATGTAAAATGCGAACATTGGTTGCGAACAGTTGTTCTTATAGTGTGATTATATCGAACACACATTCATATGTCAATAGATTTTACGAAAAAACCGAACAAATATTTGGAATATATGTTTGCCATTCTGTTTGTTTTATGATATACTTAATTTACAAAGTAAAGGAGGAACCCGAATGGCATACGGAAAAATCAGCAATAAACAACAGGAAATTCTGGATTATATTAAAGAAGAAATTTTAAAGAGGGGATACCCGCCGTCAGTGAGGGAAATCTGCGAAGCCGTCCAGTTGAAATCGACTTCATCCGTTCATTCCCATCTTGAGACCCTTGAAAAAAACGGCTATATCAGAAGGGACCCCACAAAGCCCAGAGCAATAGAAATCTGTGACGATAACTTTCAGATGGTGCGCACGGAAATGGTCAGTCTGCCGGTAATTGGACAGGTTGCAGCCGGCACGCCTATTCTTGCCGAGGAAAATATCGACAGCTATCTTCCTGTTCCCGCTGAAATTGTTCCCAACGGACAGTCTTTTGTCTTAAATGTCAAGGGGGATTCCATGATTAACGCCGGTATTCTGAGCGGCGACCGGATTTTTGTGAATGCCTGTCAGACGGCGTCTAACGGAGATATGGTAGTAGCTCTCATTGATGATTCCGCTACCGTCAAGACTTTTTATAAGGAGGACGGTCATATCAGGCTGCAGCCCGAAAACGACACGATGGAGCCGATTATCGTAGAGAACTGCCAGATTCTTGGCAAGGTATTCGGCGTGTTCCGCATCTTCCAGTGATGGAAATTTTTAGTGATGAAAATATATTAAAATTACCCATATAAAGACCGGAAAGGCGTATTTGCAGTTCTTAAAATACACCTTTCCGGATAAGTTACTGTCTGTTCTCAATAATAAGAAATGACTGATAAAATAATTTCTAAAGTTTTAAGTATTCTTAGGCTCTACCGGAACCTTACTCCGATATAGGAAATAATTTCCTCCACGCACCTGTCAAATCCCAGCTTTGAGCTGTCCAGACATAAATCATAGTTTCTTGCGTCCGTCCAGTCCCTGCCGGTATAGTATTTGTAATATTCCGCTTTGTGCTTATCCGTTTTCAGAATAAACTTTTCAAGTTCCCTTAAAGACATCTTCTTCTGCTTTATGGCAGCCTGTTCCATGCAGTAATCATGCGGCGCGTGGATAAACACGCTCAGCACATTGTCATAGTCCTTCAAAATGAAATCCGCGCACCGTCCTACAATCACGCAGGACTCTTCGCTGGCAAGCTGTTTGATGATTTTAGCCTGATAGTTAAAAAGATTCTGCGTGGAAACAAAATCGTCGCTTTCGGGCGGAATCAGCTCGCCCTGATAAATATTGTGGGCAATCTTAAAAAGTCTGGTGCTTTTTATCTTTTCATCCGCGCTCACAAAAAGCGCCTCGTTGATTCCGCTGTCCTCTGAAGCCAGCTTCATCAGTTCCTTGTCGTAATAATGGATGCCCATCTTTTCCGCAAGCATTTTGCCTATGGTGCGTCCACCGCTCCCGTACTGCCTTGCAATAGTAATTACAATTCCTTCTTTCATTTACCGCTACCCCCTTTTTATAAGGTTTATTCTCCCAGATATGCTTTCTTGATGGAATCGTTGTTAAGAAGCTCTTTCGCTTTGCCCTCAAGTACAATATTACCTGTCTCAAGCACATAAGCTCTGTTTGAAATGGAAAGCGCTTTTTTGGCGTTCTGTTCGACCAAAAGCACCGTGGTTCCGCCGGCGCTGACCTCCTTTATAATGTCAAAGATTTCATTGACAAAGATAGGAGAAAGTCCCATGGAGGGTTCGTCCATCAGAAGTATTCTCGGGTGGGACATAAGGGCCCGCCCCATGGCCAGCATCTGCTGCTCTCCTCCGCTTAAAGTTCCTGCAAGCTGGTTCTGACGCTCTTCCAACCTGGGAAAGCGTTTGTAAACCGTCTGCAGGGTCTGTTCAATCTCGTTTTTATCCTTACGGGTGTACGCTCCCATTTTCAGATTCTGAAGAACGGAAAGATTGGCGAATACCCGTCTTCCCTCCGGTACGTGGGCCATACCCATGGTAACGATTTTATGCGCCGGTACTTTTGTGATATCCTTTCCGTCAAAGGTGACCGTACCCTTTCTGGCTTCCAGAAGTCCCGTAATCGTATGCAGAATCGTGGTTTTTCCGGCGCCGTTAGCGCCGATTAAGGCAATTACTTCCCCTTCGTTTACCTCGAAGTTTACCCCTTTAATTGCCTGAATCACTCCGTAATATACTTGCAAATCCTTTATCTCAAGCATTGCCATCGCTTATTCCTCCTACATTGCCAAGCTATTCTCCCAGGTATGCCGTGATAACCTGAGGGTCGTTTAAGACCTCACTTGTAGGTCCTTTAGAGAGAATCCTTCCAAAGTTCAGCACAGTCAGTTCCTGACAGATGCCTGACACCAGCTTCATATCATGCTCAATTAAAAGAATCGTCATATCAAAGTTATCCCTGACAAAACGGATAGTGTTCATCAGCTCCATTGTCTCGTTCGGATTCATTCCCGCCGCCGGTTCGTCCAGAAGAAGAAGCTTCGGCTCCGTGGCAAGGGCTCTTGCGATTTCAAGCTTGCGTTGCTTGCCGTAAGGAAGATTGGCGGCAAGATAGCCGGCCTCTCCCTCAAGTTCAAAAACCTTCAAAAGCTCCATGGCCTTTTCGTTCATGGCTTTTTCCATGCTGAAATACTTAGGGAGCCTTAAGATTCCCGTAACGGCGGAATATTTGTAATGATTGTGAAGTCCTGCCTTCACGTTATCCAGTACGCTTAAATTTTTAAATAACCTGATATTCTGGAACGTTCTTGCAACGCCGGCTTTGTTTATTTCTATGGTTTTCAGACCGGTAATATTCTGCCCGTCCAGCATTACCATTCCTTCATCCGGTTTATACACACCTGTGAGCAGATTAAATACCGTGGTCTTACCGGCGCCGTTGGGCCCAATCAGCCCGTAAAGCTGTCCTTTTTTAATGGAAATCTCAAAGTCGTCCACAGCCTGAAGACCGCCAAAAGAAATGCTTAAGTTTTTAACCTCCAATAATGCCATATCTAACGCACCTCCCTGGTTTTCTTAAACAGCCGCTTAGGGGAGTATTTCTCCCGCAGATAAATCAGCCTGGGACTCCAGTTAAACAGCATCATTACAATCAGAATAACGGAATAAATCAGCATACGGTAATCGCTTAATCCTCGAAGGAGCTCAGGAAGCAGCGTAAGCACTACAGCCGCTATCATGGAACCTCTTATGTTTCCGATTCCGCCAAGCACCACAAAAACAAGAATCATAATCGACATATTGTATCCGAAGTTTTTCGGCGTCGCCATAAGGCTGTTCAGATTATGGGAATAAAGAACGCCGGCAATTCCCGCCAAAGCCGCGGAAACGGAAAAAGCCATCAGCTTGTACTTTGTAATATTGATTCCAATGGACTCCGCCGCAATCAGATTGTCCCTGATAGACATAATTGCCCGTCCGTCCCTTGAGCGAATCAGATTCAGGACAATAATAAGCGTTATCACAATGAGAACAATCCCGATGGTAAAGGTGGCGTTTTTAGGCGTTCCCGTGATGCCCTGGGCGCCGTTGATAATCACCATCCCATCCTCTTCCAGTCCAAGAGACAGGGAGTCCTTTAAGGAAAAGTGAAGACCACGGCTGTCCTTTCCTATATATAATACATTGATAATATTCTTGATGATTTCTCCGAATGCAAGGGTAACAATGGCAAGGTAATCGCCTCTGAGCCTTAAAATCGGCATTCCAATCAAAAAGCCCACCACGCCGGCCGATAAGGCTCCCAGTAAAATGGCCAGAATAAACCGGGGCAGGTCCGCGGTAATCACATCCTGCGTGCACTTTGAAAAGAACGCTCCCACGAACGCGCCCACGCACATAAATCCGGCATGTCCAAGGCTGAGCTCTCCTAAAATCCCTACCGTCAGGTTTAAGGATACCGCAAGAATCACATATACGCAAAGGGGCACCAGAAGTCCCTGCATCAGGCTGGAGATATTCCCCGTGCCTATCAGTATCTGCATCACGATATAAACAAGAATTATCATGCCGTAGGTGATAATGTTATCCTTTGCATATTTTCCAAGTTTTAATTTTTTCACCAGTCCGCCCTCCTAAACCTTTTCCTGAATCTTTTTGCCCAGAATCCCCGTAGGCTTCACAAGAAGAACGACAATTAGAACCATAAACACAATCGCGTCGGCCATCTGGGAGGAAATATAGGCTTTGCCGAGTATTTCAATAACGCCCAGCACAATGCCTCCCAAAAGGGCGCCCGGAATCGAGCCGATTCCGCCGAATACCGCCGCCACAAAAGCCTTGATACCCGGCATGGAGCCTGTATACGGCGTAAGGGAAGGATAGGCGGAACACAGCAGCATACCCGCAATGGCGGCCAGCGCGGAGCCGATGGCAAAGGTAAGGGATATGGTTCTGTTTACATTGATTCCCATAAGCTGGGCCGCTCCCTTATCCTCGGAAACCGCCAGCATTGCCTGACCAGCTTTTGTCTTATTTATAAACAGCGAAAGTCCTGTCATAATAATGATACAGGAAATAATCGTAACGATGGTTTCGCCTGAAATAATTATCTGTCCGTCCGCCAGCTTAAGGGCAGGAATGGTAACCACAGAGGTAAACGCTTTCGTGTTGGCCCCGAAAATAATCAATGCAACATTCTGAAGAAAATAACTTACTCCGATTGCCGTAATTAAAACGGCCAGCGACGAGGCAGCCTGACGCAGCGGCCTGTAAGCAATATATTCTATGGTAATGCCAAGCAGGGTGCACAGTATAACCGCCAGCAAAATTCCCACGATGGTTGGAAGCCCCTGCATACTGACCGCGAAAAAGACCGCAAAACCGCCTACCATAATGACGTCGCCGTGCGCAAAATTCAGCATCTTGGCAATACCGTAAACCATCGTATAGCCCAGGGCTATGATTGCATACACGCTTCCCAGACTGATTCCATTGATTAAATAGGATATAAAACTCATATCAAAAACCACGCCTTTCTCTCTACTCTTGTAAAAAGCTGTTAATTCAGTATAGCAGTATCGTACCTGGCTTGCAAGTATTAATCAAATAAAAGAGGGCTGCCTGTCTGACAACCCTCTTTGGCTTTTATTTATGAAAAAAGAGTATTACTGAATTAAAGAATAGTTGCCGTTTACAATTTCCATAGCCTTGGGAGACTTGTTTACCGCTCCGTCGCTGTCCCATGACATTGCCGCGCCGGTAAGACCGTCTACGGTAATTTCAGGCATAGCGCCTTTCATCTTTTCGCAGATGTCGGAAACGCTGTCAGAAGGCGTCGCGCCGCTCTTTTCGATGGCAGCTTTCATAATATAAACAGCATCGTAAGCGTCGGCGGCAAACTGGTTCGGAGTATCTCCGTAAGCTTCCTTATAAGCTGTTACAAAGGACTTGGTCGCTTCATCTTCCGCGTCAGCGGCAAAAGGTGTGAGCAGCATAACGCCCTCAGCTAAAGAAACGTCAAAATTTTTCACGTTGAGGATACCGTCAAGACCGTCGCAGCCAAAGAACTTGGGCTCATATCCCATGCTGTTTGCCTGTGTCAGGATTAAGGAAGCCTCCGTATAATAAATAGGTAAAAATACAAGGTCTGCTCCGGCGTCCTTTGCTTTCTGAATCTGTACGGAAAAATCCGTCTTGTTGTCGGCGGTAAAAGCCTCCGATGATACGATTTCAAAGGGCTGGTTCGCAGCTTCCTGAACGAATTTCTCGTAAATACCTGAAGAATACACGTCAGAGCTGTCATAGATAACGGCAACCTTTTCCGCAACCTTGTTGCTTCCGATATATTCTGCCGCGCCTACTCCCTGGTTAGGGTCTGTAAAGCAGACCTGGAATACGTTGTCGTTTCCGCTGATGATGTCAACGGAAGAGCCTGAAGGGGTAAGCTGGAAAAGATTATCGTTGGCGGACTCGGCAGCAACCGCGATACAGCAGCCGCTTGTGGTCGTTCCTACCAGCATCTGCATTCCCCAGTCCTTTAATGTGTTGTATGCATTGACGGACTTTTCGTTGTCGCACTCGTCATCCTGGAAGTTGTACTCAATCTGGAAACCGGCGATACCGCCTGCGGCGTTAATCTCCTTTACGGCAAGGTCTGCTCCGTTCTGAACGGCAAGGCCGTAAACAGAGGCGCTTCCTGTGATAGGGCCGATTGCGCCAATCTTAAAGGCACCGCCTTCCGCAGCGCCTGCGCTCTCTGAACCGTTGTCAGAAGAAGCATTGTCCGCATTGGCAGCGCTGTCGTCTGTGGTCTCTGTCCCGGCAGCGGCGTTGTCTGCGCCGGAATTTGACGAAGCGTCATTGCCGCCGCAGCCTGCAAGCATCAGCATTGTCATTGCAGCTACGAGAAAAAGACTGATTTCTTTTTTGAATTTTCTCATAATTATTCCTCCTCTATGATTTATTTTCAAGTGCAATAATACTCCAAATATATGGCATTGTCAACTTACATCTTAAAAATTTATCTTTTCTGCGTTTTTTTTTGTGTTTTTTTATATGCCTGCAAAAGAACAGGCATATTTTTTTAATCGTCGGGGAAAATAAAACTGACAGCCTTAAAAAAATCAGGCTTTATGAAAATTCTTATGGAGGTGTGCGAAATGAACAATAAATGTCTGGACTGTGTTGCACTTACAATTGCCATTATAGGTGCCGTCAACTGGGGACTCATCGGATTTTTTTCCTTTGACCTTGTATCTTTTCTGTTTGGAAATATGTCCTGGATTGCCAGGATTGTCTATGCGCTTGTGGGTATCAGCGGCCTTTACCTGCTTACTTTTTATATGTATGCGGGCGGTCCCGAAAGAGCCAGGGAATAGAAAATTCCTTTTTAACCGCGCGTAAGCAGCAAAGAGGGAAACGGACATAAGTCCGTCCCGTTAAAAAAAGGAACCGTTTAAAGCAGCGGTTCCTTTTTGCATATTTATACATTTAGCGGAAGCTTTCCGCATCCACTGTTTTTCCGTCCCGCCAGATTCTTTCAAGGTCATAAAAGAGCCTGTTCTCCTTGTCGAAAACATGGACGATAATGTCGCCGAAATCCAGAAGCACCCAGTTGGCATTTCTGAATCCTTCTTTCTGCTTCAAGAGGTATCCCGCTCTTCCAAGCTTTTCCTCCACGGCGTCGGAAAGCGTCTGTATCTGGCTTTTATTGGTGCCGTTGGCAATAATAAAATAATCCGCAATCACGGAAACCTGACTGATGTCAATTACTCTGATATCCTCAGCCTTTTTATCCTCCAAGGCTTCTATGGCAAGAGCGGCCATTTCCTTTACTTTTTTTTCGGAAAAGTCTTCCATTTGCTTCCTCCCTGTTCTCTTTTTCTTCTGCCGTTTTTTGGCAGGATTATCTCTCCCGCCGTCTGACTGTCCTGGCCGGTTTTGTCCGGCGGCAGATGCTTAATATAGTAATCATAAGTTTTCTGTGTCAGAGGGTCTATAGGGCTTTCTATGCTTTGAAGATAATCCAGCGTGTCTTCCAGAATCCGCAAAAGCGCCTCGTCCAAATCATGGAAAGCAAGCTCCCGCACCTGGGAAAGATTGGGGGCATGTTTCCTGCCCGGCTCGATATAATCCGCGATATAAATAATTTTTTCAAGCCTTGACATTTCGGGGCGTCCGGTTGTGTGGTTTAAAACCGCATTTAAGACGTCCTCGTCCTGCACATGATAGCGCTTTCCGGCCAGATAACTTCCTACCTTTGCGTGTAGCAGAAACGGATTCTGCTTCTCAACCTCCGTCACCTTAATATGATGCTTTTCGCAAATCTCCAGCTTCTTTTCGTTGCTCATGCATTTTGCGCAATCGTGTAAAAGCCCGGCGACCTGCGCCTTGAACATATCCTCCCCATGACACATCGCAAGAGCCGCCGCCGTATACGCGACGCCAAGGGTATGCTCAAAACGCTTTGCGTCCAGCTCTTTCTCCATTTTTTTCTTTATCTTATCAATATCAACGGTCTTCACCTTTTCCTCCATGACAAAATGTTGATAAGTCCTGCCCGTCTGCTTGCGTTGCGTTCCGCGTATTTTACCGTCAGACGGTTACGGGCCGGTAGAGCCCTCTCTCCTTTATATACGCAAAAACGCTTTGGGGAAGCAGGTAACGGACGCTTTGGCCCTTTAAAATCCTTTCCCTGATTTCAAGGGAAGAAATATCTATCCGCCGCTGCAGTAAAAGCCTGATATCCGCCTGATAACAATCCCTTAACCGGCCGGCTTCCCTTCTGATATCCCCGTCCGCCTCTTCTCCCCGCGCGGCGGCGGCTATCACGCAGTTTTGCAGAATATACGCCGCATTTTTCCATTTTTCAAGGATAAACAGATTATCCGCTCCCATGATAAAAAAGTAACGGCTTTTTCCGTCCTGCGCCTTTAACTGCGCCAGGGTATCGCAGGTATAGGTAGGGCCTTCCCGCTCTAACTCCATGCGGGATAAGTGAAAATAAGGATTGTCCTTAATTGCCAGCTCTGTCATATGCGCCCGCGTATCCTTATCCAGAATGGAAGAGGCATCCTTCATATAGGAATTGCCGCTGGGCATAAAAATAATTTCGTCAAGTCCAAAGGCTTCCCTTGCGGATTCGGCCAGAATCAGATGCCCGTTGTGAATGGGATTGAACGTGCCGCCCATAATACCGACTTTTTTTTCCATAGTTCCCTCATTTCTGCAAATCCCGCGGCGTTTTTGTTCAGGGGAGTTCTATCTTTTTATTGTCCCTGCTTTCTTTATAGAGAACAATCTTTTTGCCGATTACCTGCACTACCTGGGAGGCGGTTCTCTCGGAGAGAATATCGGCCGTAGTTCTGATATCGTCCATACAGGACTTTAACACATTTATCTTCAGCAGCTCCCTGGTGTTGAAGGCTTCCCTTACGGCCTCCGTCACCTCCGGCGTCAGGCCGGACTTTCCTATTTGAAGCGTGGATTCCAAAGGAGCGGCAAGACTTTTTAAATATGCGCGCTGTTTACTTGTCATTGGTAACCTCCGTGTACTTTCTGCAGATGCTGTTATTTATAGTAATCAAAGGACAGTCCGTACATTCTGACGGTATCGCCTTCGCCTATTCCGAGAGCTTCAAGCTGCTCTAAAATGCCGTTTTCTTTCAGGAAATTCTGGAAGAAAGTAAACCCTTTTTCCGAATCCAGATTCGTATAGCCCAGCATCTTTTCAATCCGGGGGCCTTCCACAATATATTCTGATTTTTCCTCGTCGAAAGTTACCGTATAGGGCTCGTCCGAACCGGATATCATATATTCCGGGAAAAATTCCTGCTCAAAAATCACCGGTTTTTTCTCCGACTTATCCAGCATTTCCTTTACATGAAAAAGAAGTTCCCTGATGCCCTTTCCGCTGATGGCGGAAATCGGAAATACGCTTATTCCCTTCGGCTCAAATTCTTCCTTTAAAACCTGTACCGGGTCCTTTTTCCCTTCTTCGGGAAAAATCATATCGGTTTTGTTCGCCGCAATCACCTGTGGCCGCCCGGCAATCTCGGGATTGTAGTTTTCCAGTTCTTTATTTATGGCATAAATATCGGCGATGGGGTCCCGGCCTTCGGTTCCGGCCGCGTCCACAATATGAATAATCACTCTTGTTCTTTCAATATGGCGCAGAAATTCAAAACCAAGTCCCACTCCCTGTGACGCGCCCTCGATAAGCCCCGGAATATCGGCGATAACAAAGCCGCCCGCGTCCGGAAGGTCAACCACTCCCAGATGAGGGTTAAGGGTTGTAAAATGGTAATTGGCAATTTTAGGTCTTGCATTGGACACTCTGGTTAAAAAGGTGGACTTGCCCACATTGGGAAATCCCACCAGCCCCACGTCCGCAATCACCTTAAGCTCCATGAGAAGTTCCAGCTCTCTGGCGGGCTGCCCCGGCTGCGCGTATTTGGGAGCCTGCATGGTGCTTGTGGCGTAATGCTGGTTTCCGTTTCCGCCTCTGCCGCCGGCAAGCAGAACAAACCGTCTGTTACCGCCGGACATATCCGCAATCACCTTTCCGCTCTCCGCCTCTTTGATGACGGTCCCTTCCGGTACTTTCAAAATACAGTCGTTTCCGTTTTTTCCGCGGCAGTTTCTTTTGCTGCCGTTTTCTCCGTCCTCGGCGCGGTATTTCCGGGCATGGCGGTAATCCGTC
>CAJTMZ010000011.1:31242-36761 GCA_910577445.1 uncultured Lachnospiraceae bacterium | reverse complement strand
TTAACCCCTCGTCCACCTCAAGGATGACGCTGCCCCCGTTGCCCCCGTCGCCGCCGTCGGGGCCGCCGCTGGGAACATATTTCTCCCGTCTGAAAGACACGTGTCCGTCGCCGCCTTTTCCGCTTCTCACATAAATTCTCGCTCTGTCCGCAAACATTTCATTTCCCTTTCAAAACCCGCGCCGGTGAAAAGTGCTGCCGCGCGGTGAAAAAAGGCTTCAAACAAAAACATGTTTGAAGCCAGTAAATGCATTATTCTTCTACAGGATATACGGAAGCCTGTTTCTTGTCTCTTCCTTTTCTCTCAAATCGAAGTACGCCGTCAACCAGCGCAAACAATGTGTCGTCACTGCCGCGTCCCACGTTGATACCGGGATGAATCTTCGTTCCGCGCTGTCTGTATAAAATATTTCCTGCCTTTACAAACTGGCCGTCAGCTCTCTTTGCACCAAGTCTCTTGGATTCGGAATCTCTGCCGTTCTTTGTGGAACCAACACCTTTTTTATGAGCAAAAAACTGAAGGTTAAGCTTTAACATGTTTTACACCTCCCTGAAATTAAGTTTTAAATACCTGCCGCCGTACTCGTCGGCGACATTCCTAAGGCCAAGAACCATGGAATCAAGAAGGAGTTTTCCGCCTTCGTCGGGAGCCTCCTTAAAGGAGCATTTGATGATGCCTTTCTCCTCGCTGCTTGTGACATCCGCCTGCGTATTCGTCAGAAGTTCCAGCGAATTGACGGTGTTGATGACAAGCAGGGAAACCGCGCTGCAGACAATGTCGCTTCCGCTGTCCGCGTAACCGGCATGTCCCTTACAGGTTACCTTCTTATATTCCCCGGTTTTGGATTTTGTAATCGTGATTGTAGTCATTGTTAAGCATTGATTTTTTCAATCTTTACCTGCGTGTATGCTTGCCTGTGACCATTCTTCTTATGATAGCCGGTTTTTCTCTTATACTTATAGACGATAACCTTGGGGAATCTGTCCTGCTTAACCACGGTTGCGGTTACGCTTGCATTCTCCACATCTCCTGCTACCTTAAGCTCTTTGTCGTTTACAGCAATTACCTTATCAAAGGTTACGGTATCTCCCGGCGCTGCGTCAAGCTTTTCCACCTTGATTTCATCACCTTCGGAAACCTTATACTGCTTTCCGCCCGTTACAATGATTGCGTACATATGGCACCTCCTATACTAATCAGCCAAACTGATTTTACTCGCTAACTACGGCAGACCTGCTGACTGCAAGCCTTTTAAGCCCCGTTATGCGGCATACTCATAAAATGTAACATATCGTCAAAATACTGTCAAGCATTTTTACAGAAAATCTGCAAGGGGCCTGCTCACTTTCTTTCTGGTGATTTCCACAATGCCCAGAGCCGTCATATCCACAAGCCTTGCGGGAACCTTATCCTCCCGGAGGAACCTGTCCAGCTTTTCAAGGAGAATCCTGTTGTCGCTCTCTTTTTCCATACTGATGAAATCCACCATAATCATTCCGGAATAATTGCGCAGCCGAAGCTGCCTTGCCACTTCCCCTGCGGCCTCCAGATTGACCGTTAAGTAGTCGCTCTTACTTTTTTTCCCTTTGCCTACGGCTTTTCCTGAGTTTACGTCAATTACCGTCATGGCCTCCGTGGGTTCAATCACCAGATAGCCCCCGCAGGGCAGCCAGACCCTTTTTCCCAAAGCTTCCTTTAAATGGGTTTCCAGACTGTACAGCTTTGCAAGCGGAAGGAGCGCGTCTTTATAAAGACGGACGGGCTTTTCTCTGATATTGTCCGCAAGCAGGCCGTAAACATCCTCCTCGTCCGTCACAATCTCGTCATAGGCGTCAAGGGGGATATTCTTAATCCTGCTTAAAATCTCCGCTTCTTTCCGATAAAGCCGGGAATAGCAGGTTCTGTGCCTGTAAACTTCGGTGAGGGTATCAAAAACCCTGATAAAATCCGCCATTTCCTCAAAAAGAGGCGTCAAATCCCCAAGTTCGCCGACGTTGGTGCGGACGGTGAACTGATACCGCTTCCGCCCCTCCATATCCCGCTCTTTCAGTTTCATATCAATTTCTTTTTTCTTTTCCTCACTAAGCTTTTTGGAATAATGGATTCCGTGTCCGAAATAGCCGCACACACAGTACTGTCCCGTAAGGGAAAGATGCTCCGATGCCGTGGGCTGTTTGGTTTTCAGGGCTTCGCCCGTGATTTGCACCACCACCTCGTCCCCCTGTTTAAGGCTTTCGCCGCTGACAAAAACCCTTTCGCGCTTTAAGCCGCCGCTTTGCGCACAGTCCGCCTCCCGGTCGGGATTTTGTCTGTTTGCAATCAAAATTTTCTGACACTTTGCCAGTGGCAGATATACCGTTTCCCCTTTTGAGACGGCAAGAAAAGCGCCCTTAAGCCCTGGAACGACGTCCTGAACCCTTGCCAGATAAATGCTGCCAAGGATTCCCTCTTCCGTAAGCAGAGGAGCCGTTTCCATCAGGTACGGCCGTTTTTCGTCAAAGAGAGTCAAAAGGAGCCTGAAATTCTGCTGTCCGTCCCATTGATTCTGATTGCCGCAATTTCCGGCATTTTGGGATACCGGCTGTTTTACAATAATAATTTTTCCCATCTGTCTTCTCCGGGCGGCGCCCTTCTTTCCTTTTTATGGAATCAGAGGTTCCAAATCCCCGTTTTCCTTTCTCTTATAAGTCTCTGTTCGATGGATATGAAAAGGATATTCGGGAAGAGCTGCGCCCATCCTTTCAAAAAAGACTTCCATCACAAAGGCCGGCTTTAAGTTGCTCCCGCTTCCGGCGTCCAGCAGCATATACACGCCGTCTTCCCGGATTTCCAGACGGTAGATGCCTTCCTTCAAATTGATTTCCCTCTGGCCCTTTTTGGTCTTTTTTACGGCCAAAATCGTTTCCTTCGCGTAAAAATCATAAAGCGCCTCTTTCCAGTTTTGCGGCGGCGAAAAGCAGTCCCTGAAGGACAGCAGGTAATCCGCCGCGGCCACGCTTGCCATGGCGTTGCCCTCCTTTTCGGGAAGGAGCCGCACCTTTAAAATATCAATGCCCTCCGCCATTACCTCACTGAGTCTTTTTTGCATATCCTCTTCGTCCGTAAAAGAATTTACTTCAATGTCAAAATATTCCCCGCTGCTTGTATGGCCCACGGATAAGGGAGCGGCAAAGGACATAATCTGATGGGGGCTGAAGCCCTCCGAATAGGCGATATCAATTCCGGCCCTACGGATGGCTTTCTGGAAATACCGCATCACGTCCAGATGGCCGATAAAACGGAGCGCGCCGTATTTGGAAAATTTTAATCTCACTTTCATAGTCATTCTCCTGTCACTGCTTTCTATAGGACTTATCCGTTACACAGATGCCCGTCTTGTATCTGGCGGCGCCGCAGCCGTTACAACGCTCCTGGCAGTTGGGCGTTATTTCCTCTTTCGCAGCCTTATGCCATTCCTGCAAAAGAAATTCTTTTCTGACGCCGCAGTCGATAAAATCCCAGGGGAATATTTCGTCTTCCGGACGCTTTCTGACCGTGTAGAAAGCCGGGTCAACGCCGCATTCCTCAAAAGCGTCGAACCAGACGTCGTTTTTGTAATATTCGCTCCATGCGTCGTAAATACAGCCTTTTTCATAGGCGCGCAGTATTACCTGATTTAATTTTCTGTCTCCCCTTGCCATAATGCCCTCAAGCACGCTCACATCCGCCTCGTGCCAGTTGTATTTAATGCTTTTCTGATTCAGCACGCTGCCAATGGAGCATCTGGTGAGATACGCCTTTTCCAGAAATTCTTCTTTCGTACACTGGGCCGCCCACTGGAAGGGCGTAAAGGGTTTTGGAATGAAAAAGGAAGTGCTGGCCACAATCTGTACCCGGCCTGTCCGCTTTTCTTTCGGAACCGTCTCATAAAAAACAGCAGCTATTTTATTGCATAAATCCGCGATTCCCCTGATATCCTCCTCTGTCTCCAAGGGAAGCCCAAGCATAAAGTACAGCTTTACCCGCGTCCAGCCGCCCTCAAAGGCCATTTTTGCCCCTTCCAGAATGACCTCTTCGGTCAATCCTTTGTTGATAATATTTCTCAGCCTCTGGCTTCCGGCTTCCGGCGCAAACGTAAGGCTGCTTTTTTTCACATCCTGAACCTTGTTCATTACGTCCAGGGAAAAAGCGTCTATTCTGAGGGAAGGAAGGGAAATATTGATTTTCTGTTTTCCGCAGTTTTCAATTAAAAAGTCGAGCAGCTCCGGGAGAAGCGAATAATCGCTGGAGCTTAAAGAACTCAGGGAAATCTCCTCATGTCCGGTATTTTTCAGCATGTCCATGGCATACTGCTTAAGGCACTCCAAATCCCGCTCCCTCACCGGACGGTACAACTGACCGGCCTGACAAAAACGGCATCCCCTGATGCAGCCTCTCTGGATTTCCAGCACTACCCTGTCCTGGGCGACTTTAATAAAAGGAACCACCGGCTTTTTTGGATAATAGGTATTGGTCAAATCCGTTACCAGTTCCTTTTCAATAATTTCGGGTATGCCGGGGACAAGCGATTTTCTTCCCCCGATGGTTCCGTCTTCCTTATAAATCACTTCATATAAAGAAGGGACATAAATACCGGGAATCCCCGCGGCCCTTTGCAAAAATTCTTTCCGGTTCCAGCCCTTTTCTTTTCCCTCCAGATACAAATCAAACAGCGTCCTGTACCTAGTCTCCGCCTCGCCGATATAAAACATGTCGAAAAAGTCGCTGATTGGCTCGGGATTATAGGTGCACGGCCCGCCTCCGATTACGATGGGGTCGTCATCTGTTCTGTCTTTTGAAAGAAGCGGAATCCCGGAAAGCTCCAGCACCTGCAGTATGTTGGTGTAACACATTTCATATTGAATGGTAATGCCAAGGAAATCAAAATCTTTCACGGGGTCCTGGGATTCCAGCGCGAATAAGGGGATATTCTCTTTCCGCATGACCGCGTCCAAATCCACCCAGGGGGAATATACCCGCTCGCACCATACGTCCCTAAACCGGTTCATCATATCGTAAATAATCTGTATCCCCAGATGGGACATGCCGATTTCATACACATCGGGAAAACACATGGCGAACCGTATCTGCACGCTTTCCCTGTCTTTCATCACCGAGTTTACCTCGCCGCCGATATAGCGGGCAGGCTTTTCCACCTGCATCAGTATTTCGTCGCTTAATGCCAGTTTTCTCATGGTTGTTAGTCCTTGTCTTTTTCTATACTGAAACCGTTATCCAGTGTTTCAAATTCTATCATATATCCCGCTTTATCACAAGCGCAGCCTTTCCGATTTCCTGACTGCGGGGCCCTTTTTTCTATTTAAGACCCACCTCGTCCAAAACCCCCGTCAAATCCGTATCCTCGGCGATTCTCTCAAACACCGTTGCCGTGCTCTCCCCCTCGTAGCTTATCTGTTTCATATCGCAGATGATGAAGGAAAGCAGAAGTACCATTGCAATCACCAGCCTTATCCGGAAGCTCCCGGCCACAGGAGCCGCCT
>CAJTMZ010000011.1:23739-31185 GCA_910577445.1 uncultured Lachnospiraceae bacterium | reverse complement strand
CGCCGTGCTTTATGGCAGGTCTTATGGCGGCGGAATCGGAGTATAAAAAGTTTTCTCTCGAGCGGAGAAGCTGTCTGTCGTACTGGTTCTGCATACGGATGGCTTTTACCAGTTCCAGCCTTTTATTGGTGCTTATTTTATTCATAAAATTATCGTCTATCCCTGTCGGACTTAATAAAAAATATGCACTGCATGGCCGGATTATGCAGTGCATGTATTTCTTATCTCTTGTCAAGCTCCTCTGTAATTTCCTCCCATGTGACGCCCTTTTCCACCATAAGGACCATCATGTGATAAAGGAAATCGGCAATTTCATATTTAATTTCATTGGCGTTGGGATTCTTGGCCGCAATCACGATTTCCGTGGCTTCCTCTCCCAGCTTCTTCAATATCTTGTCAATTCCCTTTTCAAACAGATAATTGGTATAGGAACCTTCCTTTGGATGGACCTTTCTGTCCTTAATCACGCCCAGAACGGACTCGAAAACCATAAGAGGATTGCTCTCGTCATACTCCTTTTTCATAATTTCATTAAAAAAACAACTGTAATTTCCGGTATGGCAGGCGGCTCCAATCTGGGAAACCTTTGCCAGAATCGTATCTTTGTCGCAGTCCGCAGTCATTTCCTTCACATGCTGGAAATGTCCGCTGGTTTCTCCTTTCAGCCACTGCTGTTTACGGCTTCGGCTGTAATAGGTCATGCGTCCGCTTTTTAGGGTGTTCAAATAAGCCTCCTCGTTCATGTAGGCCATCATCAGTACCTCGCGGGTTTTGTAATCCTGAACGATTACGGGAACGAGGCCTTCGGAATTTTTCTTAAGCTCTTCCCATTTGACGGCCGGCTCAAAAGTTCTGACCGCCACCCCGTTTCCGGCGCACAAATCCTTGATGCTCATAAGCTCCTTCGCATTGGCGTTTACAGCCGGTCCTGTGATTCCCTCAATCGTCCCGCAGGATAAAAGCTCTATGATTTTATCTAAGGAAACCTCCGGAAGGGAGACTATAAGCGGCTGCTTTGACAGGGATGCGGCCTGCTTGATGGTTCTTTCGTTGAGAAGAATCACCGCCTGCACAAACTCTTTAAGGAGAGCCTCGTTGCCTGTGATATCAGAATCGTCCATAACGCAGGCTATAATTTTATCTCTGCCGAACTTTAAGGAAACCTCTTTTGTAATGGCAATATTGCTTTCCTTTGAATAATTAAGAGCCGCTTTCGCGCAGCCCGCATAGAGAAGTTTCTTGATATCCTCCATCCGCTTCACGTTTCCCGCTCCGATGACGGGTATCTGGGCTTCCCTGCAGATTATCTTTAATACATCGAGCGCCGCTTCATGGGAAATATCATCCGTTGATAAATCAAACACGATAAGCTCGTCGGCATTGTTATCCGCATAAAATCTGGCAAGCTCCGTCGGATTCTCACTAATAACAGATGTATTTTTAAAACCCGCAACCGCTTTTTCATTTAACAGGTATATACATGGTATAAATTTTTTATAATTGCTCATGGTTTCTTCGTTTCCCTCTTTAAAGTATTTCCCTAAAGACTTCCCTTTGTGCTGAGAACATCTGTTATTCTATTGTCTTTGCGCACCGCCTCGTCCAATGCCCTGGCAAAAGCCTTGAAGGCGGCTTCAATCATATGGTGGCTGTTTATACCGGAAAGCATTTTAATGTGGAGGTTCATTCCGGCGCTGTAAGATATGGCATAAAAAAATTCACGAACCAGTTCCGTATCCAAATCGCCTACCCTATCCACAGAGAAATCACAGTCAAAAGCAAAATAAGGCCGCCCGCACAAATCCACGGCGCACAGGGCAAGGGCGTCGTCCATGGGCAGGATACAATGGCCATAACGCCTGATACCTTTTTTGTCCCCCAGCGCTTCCTTAATTGCGCTTCCCAGCACGATTCCGGCGTCCTCCACGGAATGGTGGCCGTCCACATGAAGGTCTCCTTTCACGGTCATTGTAAGGTCAAAAAAACCGTGTTTTGCAAAGCCTTCAAGCATATGGTCAAGAAAGCCTATTCCGCTTGCAATCTTTCCGTCTCCCGCGCCGTCTAAAACCAGCCTTGCCGTAATATCCGTTTCCTTTGTTTTTCTTGTGATATCCGCACATCTTTCCATAAAGGGCCTCCTATTCGAATCTGACTTTAACGGAATTGGCATGGGCCGTCAGGCCCTCCTTCTCGGCAAACAGTTCAATATCTTTGTGAACCTTTGAGAGCGCGTCCCTGGAATATGAAACAATACTGGTTTTTTTCAGGAAGTCGTCTACGTTTAAAGGCGAGAAAAACCGTGCCGTTCCGTTGGTAGGCAGTATATGATTGGGACCGGCAAAATAGTCTCCAAGGGGCTCTGAAGAATATTCCCCAAGGAAAATCGCCCCGGCGTTCTTAATCTTTGTCATGGTTTCAAAGGGATTGGCCGTCAGTATTTCCATATGCTCGGAAGCAATTTCATTGGCGGCGTCTATGGCGTCGTCCATGGTTTCTGCAACCAGGATATAACCGTAATTCTCAAGGGACTTTTCTATAATTTCTTTTCTGGACAGCTCCTTTGTAAAGCCGTCAACCTCATTTGACACCTTCCCGGCAAGCTCCTTGCTGGTGGTAATCAATATTGCGCTTGCCAGCTCGTCGTGTTCCGCCTGGGAGAGCAAGTCCGCCGCCACATACCGGGGATTGGCGGTCTCGTCGGCCAGAACCAGAATTTCGCTGGGGCCGGCCACGGAGTCGATGCTCACAAAGCCAAAGCACGCTTTCTTTGCCAGCGCAACAAAAATATTGCCGGGGCCGGTAATCTTGTCCACTCTCGGAATGCTTTCCGTCCCGAATGCCATGGCCGCGACAGCCTGGGCGCCGCCCGCCTTATAAATTTCGTCCACTCCCGCGATATGGGCCGCGACCAGCGTTCCGGGATTAACCTCTCCGTCCGCTCCCGGCGGCGTGGTCATAATGATTCTGGGAACGCCCGCCACCTTAGCCGGCAGCACATTCATCAGCACGCTGGAGGGATAAGCCGCTTTTCCGCCCGGAACATACACGCCGGAAACCGCGACCGGTGTAATCTTCTGTCCCAGAATCGTCCCGTTTTCCTCGGGCACGAACCAACTGTTATGAAGCTGGTGCCTGTGGAACTTTGTAATGTTTTCGGCGGACCTTTTCATAACCTCGATAAACTCCGAATCAACCAGCCCGTAAGCCTTCTCGATTTCTTCCTCCGTAACCCGGATGTTTTGCGCCGTGATTTCACATTTGTCAAATTTCAAGGTGTACTGGAAAAGAGCCTCGTCCCCTTTCTCCCTCACCTCTTTTATGATGTCGTTAACCGTCTTTTCATATTCTCCATAGCTTTCCGGGCTCCGCTTCAAAAGATTTTTCATCAGCCCGTCTTTTGTCTTTTCGTTCAGCTCAACAATACGCATACTTTTCTCCTTGCCGCCTGCCGGTATGATTCCGGCGCGCCTGTTATTTTATATAGTTTTTAACCGCATACCTCTTTCAGACGGGAAATCAATCCTCTTATCCGCTCTGTCTCCATCTGCATGCTTACCTGATTGACAATCATCCTTGCCGACAGCGGGCAAATCTCCTCTAAAACCGCAAGCCCGTTTTCCTTAAGGGTTGAGCCTGTCTCCACAATATCCACAATCACGTCGGACAGTCCCACAATGGGCCCTAATTCCACGGAGCCGTTCAGCTTGATAATATCCACCGTCTGGTGCTTTTTGTTATAGAAATAGTCTCGGGCTATCACGGGATATTTGCTTGCCACTCTGATACGTTCGTGGTGGAGCAAAAGTTCCTTTGCATGGGCGGGACCGCACACGCACATCCGGCACTGGCCGAATCCCAAATCAAGCACCTCGTAAACCCGCCTGTTTTCCTCCAAAATGGTATCCTTTCCCACCACGCCGATATCCGCCGCGCCGTACTCCACATAGGTGGGAACGTCCGGCCCCTTGGCAAGGAAAAATTTCAGCTTCTGCTCCTCATTGACAAAAATCAGCTTTCTGGAGTTTTTATCCTTCATTTCCTCACAGGTAATCCCGATTTGTTCCAAAAGCGCCAGCGTTTTTACGGCAAGCCGGCCTTTTCCAAGGGCAAAGGTCAAATATCTGTCCTCACTCATAATTTTTCTCCGTTTCCGGCACAAGGGCCACTCTTTTTCCCTGTTTCCTCAAGTCTTTCGCTTCCGCCAGTTTATCCTCAAAATTATGAGGCTGATAAAGGAGCGTAATGACTTCATCTTCTGCGTGAAGCGTTGTATTCCTTTTGGCTCTCTGCCTCTCAAGCGCCGCTAACAAATCGTCCACTACCACCGCGAAGCCAATCGCAGGCGCTTCTTTCCCGAAGTAGCCTAAAAGCTGGTCATAGCGGCCGCCTTTTGCCACCGGTTCACCTACGCCATAAGTATAAACCTTAAAAATAACACCTGTATAGTAATGATATTTACTCAGCATTCCCAAATCAAAGGAAATATATTTTTCAACGCCGTATTCACAGAGAACATGGTAGAGCTTTTCAAGCCGGTCAACCGCCGCGAGGGAACGGGGATTTCCCGCAAGCTCCCTGGCGCTTTTTAAAACCTGAACGGAGCCGAAATGTTCCGTCACCTTAAGAAGCATTCTGCTGTGGGATTCCTCCACCCCTTTTCCGGCAAGCAGCTCCTCCGCGCCGAAAATGTTTTTGCCGGATATCAGCTCCCGAAGCTCCGATTCCGTCTCTTCGCCTAATCCTGCCTGCTGGCAGATACCTTTAAAATATTCTATCTGGCCGACGCTTACCTGAAATTCCTTAAGGCCGGCGGCAAGAAGAGCCTCCACCATCATGGCAATCATTTCGCCGTCGGCTTCCACGCTTTTATCGCCCATCAGTTCGGCCCCCATCTGGGTAATCTCCTTCAGCTTTCCCTGAAGGCTGTTTGTATTGGTGAAGGTATTTCCCATATAGCACAGCCGTATGGGCACATCCCTGTCCATAAAATACTTGGCGGCGCACCTTGCCATGGAAGGGGTAAAATCGGGCCGCAGCACCAGAGTATTTCCCTCCTTGTCAAAAAATTTATACAGTTCTTTTGACGGCGTGGTTCCGATTTCTCTTGAAAATACGTCGAAAAATTCAAAAACAGGCGTTTGGATATCCTGATAGCCGTATAAATTCAACTGTTTATGTATCAGCTCCTCCACCTGAAGTTTTTTCTCATATTCTTTTCCGTAAATGTCTCTCACACCCTCCGGTGTATGTATCAGATGTCTAATCAAACGTTCTCCCTCTCTTTATCAGTTTAAAGTTTTAATTCATTATCATATTACCATGCAAAACTACAGGAAGTATACAAAAAAGTCCCGTTTTTGTCAAGTCCGACGCTTATTCTATGTGTGTTACAGCCGCTTATTCTATGCGCTCTTCCAGGTCCTTGTTTAACATATCGAGATAAGGGACGAAAATTCCGTGCTTTTTGGGAAGAATATACTCCGGGTTCAGTTCTTCGTAGAGAAAGCTTTTTCTTCCGCCCTCTCTGGCCCTGTCCCAGAAAAACCTGAATATCTCATAGGGCAGATAATAAAACTCATCCCTGTGGGAAAAGTAAATGAGAAAAAAGGCGATTCCTCCCTGCTTTTCAAACTGCCCCATGAAGGTTACCTGATGTTCATGGATATTCTGAAGGGCAAAACGCTCCACGGCGCATTCCTTGGCGTCAAAACACACGGGAATCCCTTGAACCACTCCGATATAGTCCACGGTGCTTTTCTGCTCAAAATAAGCCAGCGTAATGTGCCTTGTGGCCTTATCGATGGTAATCGGCGTAATGGGGGTCGGAATTTTCTGAATCAGCGCCAGACCGCTTTCCAGATATTTTTCATTTGTCCTGTTTACAAGCTCTTCCAAAGTGGAGCCTCTAAGTCCTCTGGAACTCCATGTAGCCATATTGTTTCACTCTTTTCCTGTTTTTATATCTGCCAGTATTTTAAACTTTTCCGGCACGGGCGCTTCAAATTCCCTTTTGCTTAAGGCTTCAAGGGGCTCGTTCATTTCAGGGAACTTAAGACGGCAGGCATACAGAAGCTGGCTGTTTATGTGGTATTTCCTCTTATATTTTTCGTTAAATTCCCTGTCGCCGTATTTGTAATCCCCAAGCAGGGGATGGCCGATACTTGCCATATGGATACGCAGTTGGTGTGACTTTCCCGTAATCAGCTCCGCCTCTACCAGCGTCCTGTCCCTGTACTGCTTTATCGGATAATACCTTGTCCTGACAAAAGCGGCTTTTGCCGCATCCGCGTCCATGGCGGATTTTTCCTGTAAAAGCCTTACTGTATTGGACGCTTCATCCTTAATTAAATACCCTTCCAGTAAATCCTCAGAGTCGATTCGGCCCTTTACCAGCATCCGGTAATACTTTCCAATCTCCCGGCTGCGGAAAAGTCGGCTCATTTCCCGGCTGCCCGCAAGGGATTTTGCCCCAACCACAAGCCCGCAGGTATTGCGGTCAAGCCGGTTGCATACAGAGGGCCTGTAAGCGTGAAATTTACTTTCGTCAAAATCGCCCTCTCCCCGCAGCAGATAACCGCATATCCACTCGTTTAAGGATAAATCGGAAGGCTCCGCTTTCTGGGACAGGACGCCCACGGGCTTATTTACAATCAGAATGTGTTCGTCTTCATAAATAACCTCAATGCCTTTCAGCTTCCTGTAAGCCTCCTCATATTCCGTCGCCTTTTCCAGAACCTTATCTTTCTTTTCACGGAAATTGTCAATGGTTTCATCCGATAAATAAAGGGATAAGATATCTTCTTTTTTAAGGCGTTCGTTTCCCTCCGCCTTTTTGCCGTTCAGCGTGATATTTTTCTTCCGGAGCATCTTGTAAAAAAAGGAGGACGGGGCTAACGGCATAAACTTATGGAGAAATTTATCCAGTCTCTGCCCCGCTTCGTTTGCTCCTACCTTAATTTCCTGCATGTTTTCCGCCTTTCCCTTAAAAAGCATTAAAGTGAAATATCATAAAGTATTACCCGAACCTCATCATCCTTTTTGGGGCTGTTGACCGGCTCCATCCAGTTCATATTCTGAAGCTGTTCGCAGTATTTTTGCAGTTTGTCTGAAATCGTAATGGTCATGTCCTTTGCGCCGCCCTGCTTTAGCATTGTCTGTAAATGCTCCTGACAGGCTCTGATATCGCATTTTTCGTCTTCCGTATAGCCTAAAATCACCTTTCCCTCCACAATCATGTGGCTTAAGGCAAAATTTTTCTGATAGGAGGTAAAATACATGTCATACATGCCGATTAATCTGCCTTCCAGGGGCGCTATGGCACCTCTTGCGCTGTCGCTGCATCCCTTTGCCTTAAAAAGCATGATGGCGTTTACCAGGCTTTTACAGGCCGGGAGGCATCCCAGAACGGCGACGATGGTAAGCAGGTTCTCCTTTTTGCCGGTGGGA
>CAJTMZ010000011.1:15865-23729 GCA_910577445.1 uncultured Lachnospiraceae bacterium | reverse complement strand
TTATGCCCGCCGCAAAAAGCGCCAGTGAAATTCCAAAAAGCACGGCCGTCCATACCGCGGCCCGGACTTTCTTTGCCGCCAGATAACCGTAGCAGCCCTTTACCGCTTTTTTCAAAATTGATGTTCCTCCCTCCTGATTTCGGAAAAGTCATTGATATAATAATCCGCCAGTTTCCGCTTTTCCTTTTCGGAAGCCCTTGAGGACTTATCGTCCACGGCGCACACTTTCATGCCAGCCGCCTTTCCGGCTTTAATCCCGTCCACAATGTCCTCAAACACCAGACATTTTTCGCTCGTTACCTTACACCGCCTCGCCGCTTCCAGATAAATGTCAGGGGAAGGCTTTCCTCTTTCCACCTCGCACCCTGTCACAATGCAGTCAAAATACTCCGAAAGCCCGTGAACCTGCATCACGTTTTCCACAAGCTCTCTGGAATTGCTGGTGGCGATTCCCATTTTTATCCCGTTTTGGCGGCAGTATTTTACAAATTCCTCCGCCCCCTTCTTTAAGGGAACCTCATGGGTATACTTGTCCCAGGCCATACGGTTCCAGTCCTCTTTTATTTTTTCCACCGTATCGGGGATTTTAAACCTGTCCTTAAAATACTGCGCGCCTTCCGTAAAGCTCATTCCCCCGATATCCTCCTGAAGTCCCTTGGGAACGGGAATACCGAAACCGGCCAGATAGGCAACGTCAACCTCCTGCCATATCCACATGGAATCCACCAGCGTGCCGTCCAAATCAAATAACACTGCGTCAATATTCTCAAGCATAAGCGCGTACCTCGTTTCATAAGTATTTATCATAACACAAGGGGAAAAAGAGTCATTGATGAAAACCAGACTGTCTTTCGTAAAATTTTATCTGTATACCTTCCTTGCCTTTGTTCTGACTGCCGTTATTCTGCTTTTTCCGGCGGACTGCCTTTCCTTTGCGCTGAAAGGCTTGAATCTCTGGTTTGAGCGGATGATACCCACTCTTTTTCCCTTTATGGTTTTATCCGGTATTATTATCCGTATGGATTTGACGGATTCCTTTGTCAAAATATTAAATCCCGTTCTGGGCAGGCTGTTTCGCATAAGGCCGGCCTGTGTGTACGGAATGCTGGTGGGCTTTCTGTGCGGTTTCCCCATGGGGGCCCATGTGACGGCCCAGTTATATGAACAGAAACAGATTTCCCGGCAGGAAGCCGCGTATCTTTTATCCTTTTGCAACAACATAGGGCCGGTTTACTTTATAAGCTTCGTGCTGCCCATGCTGTCGCTGAAAGAAACGGCGCCTTTTCTCTTCGGCATGTACGGCCTGCCCCTTCTTTACGGCCTTTTTCTGCGCTATACCGTATTTCAGAACGCTGTGGATGGCGGTTTTTGTCAAAGGCTTCCAGCCAAAAAGCGGATTTTTCTGCTTACCGCCATGGACGAATCCGTTTTAAGCGCGCTTTCGGGCATCGCCAGATTGGGCGGCTATATGGTCTTTTTTAACCTGCTGTTCATTCTTCCGGAACTGGCCGCAAGGCTCTTTTCCGCAAAGGAGGGCTTTGCCGTTCTTTTCACCGGCGGTATCTCCTGTCTTTTGGAAATCACCGGCGGAATCAATCTGATGGGAAACCGGATGCCGCACCTGGTTCTGTGCATTCTTCCCTTTGGGGGCCTTTCCTGTATTGCCCAGACCTACAGCATGATAAAAAACACGGACCTTTCCGTCACGGAATATGTAATGCACAAAATGGTGCTCACCGCCGTTACCGTTTTGTACTATGCGCTGCTGTACAGCTTCCCGCGCGCATAGCTTCCGCTTCCTGTAATTTGAAAACCCGGCTCACGTTTAGGAGTAAGCCGGGAACGCAAATTTCGTATTTATAATAAATCAAGGTTTAAATTCTCCCCGCCGCCTGCTTTGGGGGCGATTTCCGGTATCTCCGCCACATAGCTGTCCGGTTCGGGAGGATTCAGCTCCACTCTGTTGGTATTTATCACATCATTATAATGATTCAGGGCACCGAAAAAGCTCTCGTAATGCTCCGTGGTGGTGCGCATGGTCTGGTTAATCAGGTTTTCCACATTGGCAAGAATATCGTCCGTATACTGCATTGCCGCCATACGCATATTGTTTGCCTCTATGGTTGCGTTGTCTAAAATTTCCTGGGCCTGCTGGGTCGCCATCTTCACCACTTCGTTGGCCTGTGCATAAGCCTGCTGCATGATTTCATGTTCATTAATCAACTCGTTGGTATGAACGGTGGCATCATTAATCAAAGCCTCCGCTTTGGCTCTTGCGTCGCTCAAAATGGCTTCTTTGTTACTGATGATTTTCTGATACCGCTTGATTTCATCGGGAGTTTTCATGCGGAGCTCTCTTAAAAGCTCGTCAATCTCCTCTTTATTGACAATAATTTTTGTATTGGAAAGAGGCTGATATTTACAACTGTCAACATAGTCCTCAATTTCGTCGATTAATTGCTCAATTTTGCTGCTCATGCGCCTTCCCCCGTTTTACTTCTTTAAAAAACCGTATTTCTGATACACAAGCTTTGCCACAAAATCAGGCACGCACATGGAGATATCCCCGTTAAAGCTCGCAATCTCCTTTACGCTGGAGGAGCTTAAGTACGCGTATTCCAGGCTGGTGGTAAGAAACATGGTCTCCAAATCCCCCCTCGAGAGCTTGGCGTTTGTCTGCGCGTTTTGAAGCTCGTACTCAAAATCGGTAATTGCGCGCAGTCCCCTGATAACCACGGGAACGTCTCTGGATTTGGCATAATCCACCAAAAGCCCGCTGAAAGATTCCACTTTCACATTGGGCATGTCGGCAACAGCTTTCTGTAATATCTTAACACGTTCTTCTACAGAAAACAATGGAGTCTTTAATTTATTATTCAGGACGCTTACGGTTAATTCATCGAAGATTTTCGCCGCACGCTGTATGATATCCAGATGGCCGTATGTCATCGGGTCAAAACTGCCGGGATAGATTGCTTTTCTCATAATTTTCCTCTTTTTCTGATAAACACATGTTTGTTTGTTCTGTATTTCTTTTCCCTGACGACTTCAAATCCCATATCTTCCAGGAAATCCATATCTTTTCTGACCTCGGCTTCCAAAATTATCATCGTGTTTTCGGTGACATAGGGCATTTCACGCAAGGTTCCGAATACCCCCTCTTCGCATCCGCTTTGGTAAGGCGGGTCCATAAAAATGATATCCGCCTCTTTCTCGTTAATCTGGCGCAGGGCAAGGGCCGCGTCCTGCCGGAGCAGCGCCGCGTTGTCCGATAGTTTTGTAAACGTCAGATTGTCCCTGATGCAGGCGGCCGCCTCCGTGCTGTTGTCGGCAAAATAAGCATATCTCGCCCCCCGGCTTAACGCCTCGATTCCAATTCCGCCGCTTCCCGCAAACAAATCAATAAAAAGGCTGCCGGGCACCTGTGCCTGAATGATATTAAAAAGCGTTTCCTTGATTCTGTCTGTGGTGGGCCTTACCTCCGTCCCGGCGGGGGTTTTAAGCCTTAAGCTCCTTGCCTTTCCGGCTATTACACGCATGTGCGCTCCTTTCCTGTCAAAGCCCTCTTGGCTTTGTTCCTTTTCCGTCTCTCTTTGCCGTTTTCATTTTGTTTAAATCCAGAGGCTTGTTTTTGTAGCTGACCGTCTGGCTTTCCCCGATTTTTGTATAATAAACTTCCTCTATAAAATCGTCCCCGCCAAGCTTCATGCCCCGGACGCCCACTGCGTTTTTCTTTTTGTCGGGAATTTCCTCCACGTCAAACTTAAGGAAAAAGCCCTCCGCGCTCTTTAGTATCACCTGTCTTTGCTCGTTTAAAACGGTGACGTCCACCACCTCGTCGCCCTCCGACAGCTTTGTGGCCGCAACCGTGCGCTTTGCCACGTCAAATTCTCCGCCGTCCACCACTTTCATCATGGCGAGCTTCGTTGTAAATACCATCCGGTAAAGGTTTAGGCTGGTCTGGCTGTGGACGGCAATCACGGATTCCTTTTCCCCGTTAAAATTGCTGATGTTGTCTATGGGGATTCCCTTGTCCCTGAATTTCCCGAAAGGAATATCCGAAACCTTTACGGTGTGTAATTGTCCCGTGTTGGTAAAGACGCAGATTCTTCCCGTGTTTTTGCAGGAAATCACATATTTATTTTCGGCTTCCGCCGCTTCCCTGTTTCGTTCATAGGCCGCCGTGTCGATGACCCTTGCGTAGCCAAAACGGTCCATCAGGAAAACGACTTCCATCTCTTCCGCTTTCTTTTCCGTATAGACGGCTTCCGCCGCATTTTCGATGACGGTTCTCCTCTTTCTGCCGTAGGCTTTCCGGATGCCCTCAAGCTCGTTGATAATCACCTGCGCCATGGAATCCCGCCGCTCTAAAATATCCTCATAGCGGTAGATGTTGGCCATGGTTTCCTCATGTTCGTTAATCAGCGCTTCCAGCTCCAGGCCAATTAGCTTGTATAAACGCATTTCCAGTATGGCGTTTGCCTGCTTTTCCGTAAAGTTGAGCTGGGAGGCCATAACCTTTGACTCTCTGGAACGGAATTTTATTCCCGTGGTTTTCCCCTCCGTGAGGCAGGCTTTCGCCATGGCCCTGTCCTTGGAGCCCCGCAGGATTTCGATTACAAGGTCAATCACGTTGCAGGCTTTGATTAATCCCTCCTGGATTTCTTTCCGTTCCCTTTCCTTTTCCAGAAGGGTGGTATACTTTCTGGCGGCTACCTGGAACTGGAAATCCACATTATACTTGATTATCTGCTTAAGCCCCATAACCTCCGGCCTGCCATCGGCTATGGCAAGCATATTCACGCCGAAAGTGTCTTCCAGACGGGTTTTCTTATACAGCATATTGACAAAATTGTCGGCGTCCGCGTCCTTGCGCAGCTCAATCACAATCCGGATGCCTTCCTTGGAGGACTGGTTGGAAATATCCACGATATCCGGAGCCTTTTTGCTTTCTGCAAGGGCGGCCACATCCATCAGGAACTTGGCGATGTTCGCCCCTATCATGGAATAGGGAATCTCGCTGATTACCACGTTTACCCTGCCGGCCTTTCCCTTTTCAATGTCAACCTTTCCCCGGACCCTGATTTTTCCCACGCCGGTTTTATAGATATTTTTCAGTTCATCCTTATTTATCACAATGCCGCCGGTGGGAAAATCCGGGCCTTTGATGTATTTCATAAGCCCTTCGTCGGTTATGGACTCGTCTAACATATATGCTTTTACCGCATCCACTACCTCCATGAGATTGTGGGGCGGAATGCTGGTGGCCATACCTACCGCGATTCCCTCGGAGCCGTTTACCAGAAGGTTGGGGAATTTGGCCGGAAGAACCGCCGGTTCCCTCTCCGTCTCGTCAAAATTGGGGATAAAATCCACCACATCCTTGTCCAAATCCGCAAGAAAAGCCTCCTGGGTAACCTGTTCGAGCCGCGCCTCCGTGTAACGCATGGCGGCCGCGCCGTCTCCCTCAATATTTCCGAAATTGCCATGGCCGTCTATTAAAGGCAGCCCCTTTTTAAATTCCTGGGTCATAACCACCAGAGCGTCGTAAATGGAGCTGTCGCCGTGGGGATGGTATTTACCCATGGTGTCGCCTACGATACGGGCGCTCTTCCTGTAGGGACGGTCATACCTTATTCCCAGCTCGTGCATGTCATACAGCACCCGGCGCTGCACCGGCTTTAAGCCGTCCCTCGCGTCCGGCAGGGCCCTTGCAATGATAACGCTCATGGCATAGTCGATATAGGATTTCTGCATCACCTCGGAATACTCGGCTTTGATAATTGTCTCTTCCATTCTTTTCCCCTGTTTTTACTACTCTTTCACTCTACACATCCAGCTCCGCGTCTGTGGCGTGCTCATAAATAAACGCCTTTCTGGGCGGCACGTCCGTTCCCATCAGCATTTCCGTCACTTCGGAAGCCATTCTGGCGTCTTCTATGGCGACCTGTTTTAATATCCTTGTTTCCGGGTTCAAGGTGGTCTCCCAGAGCTGGGAAGCGTCCATTTCACCCAGACCTTTGTATCTTTGCAGCGTAAAAGGGCCTTTGTGGCGTTTACGGTATTTTTCCAGAGCCTTGTCGTCGTAGAGGTATTCCTCTTCCCCTTTGCTGGGCATGGCTTTGTAAAGGGGCGGCATGGCAAGATACACGTGCCCCTCGTAAATCAGCTCCGGCATAAACCGGTAAAACAAGGTAAGGAGCAGGGTTGAAATATGCGCCCCGTCCACGTCCGCATCGGCCATAATGATAATCTTGTCATAGCGCAGCTTTGTTATGTCAAAATCGTTGCCGTACCCTTCCGAAAAGCCGCATCCGAAAGCGTAAATCATGGTTTTGATTTCCGCATTGGCTAAAACCTTGTCGATGCTTGCTTTCTCCACATTTAAAATTTTGCCCCGGATGGGAAGAATCGCCTGGTACGCCCGGTTTCTCGCCATCTTCGCGCTTCCGCCCGCGGAGTCTCCCTCCACGATAAAAATCTCGCACTTTGCGGCGTCTTTCGACTCGCAGTTGGCCAGTTTCCCGTTGGAATCAAAGGAGAATTTCTGCTTCGTGAGCATGTTGGTCTTTGCCCGCTCTTCGCTTTTACGGATTTTCGCCGCCTTCTCCGCACAACCGATTACGTTTTTCAGGGTATCCAGATTCCTGTCAAAATAGCGGACCAGTTCGTCCGCCGTGAGCTTGGATACCACCTTTGCCGCGTCCTGATTGTCCAGCTTGGTCTTGGTCTGTCCCTCGAATCTGGGGTCGGGATGTTTTAAGGAAATCACCGCCGTCATACCGTTGCGCACGTCCGTGCCGGTAAAATTGGCGTCCTTTTCCTTTAATATATTCAAGTCTCTCGCATAGGTATTGATGATATTGGTAAAAGCCGTCTTGAATCCGGTTAAGTGGGTCCCGCCCTCCGAATTGTAGATATTGTTGCAGAAGCCCATCACATTTTCGTGGAACTCATTGACATACTGCAGGGCGCCCTCCACGGAGATTCCTTCGCTTTCCCCCTTAAAATAAATCACGTCGCAGACGCTTTCTTTGGATTTATTCATATCCCGGATAAAGCCTATAATTCCGTCCGGCTCATGGTATTCAATATGCTCTGTCTGCTCTTTTCTTTTGTCCTCAAAAACAATGGTAAGCTCCGGGTTCAAGTAGGCCGTTTCGTGCATTCTGCTTTTGATGTCGTCCTCTTTGAACCGCGTCCTGTCAAAAATCGTATCGTCCGGAAGAAAGTTTATCTTTGTCCCGCTTTCTTTTGTCCTGCCAACCACCGGGAGCAGCCCGTCCTCTAACTCCACGATGGGGTTTCCTCTCTCATACTTATCCTCATAGATGCGTCCACCATTTTTGACCTGAACGGTCAATCTGGTGGAAAGCGCATTTACCACGGAAGAACCCACCCCGTGAAGTCCTCCGCTGGTTTTGTAAGCCGAATCGTCAAACTTGCCGCCCGCATGCAGCGTGGTGAACACCAGACGCTCCGCGCTGATTCCCTTTTCGTGCTTTCCCACCGGGATTCCCCGGCCGTTATCCTCCACTGTGGCGGAGCCGTCCGCCTCAAGGGTCACATAAATATGGCTGCAGTAGCCGGCCAGATGCTCGTCCACCGCGTTATCCACGATTTCATAGATAAGATGATTCAGGCCTCTGGTGGAAACGCTGCCAATATACATTCCCGGTCTTTTCCTTACCGCTTCAAGACCTTCCAAAACAATGATACTGGAAGCGTCATAAACTTCCGTTTTTGCCATTGATACAAACCTCTTTCTTAATTATCTGATTTTCTTGCAGCACGCCACAGCCAGCGAGCCGGGACCAATATGGCAGGCTACGCTCAGGGAAAGGGGATTAATCACAATGTCAAA
>CAJTMZ010000011.1:9007-15844 GCA_910577445.1 uncultured Lachnospiraceae bacterium | reverse complement strand
TCTGCCAGGAGCTCTTCCTTAAACTGGAGGGCCGTCTCACGGTCTTTGGTGTAGGCGACTTGCAGCCAGATATTATCCGGCGCCGCCCCGCCGAAACGGCTCTCCATGTCGTTCCTTATGGCGCTTATCATAATGGATTTCCCCTGGCTGACCGTTCTTGCCTTGGCATATGCGTCCAGCTTATCCCCCTGAATGGTGAGCACCGGCTTTAACCGCAAAATGGTTCCGATTGCCGCCGCAGCAGGCGTAATCCTTCCGCCTTTTTTCAGATAGTACAAAGTATCCAGCATAATATAAATACTGGAATTAAATTTATCCTTTTCCAGAAATTCTTTGATTTGCGCCGCGTCCATGCCTCTTTCGGCCAACAGCTTTGCGTCCAGCACAGACTGCCTCTGGGTTACGGAAATCCTCTGATTGTTTACCACCTGTACTTTTCCGTCAAAATCCTCCGCAAGCATAATTGCGCTCTGGCAGGAACCGGAAAGGCCGCTGCTCATGGGAATATGTACCACCTCGTCATATTCCGCAAGAGCCTCTTTCCACAAATTCATTACCGCCTCGGGACTGGGCTGGCTGGTCACCACATCCGCCCCGGACAGAAGGCGCTCATAAAATTCCTCCTGGTTTAAGGTAATATCCTCAAAAAAATTCTCCTCGTTAATCATAAAGGGCATTGGCAGGACAATCACGCCAAGTTCCTTCGCCTCCGCCTGTGTAATACCGCTGTTTGAATCCGTTACGACTGCAATTTTCTTACTCACGATTTTCTCAATCCTTTCTTTCTACGAAATACATCTTACTGTCAGATTGTTCTAAAGTCAATAAAATTTCCAGTATTTTCATCTAAGTACCGTTTAAGGGAAGCGTATTTTTCTCCCGCAAGCTCCCTGTCTTTTGCCAGAATACCGTCTACGGTGACACTGATTTTCTTTAAGATTTCCGCGTCCTGATAGATGTCCGCTATCTTAAATTCCATCTCTCCGCTCTGGCGGATGCCGAACAAATCTCCCGGCCCCCGCAGCTTTAAGTCCTCCTCCGCGATATAAAAGCCGTCGTTGGACTTATTTAAAATTTTCAGTCTGTCCATGGACTGCTCTTTGTCGGAAGCGTTCAGGAAAATACAGTAGGACTGTTCTTTTCCTCTTCCAATCCGTCCCCGGAGCTGGTGAAGCTGGGCAAGCCCGAACCTTTCCGCGTTTTCAATCATCATCACCGTGGCGGCCGGCACGTTAATTCCCACTTCAATCACGGTGGTTGACACAAGTACATGGACGTCTCCCGCGGCAAAAGCCTCCATAATCCGCTTTTTATCCGCCGGCTTCATTTTCCCGTGAAGAATTTCCACATGAACGGACTTGGGAAGATGGTTTCGCAGCTTTTCCCCGTAATCCGTCACGTTTTCGATGGAGGAATCCGAGTTTTCGTCGGCCTCCACCATGGGACAGATGACGTATGCCTGATTGCCCTTTTCCACCTCTTTTTCGATAAATTCATAGGCTTTCTTCCGGTAGGAAGTACCCACCACGCAGTTTTTGATGGGGATTCTGCCCGCCGGAAGTTCGTCAACCACGGACAGATGCATGTCTCCGTACAGGATAATGGCAAGGGTTCTGGGAATGGGCGTGGCGCTCATCACAAGGACATGGGACCGTCCGCCCTTTTCACTCAAAATCTCCCTCTGCCGGACGCCGAAGCGGTGCTGTTCGTCGGTGATGACAAGCGCCAGACGGCTGTAATTTACCTTTTCCTGTATCAGGGCGTGGGTTCCGATAACCACATTGGCCTCTCCCGTTTCAATTTCCCGGTATACTTGTCTTTTGGCCGCCGCGCCCAGAGAGCCTGTCAGAAGCACCGGCTTAAAGGGAAGGCAGTACTTCTCGGCAAGCTCCGAAAGCTGCTCGAAATGCTGGGCCGCCAGAATTTCGGTGGGGGCCATCAGCGCCCCCTGGCAGCCGTTGCTGACGGTAAGAAGGAGAGCCAGAAAAGCCAGAATAGTTTTTCCGGAGCCCACGTCACCCTGAACCAGACGGTTCATGCATTTCCCGCTTACAAGGTCCGTTTCAATTTCTTTCCATACCCGCTGCTGCGCGCCTGTCAACCGGTATGGGAGCGATTCCAGCAAACGGCCGGGCCAGGCCGTTTCCATCATGGGATAGTCGGTGGAAAGCGCTTCGTTGTATTCTTTCATTCTTCTGACAGCCAGAAGAAACAGGAAAAATTCATCGAACACCAGACGCTTGCGGGCGTTTATAAGGCTTTCATAATCTTTCGGAAAGTGAACCTGAGAAATTGCATGAAGCCTGGAAACAAGGCGGTATTCCCTGATAATTTCTTCCGGAAGATACTCCTCCTCCGAAAATCTCTCAAGAGCCTTTTCCGCCGCTTTCATAACCGTTTTATTGGTAAGCCCTGCCGTAAGGCTATAGCATGGCAGCATACGCCCCTGAACTTCCCGGTATTCTTCCCGGGTATAGAGCTTTGGCTGGTCCATATGGTATTTTCCGCCTTCTGTCTTTACTTTCCCCCTGAAAAGGTAAGCGCTTCCGGCGCAGAGCCTCTTTTTTAAATAGGGCGCATTAAAATAGGTAAGGGAAATTTTGTTTTCCCCGTCGCTGCAAAGCCCTGTTCCGATAGAAAGATTGTTTACCTTTTTCCATTTGAAATCCCCTAAGAGAAACAACTCCAGGGTTACCGTTTTTTCCGGGAGCCTCGAAAGTTTCATAACCTCTTGGATAGTAAGAAAGAAGCTCCTGTGTGGTATATATTCCAAGCCGGTTAAAGAGTCTGGCCGTCTTTTCCCCGATTCCTTTCAGACTGGTGATATTCTCCGGACCTTTCATCAGATATTCCTCATAGCCACAACACATGGCTTTATTTTCTACATTTCATTCCATACAAAAAGGACGGTCTCTCCGTCCCTTTTGTACCAAAGACTCTGCCGGCGTTTATTCTGCCGAAATGATATAGTAATAAATCGGCTGTCCGCCAAACTGCAGTTCCACATCGCAGGACGGATAAGTCTCCTCCACCCTGGCTTTAAGCGCGTTGGCGGCGTCCTCCGTAACGTCCTCGCCGTAATAAATGCTGATTAACTCCAAATCGTCGGCCATCATTTCTTTTACCATGTCAAAGGCCACGTCCGTCACATCTTTTCCTACCGATAAGATGCCGTGGTCTCCAATCCCCATGAAGTCGCCCTGTTTGATTTCTTTGTCGTCAATCACCGTGTCCCTGACCGCGTAGGTAACTTCGCCCGTTCTCACATTGCCGATTTCCGATTTCATGGTTTCTTCGTTTTCTTCCACCGCCATGTCGGGAACATAGTTGATAATCGCGGTGATTCCCTGAGGTATCGTTTTTGTGGGCACTACCACGATTTTCTTGTCCTTCACAAGCATTTGCGCCTGATTGGCCGCTAAAATAATGTTTTTATTGTTGGGAAGGATAAATACCGTGTCCGCGTTCACTTTCTCAACCGCGTTCAGGATATCCTCTGTGCTGGGGTTCATGGTCTGGCCGCCCTCAATCACATGGTCAATGCCAAGCCCGGTAAAGATTTCATTGATACCGGCTCCCACGGAAACGGCAATGAATCCTACCTCCTTATGGGGCATGGGCGCTTCTGTTTCCGCCGCCTTTTCGGCCTGTCCCGCTTTAAACAGCTTTTCCTGATGCTCCAAACGCATATTGTCTATCTTTAAATTGGATAACGCGCCATACTTAAGCGCCCTCTGGATGGCAAGTCCGGGGTCGTTGGTATGTACGTGCACCTTCACCACGTCGTCATCCGCAACCACCACAATGGAATCGCCGATAGATTCCAGATAATCCTTAAAATCCATCTCGTGTTTAATATTGAAATTACGGCTCAGCATAATGATAAATTCCGTACAGTATCCGTATTTGATATCAATATCGGCCGCAGCGCCGGTATTTGTTCTGGAAGCAGCCGCCGGAGCCGGCTCCTCAACGGTAAACTCGATTTCCTTGCCGAGAAACGCATCATAAGCGCCTTTTAAGACCTGCATCAGACCCTGTCCGCCGGAATCCACCACGCCGGCCTGCTTTAATACGGGAAGCATTTCAGGCGTCCTCTCCAAAACCTCGTCCGCGTATTTGATGATTTCGTCAAAAAAGACCGCGAAATCCGTACAGCCTTCGTCGGTAAGCTCCCTTGCCCTCGTGGCGGCCCCTTTGGCAACCGTAAGGATTGTCCCCTCCTTGGGCTTCATAACCGCTTTGTAGGCCGTTTCCACCGCTTTCTCAAAAGCGTCGGCAAACATCGGAATGTTCAGGCTTTCGCTGTTTCTGACGGACTTGGTAAAACCGCGGAACAACTGGGATAAGATAACGCCCGAATTTCCTCTGGCGCCCCGCAGGGAACCGGATGAAATCGCCTTGCACAGGGATGTCATATCAATATTTTCCATGGCCGCCACATCCTTTGCGGCAGACATAATCGTCAGGGTCATGTTGGTTCCTGTATCGCCGTCCGGCACGGGAAAAACATTTAAATCATTAATCCATTCCTTTTTGGATTCCAGATTTTTGGCTCCGGCTAAGAACATCTTTGCAAGTATCTTAGCGTCGATTGTATTAGTCACAGCAAGTCCTCCTTAATCAATCACTCTAACACCTTCTACAAAGATGTTTATTTTTTCAACTTCGATTCCTGTGAATTCCTCTACCTTGTATTTTACATTGCTGATTAGGTTGTCGGTAACCGCAAGTATGCTTACGCCGTAGGCAACAATAACATGAAAGTTAATCGTCAGCTTGTTGTTATGGATGGACACATTGATTCCTCTGGTCATGCTTTCCATTTTCAGAAGCTTGACAAGGCCGTCTTTCATATTGATACCGGCCATACCCACCACACCAAAACATTCCATTGCAATGCTGCCCGCGTACCTGGCAATCACTTCGTTGTCAATCACAATATTCCCCATATGAGTATTCATAAATGTTTCCTTCATGGAAGAATTTTTCATAGGCTGCCTCCTTATTTTTTGAACATATATAAATTATTATAACCGTAAAACAAAAAAAAGGAAACAATATTTTCAATTAAGTTCAAATTATTAAATTTTTGCTTGCAATCTATTATAATATCTGCTATCATACAATCGTTGTGTACGTTATTTTTGAATTGTTAGGAGGTGCAACAATGGCTAAATGCGATATTTGTGGTAAAGGTGTTCTTTTCGGAAACAATGTAAGCCATTCCAATAGAAAGACCAACAGAATCTGGCATTCAAACATCAAACGAGTGAAATGTGTCGTTAACGGAGCTTCCAAAAGGATGCATGTTTGTACACGCTGTTTAAGGTCCGGAAAAGTTGAAAGAGCTTAAAAGTAATCTGCGGGAACTGACCATATGGTCAGTTCTTTTTATGCGCGCGGACGCGGAAAGGTTACATACAGCAGTTATACCCCACCAGCAAAAGAAGCGCTATGATAATAAGCGCAATCAGGTAATGATGGGCAAGAAAAAGCATAAGCAGCATCCCCACCGCAATCCAAAATGCGACAAATCCAATCAATTTCCTCACGGGCATCCACCTGCTTATGCTTCTTACTTTATCTTATGCACTTATCCTTAAAATATTCCCACCGTCGGCTATTCGCTTTTTTCTTCCGGAAACGCAATATCCACCGCCGCGTCGTCGTCAATCATTTCCTCCTTGGGCGCCGTAAACTTATCCACAATATCGGGAACCAAGTCAAGCACTTTGGTGATGGTATCCTGATTTTTGATGTTCACAAGCTTGGTGCTTCCGTTCTTGATTACCAGAACCGCGCTGGGCGTAAGTTTTCCGAAAAATCCGCCGCCTCCGCCGTTTTTCTTATCCCCGGCGTTTGCGCCCGCTCCCACGCCGAAGTTGACGTCCACAAGGGGTAAAATAATGGTATCCCCGATTTTGGTGGCCTCTCCCACCACGGTTTTGGTGGAAAGAACCGCGTTCATTCCCTTCATCAGCGAATCGATTACTCCCGAAAAGTTATTCTCTGCCATTTAAGCTGCCTCCCTTTTAAATAATTGAATCAAACGTCGCAAATCCCTGTTAAAGTAAATAATCCATGCCGTCTTTACAGCCCTGAAAACTGTTATTTTCCCTTTGATTAGGAGGTCGCCCTCCACAATCTGCCGTTCAAAATCAGGCGTTACCGCTATATGGTCCCCAATAAGAGGGTACAAAATACCATAAGCAGCCATAACCTGTCCGGTGCCGGCCGGGGCCCCGGTTCCTATCACAAGACTGCCGGTAACCTTTCTTGGTCCGATGCTTTTTAGCAGGGAAAGCGCCTGTTTTGAGCATACGCCAAAGGCCCTGACAAAAGTATCGCTCTTTATAATGTTGATGTAATACTGGATATTATTTACAACTTGTTTTATTTTATCATAAATTCCGGCGATTGTGTACCTGATATTTCGAAGCATGTCAAAAAGTTTTCTGAAAAATTCTACAAATTTATTCAGGAAAGATTTTTTGTCCTCTTTTGCGTCTGCGCAGGATTCTTCGTCCGTCAGTGTCTGATTTTGTTCCTTTTCCTTATCCGTCAGCGTCTGCGCCGGCTTTTGTTCCGTTTCCGCATCCGTCTGTTTTTCTCCCGTCTCTTTCTCCGGCGCCTGTTCGTTTTCCCGAACCGTCTGTTTTTTCTCTTCCGGCTGCTTTGATTGTTCCTTGCCGCCTTTTTTCTTTTTCTTATCCGAATCCGGTTTTGGCGGTTTCCCTGTCCTGAAAACGGTGAAGAAAAACAGCCGCACCCTCACATAGGCCGCGTCGGGATAGGAAAAGGCTATATTCAGTATATGCAAAAGCCACGTGACCT
>CAJTMZ010000011.1:6215-8980 GCA_910577445.1 uncultured Lachnospiraceae bacterium | reverse complement strand
CGCGTCCTCCCCCGTTTTTCTGTGGGCGGCAATCTGATAGCGGACGGGTACGAACAGCACCAGAACCAAAACGGCAAGCACAAGCCCCATAAGGGCAAGTATCAGAATACCCAGAAATTTTAATATTACAAGCAATGCTGAAATCATATTTGTTTTAAATACTCCTTTAAACGACAATCCCCCGTGGCTTCAAGACATTCCTGTGTGATTTTAACAACGATATTAACTGCTTCGTCATAGTCGGAAGCAATTCCCACAATAACCGGCGGATGATACCTGTAATATTTCTGTTTCAGATAAGCGCTGTGAAAAATTTCAAGCTGGTCGTTCCCATGGGCAACGGTAATCACGTAAACCATCGTCCCGGCGTGATGCTTCAGCTTCCATTTTATTTTTGCCGGATTAGTAACAGTATCGCCAATGTAAAGATGTTTATAAAATTTCATCTGCTTTTCTCCCGTTATGACAGATTTCAGACACCGGACAGGCCGCCGGAAACAGGTTAGACGCCGAAATAAGCGTCAAAAATTCTTTTTGCTATGGGAACCGCGTAGTCGCCGCCGGCTCCCGCTCCTTCAATGATAATGGTTACGCAGACTTCCGGGTTTTCCACCGGCGCAAAACCTGTAAACCATGCATGGCTGTCTCCCTTTACCGTTCCGTATTCCGCCGAACCGGTTTTTCCGGCGGCGGTATAGGACAGGCCCTTTAACCGGGAGGCCGTCCCCTCCTCAACCACGTCCGCCATAAGCCCTTTCAGGATTTGGGCCTCCCCGGGTTCTAACAGCTTTCCGTAGGAGGCGGCGTTGTAGGTTTTTATGCGGGCGCCGCCGCTGCTTTCCACGTAATCAACCACATAGGGCTCCATAAGAACGCCTTCGTTGGCAATGGCGCAGGTAATCATATTCAGCAGAAGCGGCGTAATCGAGGTGGTGCCCTGTCCGATGGAAACCTGCATCATATCCGCGTCCGTCATGCCTTCCGAGACATCGGCCCGGCTTACATTGTAGTTGAAAGCCGTGGGAAGCTCCCCGCCGAACAAAAGAGAGTCCAGCGTATTCTGAAAAGCGTTTTTATCAAGGGAAAGTCCGATATTGGCAAAGGAGGTATTGCAGGACTTTGCAAAGGAACGCTTAAAGTCAACGCCTCCGTGAACCGACCCGTGATAACACTGAATCCGGTCCTCCCCTCTTACCAGAGCGCCGGTACAGTTATAGCTGTACCCCGTATAGGAATCCGGGTTTTCCCTGATATATTCCAGAGCGGTAATGATTTTAAAGGTGGAACCGGGCGGGTAAAGCCCCTGGGTTACCCGGTTAAGCAAAATACTGCTTTCCTTATCCGCCACCAAATCGTCCCAGATTTCGGAAATCTCCTCCGGATTAAAATCAGGCTTTGACACCATAGCCAGCACCTTGCCGGTTGACGGCTCCGTTACAATAATCGCTCCCTGGTAAATGCCGAGCGAATTGGACGCAACCTCCTGCAGATTGACGTCCAGTGTGGTATACACATCGTCTCCGGGATATTTTTCCGCCTGCAAATCCAGCTTTGCCTTTTCCCCAAGAGGCGCGTTGGAATTAATCAGATAATAATTCGCCTGGGCCTCCACCCCCATTCTTCCGTTGGAGGCATATCCTACCACATGGGAAAAAAGATTCCCGTACGGGTACTGTCTCGTTTCCTTTCCCTGTTCGTCCGTCACGGTCTGGGCGAGGATATTGCCGTCGGCGGCAAAAACCCGGCCCCGCCGGTTCTGGGCTATCAGCATCTGCTGTCTTCCGTTATAGCTGTTATTGATAAGTTCCTGCCTGTGCGTGGCGGAGTAATGGATAATGTAACCGGACAATCCCAAAAACAGAAAGGTAAACAGCCAGGTGACCACCATAATTTCCCTGTTCTTTTTCCTTTTTGGCGGCACATCTCTTGCGGTTTTCTGCTTTTTTTCACTCTTCTTCATACTCGATATCGTCTCCTGTGGGATAAGCGGCGTCTTTTTCTGCCCTGCCGGCAGCCCGGCGCTTTTTGCGGCGCGCCGTCTTTTCCCGGGCAGCTCTTGCAAGCCTTGCGCTCTCCTCCTCTTCCTGATAGATAATATAAAGCCCTTCCAGCACGGCAAACATAATCAAAGTGGTGAGAACCGAACTTCCGCCATAGCTGATAAGGGGCAGTGTCACGCCCGTAAGGGGAATAAACTTTGTTCCCCCGCCAATGGTAAGAAACACCTGAAAAATATAGGTGACGCCAAGGCCGAACGCCGCAAGCTGATAAAATTTGTCCCGCAGCTTCGCCGCAACGTTCATAAACAGGATAAAGCAGCTTACGCAAATCAGAATCAGGCATACCGCAAAAATATTTCCCATCTCTTCCGCAATGGCCGAAAAAATGAAGTCTGTCTCCACAAAGGGAATCGACTGAGGCGTTCCCTTAAAAAGCCCCAGTCCGAACCAGCTTCCGCTGGAAATGGCAAACAGGGACTGGGTAATCTGGTATCCCTCCGCGTCAATCACGCTCCAGGGGTCCTTCCACGCCTGCACCCTTACCTGGACATGGGTGAAAACCAAAAAGGCCACATAAGCCGCCCCGGCTCCGCCCCCCGCCCCGGCCAGAACATACAGATAATTTCCGGTAGCCACGAACACCATCAGCACATACACAAAAAAGAAAATAAGCGCGCTTCCCAAATCCTTTGAAATCACCAGCACAACCACATGAGCCGCGGCCACAACCGCGGCGGTGAAAACCTCAAAGAATCCCGAAGACTC
>CAJTMZ010000011.1:0-6178 GCA_910577445.1 uncultured Lachnospiraceae bacterium | reverse complement strand
CAAACAGGATTTTCACAAATTCAGAGGGCTGAAAGGTAAGTCCACCTATGGAATAAGACAATTTGCTCCCATAGGTAGTCTGCCCCAAAATCATTACCACCGAAAGGGCCCCGATACCCGCCAGAGCGTATATCCATTTCAGACTCTTTAAAAACCTGAATTTGTGGACAAAAAACGGAATCAGAAGGGCAACCGCCAGGGACACTGCCACGATAATAAGCTGCTTTATTGCTTTTCCTATATCAAGCCTTGCCAGAATAATGAACCCGATACCCAATAGCATACACATATTGTTGATTACAAGCCGGTTCGACTTCGGATAAATCATCCGGTACAAAACATTGACCGCATACAGAATAATCTGTGCGAAAGCATAGAAAAACAGGTAGTTGATATCCTTTTTCTCAAAGCAAATCACCACAAAACAGGAAAAGTGCATGACAAACATCAGAAAATTCTGTCTGAAATAAATTCCCTGCCGCCGCTCTTCCTCCTCGTAGCGAAATACGGCAAAACATTCGTAGGTATATAAAGCTATCAGCAACGCAATCACATATTTGGAAAATTCGCTGATATAAATTTCCATTTATTCAACTCCTCTTTTATAATGTCCCGTGGTGTATTCCCTGTAAAAAGGCTCCCTGTACTTTGTAAGCAAATCCAGAAAATACCTGATGGTATCCCCGGTCTTTTCTTTATCTTCCACCGTAAAGTCAAGCCGGAAGTTATCCGTCAGACAATCTTTTTGCAGAAACATTCCGTGAAGGGATAGCGGAACACTGTTATAAATTACATTATAACAGCTCTGGCAGTCCGTATAAACAGGAAATTGCTTATCATATCGGTCGTTTAAGGTTAAAATTACAGGTGTTTTGTCACATTTCCCCGATGTTTTCTTAAGGCAGTTTGCCGTAACCATCATGGGAAGCCGGCCATAGACAACCGCGGAGGCCTTGATTTCCCGTTTTGGCAGGGCCTTAAGAAGCGATTTCCACTCCTCTTTGCGCCCCTCTAAGGGAAGATAAAACTCGCCGGCCCGTCCCTCCCAGAAACGAACCGTTTCCCTGTTCCACACATAAAGTCCCGCGTCCACAGTAAGCCGCCCGGAAGGGATTTTCCCCGCAAAATACCGGAAGCTTTCCAGATTCCTGACAAGCACGCCGTCGATTTTGCCCTGCGCAAAGGCTTTTGCCAGTATTTCCAGATACCGGATATTGTCTTCCCGCACAACGTAGGGAGCGGATGCATATACCTGCAAAAGCTTCGTCTGCTCCTTATAAAGGGGCTGGGCGGCGGAATTTTTATATTTCTCTAATTTATCAAATATTTCTCCGTTTAACAAGTGATATTCCACATAAATGCGGGACGCCATGCTTTCCATGGCAGCTTCCAACTGCCCGGCCGTTTGGACGGATACGTGAATTTGGTCTTTTTCCGGTAAATCAGAATGCTTCCCGCCCTGAGAGGACTGTTTTCGCGCGGATATCCTTTGGGGTTCTTCTTTCCGCGCGGCTATGTCCGTTTGAGCAAGGATAAGTTTTTCCTCTAAGGCTGCTGTGCCCTTACGCCTTAGCTCGTTCAGCGCCTTAACGGGCAGAAATACCGGTTCATGGAGCGTTACCTCTGTTTGTTCTATACGGATAAAGGTGTTTCCGCTTTTCTGAATCTGCTCTTTTACTTTTTCCGGCGTCAGAGGCTGCTTTAAGGCTTTCTGCACCAAATCTCCCCTGCAGGTTATGGCGACGGTTTTTCCCCCATCTGTTTTGCCCAGCAAAGTAAGCTCCGCCTCCTCACCGGCTTTCAACGAAATTTCCGCTTTCGCCCTGATGGAAGGAAGTTTACCCAGATACCTGTCCGAGATGCCGGAAAGCAGTTTTTCGTCCGCAGCGCAGTAGGCCGGCGAGGAAAGGCTTATCATTTCCTTTCCGTTTCTTCGCTTGTAATACCCGTCGCTGATTTCGCTCCGGATATAAAGGGCGTTTAAAGTCTCCCAATCCTTCCTGTCAACCCGGTAATTTTCCCTGTCTTTTTCATATAAATCAATATATTTTCTGTAAATAGCGGTTACGCCGGCCGCATAGGCAGGCTTTTTCATCCGCCCTTCTATTTTAAAGGAATCGATTCCGGCATCCAAAAGAGCCGGGAGGTGCCGGATAGTGCACATATCCCTCATACTCAAAGGATAGCATTCCTTTCCGCCGTTTACTTTATAGGGAAGACGGCAGGGCTGGGCGCACCTTCCCCGGTTGCCGCTCCTTCCGCCGAGAATGCTGCTGAAAAGGCACTGGCCCGAATAACAGTAACACATGGCGCCGTGGATAAAAGTCTCCATTTCCAGTCCCGTTTCTTCTTTGATTTTTCTGATTTCCTTAAGGGATAATTCCCTGGCCGGTACAATTCTTGAAACCCCTTCCTCCTTCATCAGCCGGGTGCCGCCGCTTCCGGTAAGGGCCATCTGGGTGCTGGCGTGAATGGGAAGCGCCGGAAAATGCTCCCTGATATAGCGCAGAGCCCCCAAATCCTGCACGATGACCCCGTCCAGCCCCTTTTCATAAAAGGGCTTTAAAAAGTCGTGCAGCCCGTCCAGTTCTTTTTCCTTTACAAGGGTATTCACCGTGAGGTAAATCTTTTTCCCGAACAAATGAGCCATATGGAGCCCGGCCAGAATTTCATCCTGTGTAAAATTGTCCGCGTAGGCTCTGGCCCCGTAAAGCTCTCCGCCCAGATAAACGGCGTCCGCGCCGGCATTTATGGCCCCTTTAAGAGCCTCGAAATTTCCGGCCGGAGATAGTAATTCTGCTTTTTTCATATCTGTTCCCTTAAATTTATATCGTCAGTTGACAAAAAAACTGCCACACTTTCGATTCCCACATATCAATCGTCAATGCAGCAGTATTTTTATTATGGTTGTCCACAGGCAAATCAGTTTTTCAGTTCCGTTTCAAGTCTGATAATTTTCTTCGCGCTTTCATTTAACTCGCCCTGAAGAGATTTGACGTTTTTTTCGGTGTTTTCCAGTTTAATCTGTGTGGCAATCAGTTCATGCTTTAAATTGTACAGTTCCTTTTCCTTACCCTGGATTTCCTCCTCCAGCAGGCTTATTTGCCTTTTGGCCTTAAAGTAATCGTCGGCGATATTAAGCTGGAGAAGAACGTTCTGCATGTCAAGGGGCTGTCTTTTATAGGCTTCCACTTTTGCGTATTCCGACATTTTATTGTTAATGTAGGACGCTACTTTTTGCAGATACTCCTCACTTTCGTACCCGCTTAAGGTAAATACCTTACCCCCGATAATTACTTCCGTATCCGTTTTTGCCGACATGCGCCCACCCCTCTTGTATACTAAATGTATCGCTTTTCTCTTCTGCCTATACAACATTTATTATAAACAGATTATCGGGTAATTTCAAGTCCCAAATGGTGATATGCAAAATCTGTCACTACCCTGCCCCGGGGCGTCCGGTTGATGAAACCGTTTTTTATCAGATAAGGCTCGTACACATCCTCGATGGTTCCCGAATCCTCTCCGATTGCCGCCGCCAGCGTATCAAGCCCTACCGGGCCGCCGCCGAATTTCTGTATCATGGTAAGAAGAATATTTCTGTCTACGTGGTCAAGCCCCATCTTGTCCACATCCATCAAATTAAGCGCCGTCACGGCGACTTCCTCCGTGATAACCCCGTCGTGCTTTACCTGGGCGTAATCCCGCACCCGCTTTAAAATCCTGTTGGCAAGCCTTGGCGTTCCCCGGCTTCTTTTCGCCATTTCCATGGCTCCGCCAAGTTCCACCTCCGCGTTTAAAACCCGGGAGGAATGCATAATTATCGTCTGCAGCTCTTCCACCGTGTAAAACTCAAGCCTGTCGATGATTCCGAACCTGTCCCGCAAAGGCGCGGTTAAAAGCCCGGCCCTTGTTGTGGCTCCCACAAGGGTAAAATGAGGCAAATCAAGGCGGATGGAACGCGCGGTGGGCCCTTTCCCAATCATAATATCAATTGCAAAATCCTCCATGGCCGGATAAAGAACCTCTTCCACCTGCCGGTTAAGCCTGTGGATTTCATCCACGAACAATACGTCCCCCTCCTGGAGGTTGTTTAGTATCGCCGCCATCTCTCCCGGCTTCTCAATCGCCGGGCCGCTGGTGACTTTCATGTTAACGCCCATTTCGTTTGCAATAATTCCGGCTAACGTGGTTTTTCCAAGACCGGGCGGTCCGTAAAAAAGCACATGGTCAAGGGAATCGCTCCTGTCCTTTGCCGCCTTGATGTAAATACTTAGTTTTTCCTTGATTTTATCCTGACCGATATAGTCGGCCAGCTTCTGCGGGCGCAGGGAGCCTTCGATTTTGATGTCCTCTTCCTGCACGTTGGTTTCTATCATTCTTTTTGCCATGGTTTCCCCTTATATCTGATGCTTTTGGAATATTTTAGCCTGTTGTCTGTGGCTATTATAGCGATTCCTCGTTCCTTAATCAATCTTTTTATTTGTTTTTTCCAATCCATCTGATATAACTTCCGGCTTATCCTTTTACCGCCCCTCCCGTCAGACCTTCCACTATTTGTGAAGAAAATACAAAATATAATATAATAATGGGTATCAATGTGATGATAACCGCTGCCATGGATTCGCCCATATACTTCATAAACTGGCCCATATACTGATAGACGGACAGCGTCAGCGTTCTTGTGTTTTTGCTTCCCAGAAGAACCATCGGCATATAAAAATCATTCCATTCCTGAATCGCCGTAATCAGAGCCATGGTCACGATTACGGGTTTGCTGACAGGCATGATAATGCGGAAAAAAATGCGGAAATCTCCCGCGCCATCCAGTCTTGCCGATTCCTCAAGCTCTACGGAAATCGTCCTGAAAAACTTCTGGAAAATAAAGCATGCCATGGAAATACCGGCCATATAGACAAGAATCATGCCCGGAAGCTTATTAATCAGACCAATCTTTTTTAAGATGAGAAACAAAGGCAGTATACTCACCTGAACCGGCACCATCATTCCAATCAGGAAATAAGCCGTGAGAAAGGATTTCCCTTTGAACTGATATCTGGCAATTCCGTAGGCGGTCAGAGCCGCAAGAAGTATGGCCCCCGCCGTACCGCAAAAAGTGAGGATAAAGCTGTTTTTAAAGTACAGTAAAAAATTATCTTCCAAAAGGATTTTTTTATAGCTCTCAAAAGAAACAGCTTTCGGTATACCCACAAAATTGCTCACCAAATCTCCTTTTGTCTTAAGGGAATCCATAAGCGTCATTGCTATCACAAAAACAGTAATAAAAGTATATATAATCAGTATAACTGTCCAAATCATTCTGCAGGTTTTTGCCGCCGGCGACAAAATTTCCCCGTTTTGTCTTCTTTTCATAAATATGCTCCTTAATTTTCATACTCAAATTTCGATAGGAATTTATTCTGTAAAACCGTCACAAACAGCATGACAACAAACATCAGTACGCAGATGGAAGCGCCAAACCCCAGATTTGATTTTCCGCTTAAACCGCTTCCGAAGGTGTATCGGTAAAATACCAGATTGGCAAAGTCCAGACATCCGTTTACGCCTCCGTTCATCCCGCCTAAAATAAAAGGCATGTCAAAAATGGCCAGAGCCCAGATGGTGCTCATGGTAATAATGGACGCGCAGGAAGGAAGGGATAACGGCAGAAGAATATACAGAAATCGCTGCCATTCATTGCATCCGTCAATCCGGCAGGATTCCATTACATCCCGGGAAATATCCATCAGGTTTGAATAAAAAATCATAATGCCTGTGCCCGCCCCCTGCCAGATAATCAGGGCAATCATCAGTTTGAAGGCTCTGTCCGGGTCCCCGAACCATGCGCTCTGCCATTCCGGATGCCCCATCCACTCAAAAAGCTTGTTGAGAAAACCGATATTGGGATTAAACAATAAGGTCGCGAAAAAGCTCACGACGGTTGAGCTGATAACATAGGGCATAAATATCATAAACTTTATATATTTGTGCGCCGGTATTTTGATATACAGCAAATAGGCTATCAGATACTGAAAGGGCGTAATGATAAGCCAGACGCAAAGCAAATATTTCAGGTTGTTTTTTAACGCGTTAAACATTGTCGGCGCTATCCTCTCGTTAAAAAACAGCGTTTTGAAATTTTCCAGGCCTACAAATTTCATCGGCCCTAAACCCGACC
>CAJTMZ010000010.1:52010-52758 GCA_910577445.1 uncultured Lachnospiraceae bacterium | reverse complement strand
TGTCTGCAGTAAACTGCAGACAGGGATTTTTTGTTGGATGCCCTTGTCAGATTTATTATAAAAGATTTATCTTTTCCTCTCCAATAAATTCTCGATTTCCTCAGAAAAAATACATTTTTTCAGCATACGCAGCTACGACGTATATTATGCCGATAATCATCATTGCCGTGCCCTCTCCCCCATCGCCATAACCCAAAACACAAAAGGCAGATTCAGCACCTGGGCAAAGCTCACCATATTATGCGCCAGATAGCAGAGAATACAGACAATAGCCATGCGGGAAAAGAAGCTTCCTTTCTTTGCATGCCTTAAAATAAATGAGCCAAAGATTCCCAGATATAAAATAACACCTGCTATTCCCGTGTTCACAAAACCGGTAAGAAGCTCATTGTGGGCGTTTGTGAGCCTGTCGGCGCCAAAACTTTCTCTCAGGCTCCCTGCTGTCTTAGGCAGCGAATAGGCATAGGCGGAAAAACAGTCCGGCCCTATGCCGATAACCTTTTTTCCGAAAGGCATTTGGGCATACATCTCTGCCCCGGCTTTCAGCGCCGCTCCCCTTCCGTTTCCCCAGTGTTCATCGAAGTAAAAGGCGCCGCCAAAGAACTGGTTAGCTTTTCCCCTTAGTGTAAAAAAACAAATCAATCCCAGCCACAGAAATATACCTGCCGCCAGCGTGACCGCCATTACTCTGCGTACCGTCTTTATTCTGCTGGCGTATTCGGCCTCGCCGGCCGCTCTTTTTTCCCCG
>CAJTMZ010000010.1:0-51992 GCA_910577445.1 uncultured Lachnospiraceae bacterium | reverse complement strand
CTTTTTTTCATCCATGCAAAACACAAAAACGCCGCCGCTCCCATCAGCAGCGTTATATTGGAGTCGGTCAGATAAGCGCACCAGTTGTCCGTCTCATAGTTATACCGTCCCGGCATCAGAATCCGCATGACTCTCACAAGCTGCGCCGCAAGGCACCAAAGACCTGCCAGCAGGCACCAGTTTGCAAACCACGCTCTTTTTTCCACTGCCATCCACAGCAATATGTAAAACAGTGCGGCAAAAAACACAAAGATACTGCTGCTACCCTGGCAAAATCCTGCCATAAAGGCAATTACCGTATAGCATGCCGCAAACCACTTTTTTCCTCTCCGCCCGAAAGAGGAACCGCTGCCGCCGCTTTCCCCATTTTTTTCCGAAAACAAAAATATGTAAATGCCAACCGGCGCAAGCACCGTTAAATATCCGCAGAACCAGTTGATGTTTCCCAGGGTGGAAATGAAAGCCGGCTGTCTGATTTTAAGCGGAATCAGGTGAACGGAAAACCGGTCCAGTATTCCCAGCACAAATACCGCCCCTGACGCCGCCATGCTTACATACCAGATGTGCGCTTTTCCGTCAGAGAGCCGGGATATTAAAAAATAAAGGCCGCACAGGCTAAGCAGGGGAACAAGCCCGATATGCCACCCCTCCGTTCCCCAAAGCGCTTCTTCCCGATAGCCGGACAGGGCGTAGGAAATAAAAAGTTCCGTGGCGTATAACAATACGAACAAATCCGTAGCCGTCACATTCTCCCAGCAAATCAGATAAGGCTCACGCCTCTTTATCCTTTGCCCCAACACTTTCGCGTAACGGCACGCTCCGATGGTTCCCAGGATAGCCAGCGCCGCCAGCGAGCAGTAGATAAAAAACCGGTACTTTGCCTCCCCGATATCCACGTATCCCCGCTCCATATAAAAAGGATACACGGCGAACATCAGCACCAGATAAGCCGCACAAAACAGCTCTCCCCATGCTTTCAGTCCCTCTTTATTATGAAAAAGCTTTCCGGTAAATCCCTTCTTTTCCTGATTATCCACCGCTTATCCTCGTTCCTTGAGCCATTTTGCAAAACTACTTTTACAGTATAACAGGGAAATCCTTTACCTGCAAATATTCTTCTTACCGCTTTTCTTTGATTTTTCTTTCTACTTTCTTTTCCTGCCGTTGTTATTTTTCCGCTTCCTCCAGCTTTCCCCACCAATATTTGCTTGTTTCACAGATAATCACCAGCGACAGCGGACCCTTGATAATCCCCCACACGCCGAAAAGATGGATGCCTGCAAATACCGCGAACAAAATGCCCACAGGCCACACGCCTACCCGCTCCCCTATCAGCTTTGGCTCCAAAAACTCCCTAATCAGCGCGCAGACTGCATACAGGCACAGGCATAAAACCGCCTGCAGGTAACTTCCGTTTATTAAGCGGAACAGCGCCAGCGGTACCAGCATAATGCCCGTGCCGATAAAAGGAAGCATGTCCATGACTCCCGTCAGAATACCGTAAAAGATGCCTCCCTGCATTCCCATAAGCGCCAGGGCAACCGCGCACACGGTACTGATAATGCACAATATAATTATCTGGGCCCTTATAAATGTCCTGACATATAGAATCACTTTTTTTCCGACTTCCCTTACTCCCTGCAGTTCTTCCTCCTCCCGCAGCTTTGCGATGACTCTGTCATAATCCTTCATAATGAGCAGTACCGCAATCAGCATCACGACAAAGAAGCTCACAAAGTTTATAATATTTTTTGCATAATCCATGGATTTCCCCATAATGGCCGGCAGCACTTTTACCTCCAGATTTTCGATAAAAATATTTACCTGTTCCAGCACAAACTTTTCAATCTGAACGCCGTCCACTCCGAACTGCCGCTCCATCATATTACAGCAATCTCCCAGCAAAAGACCAAATTCTTCCTGATAATCCGGCAGTTCCCCCGCCAGCCTTCCGCCGTTTGTAAAAAGCGTTACCATCAGTGCCCACACCAGCACTATAATCAGAGCACTGACAAGAAACAAAATAAAACCGGCTAAAACCGGCTTTCGGATTTTTATCTTTTTATGAAGTGTCCGAACCAGCGGATTCAAAAGACCAGCCAGTAAAAAGGCCAAAATAAAAGGCGATGCAATCGGACTGAGGTACTTCATCGCCAGATATACCAGTACGCTCACCACTGCCGCCACAAGATATTTCCTTCCGGTATTTGTTAAATTTACTTTTAACATAATAAAATCACCCACACTTTGCCAGATTGCTTCAAACGCTACTGCTAGTATGGGTAATTTCATCTGAAATATGAATTGATTTATACTAATTTTTCGTGGTAAAGAATGGAAGGAAAATTTCTTCCTCCGGCTTCTTTTCAAAGGAAAGCGCTTTCTTTGTCAAAGGATGCCAAAAGCCGAGCCTGTATGCGCACAGGGCCACGCTTTTACAACCCGTTATCCGGCCAAGCTCCCTTGATATGGGACTTCCGTACTTTCCGTCGCCAAGAATCGGCATTCCCGCATGGGAAAGCTGAACCCTGATTTGGTGATGGCGTCCTGTAAGCAGAGAAACGTCTATCAGAGAAATCTCCGCTTCCTTCTCCATACTTTCCTCCAGTACCATAAGGGTATTCACCCGTTGATAATCCAAAACCGCTTTTTTGGCTCCCGGCGTGTTTTTATCCGCCACTATGGAGTGATTGGTTTTGCTGTCCTTGTAAAGATAGTTTTCCAGCCTGCCGGACTCTTTTACCGGCCTTCCGCAGACTACCGCATAATAGTTCTTCTTCAGTTTATCGTTCTGAAGCTGCCTGCCAAGCTCCGAAGCGGCCTGCCTGGTTCTGGCAAACACCAAAAGCCCCGACACAGGCTGGTCCAGTCTGTGCACCACTCCCAGATAGGGTTCTCCCTTTCCCGCACCGGGCTTCTGAAACAGGTAGTTTTTCAGCTCGCTCACCATATCCTGCTGTCCGCATCTGGCTGTCTGGGTGGCGATTCCCGCCGGCTTAAAAACCACTATGATATGTTCATCCTCATAAATAATGTTCTTTAACACAGAATATCCCATCCCCGGCCCTTCGGCCGCAATATATTATAAAATATCATCTGTAATTTATTACACCTTAAACCGGTAACCCACTCCCCAAATCGTCTCAATATACTGAGGCTTTGCGGAATCATATTCTATTTTTTCCCGTATCTTTTTGATATGCACCGTCACGGTGGCAATATCGCCAATGGAATCCATGTCCCAGATTTCCCTGAAAAGCTCTTCCTTTGTGTACACATGATTGGGATGCTCCGCAAGGAATGTCAGAAGGTCGAACTCCTTGCCGGTAAACGCTTTCTCCACTCCGTCCACCACAACCCTTCTGGCTGTCTTGTCAATGCGGATTCCACGGATTTCAATAATATCGTTGCTCTTTTGATTGGAACCCACCAGCCTGTCATATCTTGCCATATGCGCTTTTACTCTGGCAACAAGCTCGCTGGGACTGAAAGGCTTTGTCATATAATCGTCCGCCCCAAGGCCAAGCCCTCTTATTTTGTCGATATCATCCTTTTTGGCCGATACCATGATAATCGGAATATTTTTGTCCTCGCGAATCCGCTTGCAGATTTCAAACCCGTCCATACCCGGCAGCATCAAATCAAGCACAATCAAATCAAATTTTTCCGACAGAGCGGCCTGAAGTCCCTCGTCCCCCTGATTCCGAATCTGTACCTCGAATCCGCTGAGCTCTAAATAATCTTTCTCCAAATCTGCGATTGCCTCTTCGTCCTCAATAATTAAAATTCTGCTCATCTTCCTTTCCTCCCGCTGTGTTTATTCCGCTTCCTGATATTTTCTTATAACGAAGTGCATACAGGTGCCTTCGCCTTCTTTACTGGTTGCCCAGATATAGCCTCCATGGTCCTCCACAATTTTTTTCACGATGGAAAGACCGATACCGCTTCCTCCCTGCGAAGAATTTCGTGACGCGTCCGTCCGGTAAAAGCGCTCGAATATCTTTGGCAGGTCCTTGGCCGCAATCCCTTTTCCGTTGTCCTCAATCTCAACGCGTATGGCGTCTATCTCATCCAGAATACGGATATCAATTTCCCCTTTGGGTTTATCCAGATATTTGACGCTGTTGCTGATAATATTATTTACCACCCGCTTTAACTGCTCCGGGTCCGCAATAATCACCGTCCCCGGCGCTGCCAGATTGGAATAGTCAAGGGATATGTTTTTAGACTCCAAATCGAGTCCCACTTCCTCAATACAATCGCCGAAATACTCCGAAACATTGATTCTGTGGAAATGATACGGAATCCTGTTGGAATCAATCCCGGAATACACCGTCAGCTCATTAATCAGGCGGTCCATATCGTTAGCTTTATTATAGATGGTTCTGATATATTTGTCCATTTTTTCAGGCGTATCCGCCACACCGTCCATAATTCCTTCCACATAGCCCTTTATCGCGGTGATGGGCGTCTTTAAATCATGGGAAATATTGCTGACCAGCTCCTTATTCTGCTTTTCCGCAAAAATCTTTTCATCCGTCGATTCTTTAAGGCGCAGTCTCATATCCTCATAATTCCGGTAAAGCTCTCCAATCTCTCCCTCTCCATTGTCCGGAAGCATGTATTCCAGATTTCCTTCCGCAATATTCTGCATGGCAATGTTTAGCTGGTTAATCGGGATAAAAACGCCCCGGCTAATCCAGTTCGTCAGAAACATACTGGTAAATATAAGGATAACCATAATGGCAATCGCCATATCAATGAACAGCCTTTTCGACAAAATGGAGTTCATTCGGGAAATCACAAAAAGGCTTCCCTCGTCTCCGTTTGCAAAGTAAAAATCCATCTGCCTTACCAGCTTTTTCATATCGTCAAAGTACAGGCTTTCTTCCAGCTCCTGATTAAGCGCTTTCCCTTCAAACTCCGGAAGTCTGTCAAAAATCTGCTCTGCGGCCAATTCGTTTCCGGTGTAATAAATTTGATTGTTTCTGCGAACAATGATATAAGAAGATTTGTTTTCAATCTTTTCGTTGATGTCCGAAAGAACATCCATGTTTTCCAGTCCTTCCGTATTCTCTCTCAGCAGTTCCTCTGCCTGCTGAAATATTTCACTGGAAATTACCCGGGAAGCGTGCGTAGGGTCAATGAGCATGTTGTAATCCTCATTGCGGAACCCGTATTCCTCCATCTCATGGATAAGCGCTCCTCCGATAACTAAAAACGCGGTACTGGCAAGCACCAGCGGAAGCAGAATTATTGTCAAAAAAGTGATGATTATTCTGGTTTTAAATTTCATGGTAATTCTCCCTGTCAGGGTAGGCAGGGCATGCAGCCCGGCTTTGTCCTTTATGAAGATTATACCACATAGCGTAGAGGGCGGCTTATTAAAGAATCCATGAAACTATAAAAAATTTATAAATTGTCTTGACTTTCCCGCTAAAAGGAATATAATATCAGTAATGATTACTATTTTAAACTAAGGAATAAGTATGAATTTAAAGCATAGCAAACAGCGGGATTCCATAAAAGAATTTTTGTCCACAAGAAAAGACCATCCTACTGCGGATGTTGTCTATATGAATGTGCGCAAATCTTTTCCCAATATCAGTCTGGGAACAGTGTACCGGAATCTGACTTTGCTTGCCGATATCGGTGAGATTGCAAGGCTCAGGATAGGAGACGGCGCGGACCATTTTGATTATGACACTTCGCCCCATTATCACTTTGTCTGTCTGGAATGCGGAGAGGTTTCCGATTTTGACTTTCCTTTTATGGAACATATAATCGAAAATGCCCGCAAGAGTTTTAAAGGCGATATCAAAGGACAGACCACCTATTTTTACGGCCATTGCGAAAGCTGCAGTAAACAACAAATGTCAATCTGCGACGCGGACTGCATTTGATGAAATTATTTTTATAAAGAAAAGGAGAAAAGAATTATGAAATTTGTATGTCAGGTATGTGGCTATGTTCACGAAGGAGACGCGGCACCGGAGAAGTGTCCTGTATGTAACGCTCCCGCTGAGAAATTCACCGCTCAGGGCGGCGAGATGAGCTGGGCTGCCGAGCATGTGGTAGGCGTTGCCAAGGGTGTAAGCGAGGATATTATGGCTGACCTTCGCGCAAACTTCAACGGCGAGTGTACAGAAGTTGGTATGTATCTTGCAATGGCAAGAGTTGCACACAGAGAAGGTTATCCTGAAATCGGACTCTACTGGGAAAAAGCTGCTTACGAAGAGGCAGAACATGCCGCTAAATTTGCAGAGCTGTTAGGCGAAGTTGTTACCGATTCCACAAAGAAGAATCTCGAGATGAGAGTGGAAGCTGAAAACGGTGCAACAGCAGGCAAATTCGACCTTGCAAAGAGAGCTAAAGCAGCAAATCTTGACGCAATCCATGACACCGTACATGAGATGGCTCGTGACGAGGCAAGACACGGCAAGGCATTTGAAGGACTTCTTAAGAGATATTTCAGCTAAGAATATTTTTCTGAATTTTTTCATATATCTTAAATATGCATATACTGAAAGGAGAAATCTGAAATGAAGAAATATTTTTGCAATCCCTGCGGATATACCTATGACCCTGAAAAAGGCGACCCTGAACATGGAATCGCTCCTGGAACCGCTTTTGAAGATATTCCGGACGACTGGTGCTGCCCTCTTTGCGGCGTAACCAAGGATATGTTCCAGCCCTGCATCGATAATTATAACTAAATTTAATTATTGAAGTAAAGAGGATAAAACGGCGGCCTGCTTATAGCAGGCCGTTTTTTTGTATAACAATGAAGCAAAAACCCCACATTTTCATGCGGGGTAAATATTTTTTAAACTAACTCAAGAACTACTTCCAGCGCTCCGTCGCCTTTGCGCTGTCCGATTTTGATAATTCTTGTGTAACCGCCGTTGCGGTTTGCATATTTAGGACCGTACTCGTCAAAAAGCTTGGCAACCAAATCTACTTTCTTTGTGCCTCTCTTTCTTCCGGCCTTTGTAGCGGGAACTTCCGTCACAGGATATAAAACCTTGAGAAGCTGATGTCTTGCATGCAGTCTGGAAGGCATATCCTTCTTGATTTCCTTCTCAACGATTTCATACTTCGTAACTTTTTTTCCGTCTACTACTTCTTTTACTCTCTTTCCGTCCTTATCTTTTAAGGGAACTTTAGCGGAAACCTTAACCATCTCGTAGTTATCTCTTTCCTTTACGGCAAGGGCGATAAGTCCGTCAGCAATTTTCTGAACTTCCTTTGCTCTGGCCTGTGTGGTAATGATTTTCCCTTTATAAATAAGAGCGGTTACCTGATTTCTAAGAAGTGCTTTTCTCTGGGAAGATGTTTTCCCAAGTTTTCTGTATTTTGCCATTTTTCGGCTCCTTTCTCAGTGGAGTGGCTTTTGCCTCTCCTTCATGGTACATTCGGCTACGCTCTTTGGACTTACTTACCGAATGCTGATATAAACCATTTATGAGAACGCAGGACATACTCTTTGGCTTTACTGCCATGCGCTGCACAATGGATTACGCTTCCTCGCTGGGATTCAACTGCAGTCCCAGTTCTTTCAGTTTCGCCAAAACCTCCTCCAATGACTTGCGTCCCAGGTTGCGGACCTTCATCATATCCTCAGAGGTCTTGTTTGTCAATTCTTCAACTGTATTAATACCAGCTCTCTTTAAGCAATTATATGAACGGACTGACAATTCCAACTCGTCAATGCTCATTTCCAGTACCTTTTCTTTTTCGTCCTCTTCCTTTTCCACCATGACTTCCGCCGTCTTGGCGTTTTCGGACAAATCAATGAAAAGGCTTAAATGTTCGCTAAGTACTTTTGCAGCCAGACTGACCGCCTCGTCAGGAACCAGCGTTCCGTTTGTAAAGACATCCAGCGTCAGTTTGTCAAAGTCTGTAATCTGACCGACACGCGTGTTTTCCACTGTAACGTTAACTCTCTCAACAGGCGTGTAGATGGAGTCTACCGCTATAACACCGATAGGTAAATCTTCACCTTTATTCTTATCAGCGCTCACATAGCCTCTGCCTTTGGTGATGGTCAGTTCCATGTAAAGCTTGGTATTTTTGCCATTTAAGGTTGCAATTGTAAGGTCAGGATTGAGGATTTCAATATCCTGGTCGTACTGAATGTCGGATGCCTTGATGACACCTTCCCCTTCATACTCTATATATGCAGTCTTTGGCTCGTTTGTATCACTGTTGTTTTTGATAGCAAGACTCTTGATGTTCATAATTATCTCAGCCACATCTTCCTTAACGCCTTCGATGGAGCTGAATTCGTGAAGCACGCCTTCAATCTTAACCTGGCTAACAGCAGCGCCGGGCAGTGACGAGAGCATGATTCTTCTAAGAGAGTTGCCAAGCGTGATACCATAGCCTCTTTCCAGAGGTTCTACGACAAATCTGCCATACTTCTTATCCTCAGATATCTCTGCCACCTCAATATTTGGTCTTTCAAAATCAAACACTGCAAATACCCTCCTTTACGAACAACAAAACTAATTCCTGTGGTAAAACGCTGCCAAACAGCGTCCATTTTTTACTTGGAATACAACTCGACAATAAGCATCTCATTTACAGGAACATCAATCATTTCTCTCGTAGGAAGGTTCTTTACTGTTCCTTTCAATGCCTCCTGGTCTACCTCAAGCCACTCAGGAACCAGTCTTCCCCCTGTCACTTCAAGGATATCCTTGTATCTCTGTAAAGACTTGGATTTCTCTCTGATTTCAATCACATCCCCCGCCTTAACCAAATAGGAGGGAATCTGCACTCTCTTGCCGTTTACAAGAATATGCTGATGACCAACAATCTGTCTTGCTTCTCTTCTGGTTCTGGCAAAACCCATACGGAAAATAACGCTGTCAAGTCTGCTCTCAAGCATAACCATCAGGTTTTCACCTGTCATGCCTTTCATTCTGTCGGCTTTCTTGTAGTAATTTCTGAAAGGTTTCTCCAGTACGCCGTAAATGAATTTCGCTTTCTGCTTCTCTCTGAGCTGAAGACCGTATTCACTTACCTTCTTGCCTGCTCTTGCGTTTGTCCTGTTGGACTTTTTGTCGTATCCTAAAAATACGGGGTCAAGACCAAGCGCTCTACATCTTTTTAATACAGGTACTCTGTTTATTGCCATTATTTTTACCTCCATAATGACCAGACAGGAAAGAAATCAGAATATTTTCTTTCCCCGTGATATTGTTTACAGCGCGTGCGCGCCTTCTTCCAACTGTTAATATTGCTTCGCCGTTTTCAACTATACGCGGCGGCGTTTAGGCGGACGGCATCCGTTATGAGGAACAGGCGTCACATCCCTGATACTGGTTACTTCCAGTCCGCATGCGGACAGTGCGCGGATTGCCGCCTCGCGTCCTGAGCCGGGGCCCTTGACCATAACGTCAACCGTCTTTAAACCATGTACCATAGCCGCTTTGGCTGCTGATTCCGCTGCCATCTGCGCTGCATAGGGAGTAGATTTCCTTGAACCTCTAAAACCAAGACCACCGGCACTTGCCCAGCTTAAGGCGTTTCCTTCTGCGTCTGTCAATGTAACAATGGTGTTGTTAAATGAAGACTGGATATGTGCCTGTCCACGTTCAACGTTTTTCTTGACACGTCTTTTTGTCACCTTTTTCGTAACTTTTTTTGCTGCCATTTAAACTAACCTACTTTCTTTTAAACTTAATGAACTGTTTCTTACACTTTGTTCCCCAGATATTCTGTACCTGTGCATTTGGGCAATGCATGTTATACATTTGTACTTATGCCTTATTTCTTCTTATTAGCAACAGTACGCTTGGGACCTTTTCTTGTTCTGGCGTTTGTCTTTGTGTTCTGTCCACGTACAGGCAAACCTTTTCTGTGACGGATTCCCCTGTAGCATCCGATTTCCTGAAGTCTCTTGATGTTCATTGCAACTTCTCTTCGAAGATCGCCTTCCACCATGTAATCAGCTTCAATAACCTCGCTGATTCTCTTAACTTCGTCGTCTGTCAGCTCTCTGACACGGGTATCAGGATTGACCTTTGCTTTTGCCAAAATCTTGTTGGAACTGGTTCTTCCAATCCCGTAAACGTAGGTAAGGCCAATTTCCACACGTTTTTCTCTGGGTAAATCAACACCTGCAATACGAGCCATTTACGTTTCCTCCATTTTTCTTTTGCGCATTTTTCATGCGCTGATACTAATTGATTGGGGCACTTTTGCCCAATCGGATGATTTCCGATTTTACGCGAAATTTTCACGAACCAAGAAGTAATCACTAAGGCTCTTCTGTACAATTATATAGACTAAACACAATTGGACAAGAACCTCCTGCTTTTGCTTACGGCATTGGCAGTGGATTATCCTTGTCTCTGTTTGTGCTTGGGATTCTCACAGATTACTCTGATACGTCCTTTTCTTTTAATAATTTTGCACTTTTCGCAAATCGGTTTTACTGATGATCTAACTTTCATGTTAAACCTCCTTTCAAAAAAGACCGTTTTACATTATAGCATGAAATAACGTTTATTGCAAGAAAATTATTTGTCTCTCCAGATAATTCTTCCCTTGCTCAAATCATAGGGCGAAAGCTCTAAGGTAACCTTGTCGCCGGGGAGAATACGGATAAAATTCTGTCTTAATTTTCCGCTAATATGTGCCAGCACCCTGTGTCCGTTTTCCAGTTCAACCTGAAACATGGTATTGGGGAGCTTCTCCACCACAGTTCCTTCAATTTCAATTACATCAGCCTTTGACATCGCAACCTCCTGTCCTTAATTTTACAGCGCGTTTGATTTCTTCATTATATATAATCTGTCCATTCACAATCTTTTCCTGAAGGACTTTATCCGTGTCTGTTTTTACTATTTGAAGATGCTTCTTCTTCTTTTTCTTCGGGTTTTCCAGTTTTCTGATTTTCCCGTCCGCCAGATAGGCAAAGTCGTCATCTTCCCGTATAACCACGTACATCTGGCCTTTGTCGTGTCCCGCCCTGGATATGGCAAACATTCCTGTCATATTTATAACCATGCTCCTTTTTAAAGCCCGGAGACTTTGTGCGCAGCACAAATCTCCAGATTGAAAACTTTCAATTTTCAATCTTTCCCTCATTTCTGCATTTACGCCTTACCCGGCAAAAGCGTCAGGATTTCCGGTTTTCCCTCCGTTATCAGCACCGTATTTTCATAATGCGCGGAAAGGGAACCGTCGCGGGTTACCACCGTCCAGCCGTCCTCAAGCCAGTCAACCTTATAGCCGCCCATATTTACCATGGGCTCTATGGCAAGCGTCATGCCCGGCTTAAGCCGGACTCCCCTGCGCCACTGCCTGAAATTCGGTATCTGCGGTTCTTCGTGCAGGCTGGTTCCGATACCGTGTCCCACCAGGTCTCTCACTACCCCATAACCAAATTGTCGGCAATATGAGTCGATTGCATTAGATATATTGTAAAGATAATTGCCGGACAGGGCATACCTTATTCCTTCAAAAAAACTTTGCCGCGTTGCCTTAATGAGATTCGCCGCTTCCCGGCTTATCTGGCCTACCGGATAGGTACGGGCAGCGTCAGAATGATAACCTTCATAGATAAGTCCGGCGTCCAGACTGACAATGTCCCCTTCCTGCAAAATCCGTTTCGCGGAAGGAATCCCGTGAACCACCTCGTCGTTTATGGAAACGCATATGGAGGCCGGATAACCGTTGTAATTCAGAAAATTGGGCACACAGCCGTAACCGCGAATCAGTTCTTCCCCCAGCCTGTCAATATCCAGCGTGGACATTCCCGGCTCGATTGCCTTTCCCAGCTTTGCATGAACCTCCGCCAGTATCCTTCCGGCTTCGCGCATAAGCGCAATTTCTCTCTTTGATTTGATTGTTACCGCCATCTGTGCTCCTTGCCTTTCCGGTAAGACTATCTGCCAAGAATACCGCAGATTGCATCGAACACGTCTTTCATGTCGGCGGTTCCGTCCACCGTCCTTAAAATCCCTTTGCTCTGATAGAAATCAATGAGAGGCTGCGTCTGTTCATGGTATACCAAAAGCCGCTTTCCTACCGTCTCCGGTCTGTCGTCATCCCGCAAAACAATCTCCGCCCCGCAGTCGTCGCATACGCCTTCCTTTTTCGGCGGAATATTCTCCAGGTGGTAGGTTGCCCCGCAGTTAAGGCAGGCGCGTCTGCCGCCCATTCTGTTTATAATATTTTCGTCAGGGACGTCTACGTCAATGGCAAAATCAATTTTATCGTTAATCTCATTCAGCGCGTTCTCCAGGACTTTCGCCTGTGGAATATTTCTCGGAAATCCGTCCAGGACATAACCGTCCTTGCAGTCGTCTTTTGAAACTCTGTCAAGAAGAATCTTCACGGTCAGTTCGTCCGGCACCAGAAGTCCCTGGTCCATATATTTTTTTGCTTCCATTCCCAGTTCCGTTCCGTTTTTAATGTTGGCACGGAAGATATCGCCTGTGGAAACATGAGGAATATTATATTTTTCCGAAATCATTTTTGCCTGCGTGCCTTTTCCGGCGCCAGGCGCACCCAGCATAATTATTTTCACTTTTCCCTCATTTCTGCGCTGCTTTACGCTCCGGTTCCTTTGAACCTGTACACAGGCATGAATGCCTGACAGGGCTTGCGAGTGCAGCACCGACACAAACTCCTGTAACCAAATACCCCGCAGCCAAGCTGCGGGGCATCTGTTCCCCTTGCCGGGATTGCATATGCTCTTTTAGTCGTTCAAAAAGCCCTTGTAATTGCGCACCAGCATCTGTGATTCAATCTGTTTGATTGTCTCAAGAACCACGCTGACAATAATGATAAGGCTTGTTCCGCCAAAGGATACCTGAGCGCCGAACACCCCGTTGAACACAAAAGGTATTACGCACACAATGGTAAGGCCAACGGCTCCAATGAAGACAATATAATTCAAAATCTTTGTCAGATACTCGCTGGTCGGACGCCCGGGTCTGATTCCCGGAATAAAGCCGCCCTGCTTTTTCATGTTTTCTGCAATCTCAATCGGATTAAAGGTAATGGAAGTGTAGAAATATGCAAAGAAAATAACCAACGCAATATATACCACCAGTCCAATCGAGTAAACAGGTTCCCTGGGATTGCACCAGTTGCTGGAGCTCAGTCCTCTTAAAATATGAGCCCATACGCCGGTTCCCTTGTATCCGGCAAAACCGCATACGATTACGGGAAGCTGCATCAGCGATGAAGCGAAAATAATCGGAATAACACCCGAGGTGTTTACTTTCATTGGAATGGAAGAAGTCTGTCCTCCCACCATTTTTCTGCCCTGAACTTTCTTGGCATACTGGACGGGAATCTTACGCGTAGCGTCATTTAAGATGATAACCAAAACTACCATTGCCAGAATAATCGCCAGAATGATAATCGCCGCCACTGCTCCCACCGCAATCGCTTTGCCCAGCACAAACTGCTCGAAGAGCTGTGCGATGTCCTGGGGAATCCGTGAAATAATATTGATGACGAGGACAATGGATATACCGTTTCCAACGCCGTTTTCCGTGATTCTCTCACCAAGCCACATAAGGAAAGCGCTTCCTGCGGTAAGCGCCGCAATAACCGTAATTACATTGAGGAAATTATAATTCTCCAAAAGGCCGCTTCTGCCAAAGGTAACCGCCATCGCAGTGGATTCAATCAGCGCCAGGGCAACCGTTACATAGCGGGTGATAGAAGCTATTTTCTTTCTCCCGTCCTCGCCCTCTTTCTGCATTTCCTCCAGCTTTGGAATGGCAATCGTCAGAAGCTGCATTATAATGGATGACGTGATGTAAGGCGTAATGTTCAATGCCAGAACCGACATGTTTATAAAAGAACCGCCTGTAAACGCGTCAAAGAAATTAAACGCATCTCCTGTCTGCTGTGCGAACCAGTTGGAAAAGTAATGTCTGTCCACGCCCGGAACCGGGAGCTGTGACCCTAAACGAATCACAACAAGCATTCCCAGCGTAAATAATAACTTTTTTCTTATTTCTTTAATTTTAAATGCATTTTTTAGGGTTGTAAACATTAAACCACCTCTGCAGTTCCACCAACAGCTTCAATTTTTTCTTTTGCGGATGCACTGAAAGCATTTACTTTTACTGTAAGCTTTTTGGTAATTTCTCCGTTTCCAAGGATTTTAACGCCGTCCTTAGGATTTTTAATGATACGGGACTCGATTAATGCATTAATGTCAACTACTGCACCATCTTCAAATTTCTCGTTCAATACCCCTAAATTAATTGCTACAATCTCTTTATGATTCGGGCAGGTAAATCCTTTCTTGGGGATTCTCCTGTATAAAGGCATCTGACCGCCTTCAAATCCCGGCCTGGTCCTTCCGGAACGTGCCTTCTGGCCTTTATGGCCCTTACCGGCAGTTTTGCCGTTTCCTGAACCGTGTCCGCGGCCCTTTCTAAAATCGTGATGCGTAGACCCTTTTGCCGGGCTTAAGCTTGATAATTCAATACCCATTGCTGACACCTCCTTATCCTTTATTCTTCAACCTCTTCAACCTTGACTAAATGTCTGATTTGCTGAATCTGTCCTCTTGTAGCTGCATTATCGGGCAGCACAATGGTCTTGTTCAGCTTTCTAAGTCCCATAGACTGTACGGTAGCCCTGTGCTTGGGAACTGCCCCGATAGGAGATTTTACCAATGTGATTTTTAACTTCTTCTGCTCTGCCATTTTATTCCCTCCTATGCCATAATCTCTTCCACAGATTTACCGCGCTTTTTGGCCATCTCTTCAGGAGTCTTAAGCGCATTTAATCCTGCAATTGTTGCAAGCACTACATTCTGCTTATTATTGGAACCCAGGGATTTTGTACGGATATTTTTAATTCCGGCAAGCTCGCAGACAATACGCGCAGGACCTCCGGCAATAATACCAGTACCTTCAGGTGCTTTCTTTAATAAAACGGAAGCGGAACCAAATCTGCCTGTAAAATCATGTGTAATACTGTTATTTGCGTCGATTGCAACCGAAACCAGATGCTTGATGGCATCCTCTTTTCCCTTGCGGATTGCTTCGGGAATTTCCGTTGCTTTTCCAAGGCCGGCGCCAACATGGCCATTCATATCTCCAACTACCACCAGAGCTGTGAAGCGCATATTACGTCCGCCCTTAACAACCTTGGTTACGCGCTTGATGGCAACTACTTTTTCAGTTAATTCCATGCCGCTGACATCGATGATTGTACGTCTCATGTGTTGTGTTTCTCCCTTCCTAGAATTTCAGCCCGGCTTCTCTGGCCGCATCGGCTAAAGCTGCGATTTTTCCGTGATATAAATAACCGCCTCTGTCAAAAACCACGGTTTCGATACCCTTTTCCATGGCTCTTTTGCCGATTACCGTTCCCAGATAAGCTGCCGCATCCACGTTATTAGTCTTTTCAAGCTGCTCCTTCACCTCTTTTTCAAGGGTGCAGGCCGCAACCAGAGTGCTGCCAGCCACATCATCAATAATTTGAGCATACATATGATTATTACTTCTATATACTGCAAGACGAGGTCTTTCAGCTGTACCGCTTATACGGTTACGTATTCTCATGTGTTTTTTAACACGAACTTCTTGTCTTGACTTTTTATTAACCATCTTTACACTCTCCTTATCTATTTCTTACCAGTTTTACCAACTTTACGTCTGATAACCTCGTCAGCATACTTAATTCCTTTGCCCTTATAAGGCTCAGGTCTTCTCTTGTCTCTGATTTCGGCTGCAAACTGGCCAACTTTTTCTTTGTCAATTCCCTTGACGATAATAACGTTCTGACCTTCCACTACCGTCTCAACGCCTTCAGGGTCAACCATCTCAACCGGATGTGAATATCCAAGAGATAAGGTTAATTTGCTGCCGGATTTTGCAGCTCTGTAACCAACGCCGTTAACCTCAAGCTTTTTCTGATAGCCTTCAGTAACACCGATAACCATATTGTTGATGAGTGTTCTTGTAAGGCCGTGCAAAGATTTCATTTTCTTTAAATCATTGGGTCTTGAAACGGTAATCTCCGCTCCTTCAACCTTAATTTCCATTTCATGGGGGAGCACTCTCTCCAGTGTTCCTTTAGGACCTTTTACGGTCACCTTATTATTTTCTGCAATCTCCACGGTAACACCCGCGGGAATCGCGATTGGCATTCTTCCTATACGTGACATGCCCGTACCTCCTATAATATTTGCAATTAACAGTTGCTGCGCCGGATTCTTACCAGACATAGGCTAATACTTCGCCGCCCACCTGCAGTTCTCTTGCTTTTTTGTCAGTAATAACTCCCTTGTTTGTGGAAAGGATTGCGATTCCAAGTCCGCCGAGGACTCTGGGAAGCTCTTCCTTGCCGGCATATACACGAAGCCCCGGTTTGGAAATTCTCTTTAAACCGCTGATAATCCTGTCGTTTCTGTCCACGCCATACTTTAACGCGATGCGGATAGTCTTAAAATTGCCTTCGTCGATTACATCAAATTTCTTTATATAGCCTTCTTCCAGAAGAATTTCAGCAATAGCCAGCTTCATTTTGGAAGAGGGAACGTCTACTGTATCATGTTTTGCAGTATTTGCATTACGGATTCTTGTAAGCATATCTGCAATAGGGTCGCTCATTGTCATTTTATTTCCTCCTTAATCTATATTGCTGCAACAAAGCTACGAAAATTTGCGAAGCAAATTCCTAAACTGCTTCGGCTTACAATGCGAAATTTGCGAAGCAAATTTCTAAATAGCTCTGGCTCCGTCCGGAGCTATTACCAGCTGGCTTTCTTAACGCCGGGAATCTGGCCCTTGTAAGCTAATTCACGGAAGCAAATTCTGCATATACCGTATTTTCTAAGAACGGCATGCGGACGACCACAGATATTACAGCGAGTATACGCCCTCGTGGAAAATTTAGGTTTACGCTGTTGTTTAATCTTCATTGATGTCTTAGCCATGAACTTACCTCCTTTTACTTAGCAAATGGCATATTGAATAATCTTAATAATTCACGTGCTTCTTCGTCTGTTTTGGCTGTTGTAACAAAAATAACGTCCATTCCCCTTACCTTGTCAATCTTGTCATATTCGATTTCAGGGAAAATAAGCTGTTCCTTGATACCCAGTGAATAGTTTCCTCTTCCGTCGAAGGAATTGGGGTTCACGCCTCTGAAGTCACGCACACGGGGAAGCGCTAAGTTTACCAGACGGTCAAGGAAGTTATACATCTTCTCGCCGCGCAGGGTAACTTTACACCCGATGGACATTCCTTCCCTGATTTTGAAGTTAGCGATGGACTTTTTCGCTTTTGTAATTACCGCTTTCTGACCGCTGATAATCTCAAGGTCCTTAACTGCGGATTCCAATACTTTCGCATTTTCTTTCGCCTCGCCAACGCCCATATTGATTACAATCTTGTCAAGTTTCGGTACTTCCATAATATTCTTATATCCGAACTTTTTAATCATAGCATCTACGATTTCATCGTTATATATCGTTTTAAGTCTGCTCACGCTTTGGATTCTCCTTTCCAAGAATTAATCAATCACATCACCTGTTGACTTTGCAAAACGCACTTTCTTGTCGTTCTCAAACTTGAAGCCTACTCTGGTAGGTTTTCCTTTGTGAACATACATTACGTTTGAAATATCAATGGGTGCTTCCTTTTGAATAATTCCACCATTCTGGTTCGCCGCCGAAGGCTTTGTATGCTTGGTAATCATGCCTACGCCTTCTACAACGACTTTATGCTTCTTAGCATCAACGGAAACCACTTTTCCCTCTGTTCCTTTATCTTTGCCGGCTATTACCTGAACGGTATCACCTTTTTTAATCTTTAAAGTTGCCATGCCAAGCACCTCCTATAATACTTCGGGAGCCAGAGAAACAATTTTCATAAACTGTTTTTCACGAAGCTCTCTTGCTACCGGTCCAAAAATACGCGTTCCTCTGGGGGTCTTATCATCTTTAATGATAACAGCAGCATTCTCATCGAATTTAATATATGAACCATCTTTACGGCGGGCGCCCTTAACGGTGCGGACAACCACTGCTTTTACAACATCGCCTTTTTTTACAACGCCGCCTGGTGTTGCATCTTTAACCGTAGCAACAATCACGTCACCGATACTTGCATATCTTCTTGTGGAACCGCCCATAACTCTGATGCAAAGAATTTCTTTCGCACCTGTATTGTCAGCGACTTTCAGTCTGCTTTCCTGTTGAATCATGCTAATTCTCCTTCCGAATTATTTTGGACAATCTTATTTTGCTCTCTCAATGATTTCCACAAGTCTCCATCTCTTTTCTTTGGATAAAGGTCTTGTCTCCATCACCTTAACCGTGTCACCGATATTGCAATCGTTGTTCGCGTCATGCGCTTTCAGCTTGTAGGTTCTCTTCACGAATTTTTTGTAAAGAGGATGTTTTACACGCTCTTCGATTGCGACAACAATTGTCTTATCCATTTTATCACTGACTACCCTACCGGTACGTGTTTTCCTCAAATTTCTATCTTCCACGACGTCTCGTCTCCTTTCTTTGACAATCCAGCAACATAACGGCTTCCTGATTTAAATTGATTTCCGGAAGCCTGCCTGCCCGCACTTTTACGCTTCCTTCTGCTTCTGGGTGATGACTGTCTGAATTCTTGCGATATTCTTTCTCACTTCTTTAATTCTTGCGGTATTATTAAGCTGGTTAGTTGCATTCTGGAATCTCAAATTGAAAAGTTCCTTTTTTGCGGCCACCAAATCCTCTGACAGTGCCGCAACAGATTTTGCCTGAAGCTCTTCTACATATTTTTTAGTTTTCATTAGATGCACCACCTTCCAAGTCCGCCTTAGAAACAATCTTACATTTGCAAGGGAGCTTATGTGTTGCAAGACGCAACGCTTCTTTTGCCAGCTCTTCGGAAACTCCTCCGATTTCAAACATTACGCGTCCGGGCTTAACAACCGCTACCCAATATTCCACAGCACCTTTACCGGAACCCATACGGGTCTCGGCCGGTTTTGCCGTTACCGGTTTGTCAGGGAAAATCTTAATCCATACTTTACCGCCACGCTTGATATAACGGGTCATAGCAATACGGGCCGCCTCAATCTGGTTGGATTTCACCCAGCAAGGCTCTAATGCAACAATACCGAAGTCTCCATAATTAATCTTATTGCCGCGGGTTGCATTTCCTCTTATGGAGCCACGAAACTGCTTACGACGTTTAACTCTTTTAGGCATTAACATTATTTATCGCTCCCTTCCTGCACTGTCTTTTCTTCGTTCTTTTTGGCAGGTAATACCTCGCCCTTATAAATCCATACCTTAACACCTACCTTGCCGTAGGTTGTGTCTGCTTCTGCAAATCCGTAATCAATATCGGCACGCAGTGTCTGAAGAGGAATGGTACCCTCGTTGTAGAACTCTGTACGGGCCATGTCGGCGCCGCCAAGGCGTCCCGAAACGGAAGTCTTAATACCAAGAGCGCCGCTTTTCATGGTTCTTCCCATGCAGGACTTCATGGCACGTCTGAAAGAAATACGGTTCTCAAGCTGCTGGGCAATGTTTTCCGCAACAAGCTGCGCATCCTTGTCAGGTCTTTTTACTTCCTTAATATCAACCAGAACCTTCTTTCCGGTCATTTTGGAAAGTTCTTTCTTGGTCACTTCAATCTCAGCGCCGCCCTTTCCGATAACCACGCCCGGTTTTGCCGTAAAGATAATAACCTTTACTCTGTCCGAAGCTCTTTCGATTTCAATTCTGGAAATTCCGGCACTGTATAATTTCTTTTTCAGGAACTTTCTGATTTCATAATCTTCCGCAAGAAAATCAGAAAAGTCCGCTTCTGCATACCATTTAGAATCCCAATCCTTAATGATGCCGACCCTTAAGCCGTGAGGATTAACTTTCTGTCCCATAAAATTATTTTTCTCCTTTCCGATTATCTCGCATCCAGTACAATTGTAATATGGCTCATTCTCTTTTCAATTCTGTAAGCCCTGCCCTGTGCCCTGGGTTTAATTCTCTTCATTGTAGGTCCTTTATTTGCATAGCATTCAGCAATATAAAGGTTTTCCGGATTCGGATACTTTGTAGGGTCCTGGCTGTACAAATACTCGGCATTTGCACGTGCAGACTCTAATAATTTTTTGATAACGCTGGAAGCATATCTGGGATTGTATTCCAAAATACTCTGAGCGGTTTCCACGTTCTTGCCCCTGATAGCATCTAATACGAAACACGCTTTCTGAACAGACACTCTTGCGTAAGAAATCTTTGCTGAAGGTCTTGTATCTTTCTGCGCGTTTCTCTCTCTCTTAATTTGAGTTCTATGTCCCTTTGCCATGATAAAACCTCCTGTCTTACTTAACTCTGGACTTCTTTTCGTCCTTGCCGTGTCCTCTATAGGTTCTGGTAGCCACAAACTCACCGAGCTTATGTCCAACCATATCTTCCGTTACATATACGGGCACATGTTTTCTTCCGTCATGTACCGCGAATGTGTGTCCCACAAAAGAGGGGAAGATTGTAGAGCGACGGGACCAGGTCTTGATAACCTGCTTTTGTCCTGACGCATTCAATGCATCCACTTTTTTAAGCAGACTTGCATCTGCAAAAGGTCCTTTTTTCAGTGATCTAGCCATTTTCTTCTCTCCTCCTTAATTATTTGATAGCCTTGCCGTCTCTTCTTCTTACAATCAACTTATCAGAAGCTTTTTTCTTCTTACGGGTCTTAAGTCCAAGAGCAGGCTTGCCCCAAGGTGTAGAAGGACCCGGACGTCCGATTCCAGTCTTGCCTTCGCCACCGCCGTGAGGATGGTCGTTAGGATTCATAGCCGAACCGCGTACCGTAGGACGGATTCCCATGTGACGCTTACGTCCTGCCTTGCCGACCTTTACCAGGTTATGGTCGCCGTTGCCAACAACGCCAACCGTTGCCCTGCAGACAATAGGCACCATTCTCATTTCGCCGGAAGGAAGACGAAGCGTAGCATACTTTCCTTCCTTAGCCATTAACTGCGCGCTGTTTCCCGCGGAACGAACCATCTGTCCGCCTTTTCCGGGATATAACTCAACATTGTGCACCTGAGTACCAACGGGAATTGCGGTTAAAGGAAGGCAGTTGCCTACTCTTACTTCCGCGTCGGGTCCGTTCATAACCTTCATTCCGTCCGTCAGTCCTTCAGGAGCCAGAATATATGCCTTTTCGCCGTCGTCATAACGGATAAGGGCTATATTGGCCGAACGGTTGGGGTCGTATTCGATTCCGATTACCGTTGCAGGTACGCCTTCTTTGTTTCTCTTAAAATCAACAAGTCTGTATTTTCTTCTGGCACCGCCTCCGCGATGTCTGGTTGTAATTTTACCCTGATTGTTACGACCGGCATTTTTCTTTAAAGACACTACCAGTGATTTTTCGGGTTTTGACTTTGTAATCTCCGCAAAGTCGGAACCGGTCATATTTCTTCTGGAAGGTGTATATGGGTTATATGTCTTGATTCCCATGACTTTATCTCCTTTCAAGCTCTCATTTCATATCGCACTTATGTGTGCATATCGTTTTCTTTTATAAACCGGCAAAAATTTCAATTTCCTTGCTGTCTTCCGTCAGCCATACCATTGCCTTCTTTGTCTTTGCCGTTCTGCCCTCTATGGCGCCGCGTCTCTTCTTCTTTCCCTGGATGTTCATGGTGTTAACCTTGCGCACCTTTGCGCCTTCGAACATCTTTTCCACAGCTTCCTTAATCATCGTCTTGTTTGCTTCGGGATGAACCAGGAAAGTGTATTTCTTTTCCGCCATGCCGGCCATACTTTTTTCTGTGATAACCGGTTTAAGGATTACGTCATAATATTGAATTGCTGCCATTACGCAAACACCTCCTCAATCTTGGCTACCGCGTCCTTTGTAAGAACCAGCGTGTCGCCTTTCAGGATATCGTAAACATTCAGTGTCTGAACGATTGTCGTGTCAATTGCGGGAAGGTTTCTTGCAGACAGAACCACCTTTTCGTCAACGTCAGCCATAACAACCAGCGCTTTGTTTACTTTCAGATTGTCCATAACTGCTTTGAACTTTCTGGTCTTAATCTCGTCCATTTTAAGTTCATCCACAACAATCAGCTTGCCGCCCTGCACTCTGCTTGTGAGTACTGATTTAAGCGCAGCTCTTTTTTCCTTTTTATTAATTCTGAAAGAATAATCTCTCGGTACGGGTGCAAATACCACTCCGCCGCCCTTCCACTGGGGCGCTCTGATGGAACCCTGTCTTGCGTGGCCGGTTCCTTTCTGCCTCCAGGGCTTTCTGCCGCCGCCGGAAACCTCGGAACGGGTCTTTGCTTTCTGCGTTCCCTGACGCATATTGGCAAGATGCTGCACAACCGCCATGTGTACAAGATGCTCATTTACGTTTACGCCGAATATCGCATCGTTTAATTCAATCGTGCCGACTTCTTTGCCTTCCATATTATAAACAGATACGTTTGCCATCTCTATATGGTCCTCCTTTCATCTGGCTGCTTAATTTTCAGCCTTCACAGTTTCTTTGATTGTAATAAGCGCTTTCTTCGGCCCGGGTACGGAACCTTTGATGAGAAGCAGATTCTTCTCGGCGTCCACCCTTACAACCTCAAGGTTCTGCACTGTCACCTTAACGCATCCCATATGGCCGGGCATACCTTTGCCCTTGAATACACGGCTCGGTGAGGAGCAGGCGCCGTTGGAACCCTGATGACGATGGAACTTGGAACCATGCGTCATGGGACCTCTGTGCTGGCCATGTCTCTTAATCGCGCCCTGGAATCCTTTACCTTTGGAAATAGCGGATGCGTCAACCATATCGCCGACCGCAAACATATCAGCCTTAATTTCGCTTCCAAGCGTATACTCTTCCGCATTGTCAAACTTGAACTCGCGAAGGAATCTCTTGCAGGATACGCCGGCTTTGTCAAAGTGGCCCTTTAAAGCCTTGCCAACGCCGTGTCTGTGAACGATTTCCTTTCTTCCGGCCTTGTCCTTGTTGACAATTCTTTCTTTCTTGTCAGCATATCCAACCTGTACTGCGCTGTAACCGTCGTTCTCCACAGTCTTAATCTGTGTTACCACACAGGGGCCGGCGGAAAGCACCGTTACAGGAATCAGACTTCCGTCTTCTTTGAAGATTTGAGTCATTCCGACTTTGGTAGCTAAAATTCCTTTTTTCATTTCTTTACCTCCAATTTGTTTCTACAGCGGGCCCATATCGGGCCATTCTAGTGTCAGGGGTTACGTTGGAACTTATTTTGTTTTCATCTTAATATCAATATACACACCGGCCGGCATTTCCAGTCTCTGCAAAGCGTCAACCGTCTTGGGCGTAGGTGTGATGATATCAATCAGCCTCTTATGGGTTCTCTGCTCGAACTGCTCTCTGGAGTCCTTATATTTGTGAACCGCCCTTAAAATGGTAATAACCTCTTTCTTTGTAGGAAGGGGTACCGGTCCGCTCACCTGTGAGCCGTTCTTCTTAACAGTTTCGATGATTTTCTTGGCGGATGCATCAACAAGCTGATGATCGTAAGCCTTGAGTGTGATTCTCATTACTTGACTTGCCATAAAAAAAGTCGCCTCCTTTTCGCACTTTTAAAAATTTAAGTACGACAAGCGGTGACTGTACACTCTGCCGTGCGTGTCATGCCTTTCCGTAAATCAAATGCGGTTTCCCGCACATTTACCGGCACGCTTAACGCCCGCGTTTCTGCTTAACCGTCGCCGCCTTACGCGGCTCCTTGCAGACAATATGTTTGTACAGTGACTTGCCGTCAGGTTCTTTGGCCCTGCCCTTTCGGCCGGCCCTCTTGACATTCGCTCCACGGAAAACCTGCAGTGCCTTTCGGCAAAGCAGCAACCTCGCGCTTCATCGCTATCATGCCACAACATTGGTTAGTATACATGATGTTTGGGAAAGATGCAAGTGTTTTTTATTTATTTTTTAATTGTAATATCAATCCCTTCAATATATAATGAAGAAAACCTGGCTGACTGCCGGAAATGGAGAAACATGAAAATGAAAAAACGGATAAATATTTTTCTGATATTCCTGTTATCTTTTTTATTAATCGGCTGCAGCGCTCCCCGGGACGCTGCCGGACAAACCGTTAACAGTGAGAATTTCTCAGAATCTGAAGAAAGTTCTGCTGAAACCGCAATAGACGGCACAGAGAGCGGCGAAAGCCCAAAGGAAGCTGACGAAAGCGCCTCCGAACAGGAAGAAATCTTCGATGAAAATGAAAACGCTCCTCCCTTTGAAACGCCAAATACAGCGCAATCAGAGGATACGGAAAGTGCCGAAAATAACGACAGTGAACCCGCTCCGGACCAATCGCCCGCCGCCGAAGCCATGCCGGACGAAAACGGCTCCTACACCACAAAAGACGACGTCGCCCGTTACATTTATTTCTACGGGCACCTGCCCTCTAATTTTATAACAAAGAAAGAGGCGGAAAAGCTGGGATGGCCGGGCGGTTCTTTGGAGCCTTATGCGCCGGGCATGTGCATCGGCGGAAACCGTTTCGGCAATTACGAGGGACTGCTGCCCGAAAAAGAGGGACGAACCTACACGGAATGCGATATCGATACCTTAGGCGCCGAAAAGCGGGGTGCAAAACGGATTGTATTTTCCAACGACGGTCTGATTTATTATACGGAAGACCATTATGAAACTTTTGAACTTTTATATGGAGATGAAACAGACGGATAGCGGCTTTGCAAGAGCCGCCGAAAAGCAGGTGGAATTATGCGTATTTGTATATTAGACGGAAATAAACTGACAAACAGGGAGCTTCTTCATAACACTCTGGCCGAAAGCCTGAGCTTCCCGAACTGGTACGGACGAAATCTGGACGCTCTGTACGACTGCCTGACCGACTTTCACGAGGAGGCGGAAATCAGGATTCTTCACGAAGCTTCCTTAAAAGAAAATCTGGGAAATTATGCTCTTCTTCTGCTTAAAGTGCTTCAGGAGGCCGCAAGAGCCAATCCCCTGATACGTCTGACAGCCGAATAATCAGACTCATCGGGCTGGGCGCCATTATTTTTTCAATAAAAAAGACAGCGAAAATACGTTTTGGAGACATGAAAATGAATAAAAAAGACAATATAACCGCACCGGCAAAAACAGAACGCAACTACGGCATAGACGCCCTGCGGATGCTGGCAATGCTTTTGGTCGTCATTGCGCATATCTTAGGGCCCGGCGGCATTCTGGAATCGGTGGAATTTATGTCCCCCCAGTATAAAGCCGCCTGGCTGCTGGAAATTATTGCCTACTGCTCCGTAAACTGTTACGCTCTCATCTCCGGTTATGTGGGAATCCATTCAAAATACCGGTACTATAATATTATCTTGCTCTGGCTGCGGGTTCTCTTCTACACCGCGGGCATCACTTTGATTTTTGCCGTTTTTGTTCCCGGCTCGGTGTCGCTGCGGGACTGGGTAAGGGCTTTTCTTCCGACGCTCAGCGGCTACTACTGGTATTTTACGGCTTATTTTGCCCTGTTTATGTTTCTTCCGCTGCTCAACCCGGCGATAAACCGGTTAAGCCAAAAACAATTGGGCACGGTAGTTGTGAGCCTTACCGTCACCTTTTCCTTTTTGCAGACGCTGCCCGGAAAAGATGTTTTCGGTGTGTCCTCAAACGCTTGGTGGCTGATGATATTGTATGTTATCGGCGGATATATCGGAAAATACGGCTTATTTAAAACATGCGGCTCCGGAAAGTTATTTCTCGGATATACCGGCATGATTCTCATTATGTGGCTCTCTAAGCTTGTCGCGGAAGCCGGATTTATTCCCGCACTGTCTTTCCTTGGCGGAAATTATCTGATTTACCACACTTCCCCTTTCATGCTTTTCGCCGGAATTTTCCTTCTGCTGTTGTTTGAGCGGCTTCACACACCCCGGCCGGTAAACGGTATCATTAAGCTTTTTGCCCCGGCGGCTTTCAGCGTTTATGTCATACACGGGCAGCCGCAGATATGGAATTATCTTTTAGAGCAGAATTTCGCGCGTTTTGCCTCCCTTTCCGTTCCTATGGAAGTCATGTGTGTGCTGCTTACCGCGGTCGCAGTATACATTGTCTGCTCGCTTATTGACCTGATTCGGGAAAACCTCTTTAAGGCCCTGAAGATAAAACAGCATCTTTCCCGGCTCGAAGATAAATATCTCACAAGTTTATGGAACTAATAAACAACAGGCAGACGTTAACGAAATTCACATCCTTTATGCGGGAAACGATTCATAAAATAATTTTAAGATAATTGAACGGAGGAACCTCTATGCCAAAAATTACGCCATTTCAGAGCATTCGTCCCCTGCCGGAACTGGCCGGCCGGATTGCCGCCCTTCCTTATGATGTATACAGCCGGGAAGAAGCTCTTGCAGAAGTAAAAAAGGAACCCCTGTCCTTTTTAAAGATTGACCGGGCGGAAACTCAGTTTCCCGCCGATATGGATATGTACGCCCCCGAGGTTTACGCCAAAGCCAGAGAGCTTTTGGACGCCATGACTGCAGATGGGTCCTTTATTATGGAAAAAACGCCCTGCTATTATATCTACGAGCTCACCATGAACGGCCGTACCCAGACGGGGATAGCCGCCTGTTCCGCCGTAGACGATTATCAGAATGATTTAATTAAAAAGCATGAAAACACCAGAGAAGACAAAGAGCTTGACCGCATCCGCCACGTGGACGTCACCAACGCCCATACAGGCCCTATTTTTCTTGTGTATCGTTCCCGCCGGGAAATTAACGAAATCGTAAACAGCCAAAAGGAGCGCGCTCCCTTATATGACTTTGTTTCCGCCGACGGCATCGCGCATAAGGTTTGGCGCGTTTCGGATGCGGAAACGGTTTCCCGGATGGAAACGCTTTTTGCGCAAATCCCCTGCACTTACATAGCGGACGGACATCACCGCTGCGCTTCCGCCGTCAAGGTAGGATTGAAACGCCGTCAGGAATCGCCGGATTTTACAGGCGCGGAAGAGTATAACCGCTTTCTGTCGGTGCTTTTCCCCGACGACCAGCTTTTCATCATGCCCTATAACAGGGTGGTAAAAGACTTAAACGGGCTTTCACCGGATGATTTTATCGAGGCTGTCCGAAAAGCCGGATTTTCCATTGAATATAAAGGAAAGGAACAGATTGCCCCCTGCCGGAAAGGCACCTTCGGCATGTATCTTTCCGGAAGCTGGTATCTCCTTGCTGCCGGAAAGGCCCTGCTCTCCTCCGACCCGGTAAAAGGGCTGGATGTTTCCGTTTTGCAGGACTGTCTTTTATCTCCCGTTCTGGGTATCAAAGACCCCAGAACCGACAAACGTATCGACTTCGTAGGCGGCATTCGGGGGCTTGACGAGCTGGAACGACGGGTGAAAACGGATATGGCGGCCGCCTTTTCCATGTATGCGACCTCCATAGAGGAGCTTCTTTCCGTAGCGGACGCCGGACTTCTTATGCCCCCGAAGTCAACCTGGTTTGAGCCGAAGCTCCGAAGCGGCCTTTTTATCCACAGGTTATCCTGAGCCCCCGGCGGCTCTTTATGCTTTAAACAGCGTGCCCACTTCTTTTCCTTCCAGAATGCGGCTGATGTTTACCACGTCGTCGCCATTGGCGATAACCATATCCACGCCACTCTCGCCTGCTATCTGGGCAGCCGCGATTTTGGTGGTCATGCCTCCTGTGCCAAAGGAAGTCTTTGCCCCTTTTGCATAGGAGGATAATTTTTCGTCTATTTTTTCCACGCAGCTTATAAATCTGGCGTTCTCGTTCTTTCTGGGGTCGTCCGTATAAAGCCCGTCTATATCCGACAAAAGTATCAGCATATCCGCCTGCACCAGCCGCGCCACCAACGCCGAGAGCGTGTCATTGTCGCCGAAATTCTCATCCTGTATCTGGTCCGTGGACACCGTATCGTTTTCATTTACAATGGGAATCACACCAAGATTCAAAAGTTCGTGGAAGGTGTTTTCCGCGTTGCATCTGCTGATTTCGTTGGTCATTGTTCTTTTGGTAATCAAAATCTGGGCAATTGTCTGGTTATATTCCGCAAAAAGCTTCTGGTAAATCATCATAAGCCTTGCCTGTCCTACCGCGGCGCACGCCTGCTTTTCCGCAAGGCTTCCGGGCCTGTGTTTCATTCCAAGCGCCTTTCTTCCTGCGCCGATTGCCCCGGAGGACACGATAACGATTTCCTTGTTCTGATTTCTGATATCCGTCAGTACCCTTGCCAGCTTTTCCATTTTTAGCAGGTTCAAATGCCCCGTATCCACATGGGTAATCGTGGTGGTTCCGATTTTCACTACAATTCTTTTTTTATCCTTTAAAAAATCTCTGTCCACTTTTATCTCCTTTTTCTCCTCTGCCTGTATTTAAAAATTTTTAATGATGGAAATTCAGATTTTCCAGAAATCTTTCCTTAAATTCCTCTTCCTCCGCCAGTTCTACGTGCACAAGTTCCCCGGCTTCCTTCTCCATTTTCTCAAGCGCCGACTTTGAAAGCAGCGCCATAGCGCACCCCACACCGGCAAGGTTCCCGGCCTGAATTACTTTTTCCTCCGAAACACCGGGCAAAAGTCCTGCTGCCAGAGCGCTTTCTTTTCTGATATAGCATCCGAAAGCCCCGGCAAGGTAAACTCTGTCAAGCTCTTCCACGCGCAGGCCGGCTTTTTTCAGCAGCACCTCCATTCCCGAGCGCAGGGCGCTGACAGCCAGTTGAAGCTGGCGCACATCTTTGGCAGTCAGATAAACGGGGCATTCCTCCTTTGTCAGAAGAAATTTCCTTTCGCCGTCCATCGTCCTGATTCTTCTGCAGATTCTGCCGGGCACGCCGGCGCGGCCGGCCTCATTGGGGCTTCTCATATAGCCGGTATCATCCAGAACTCCGGTTTTAAAAAGCACCGCCAAAGCGTCCACCAGGCCGGAACCGCAGATTCCCGTCGGGCGTCCCTCCCCCAGCACATGGCATGTAATGTCCTGCATGGGAAAGCTGCCGCTTACGGAAACCGCGTCTATGGCGCCGTCCGCCGCCCGCATACCCTGGCTGACGGCGCCGCCCTCCAGAGCCGGGCCGGCTGCTGCGGAGCAGGCATAGCTTACAGGGGCGTTTTCTTCCCCGGAACGGCTTCTTTTGCCGCACCGCAGAAGAATTTCCCCGTTGGTCCCTATATCCGCCGCCAGAACCCGCATTTCCGGCTCCTGCCGGTTCACGCAGGTATAGACGGCCAGTGCGTCGGAGCCTACATAACCGCCTATGGGCGGCAGCACCGTCACATTTGCATTTTTCAAAAAGCAAAACCCCAGTTCCTTTCCTTTTACCTGAACCGTCCCTGCATAATCGGGCGTAAAGGGCGCGGCGGACAGCCCCTCCGGCTTTATCCCCAGCAGGGTTTCACACATGGCGGTATTTCCCACAAAAACCGCCTTGCTAACGACCCCTTCTTCTTTTGGCCGCCGGGCCGGCTGCCGCAACGTCTCCTCCTGCTGCCGCACCAGCCGCTGCGCCATCTCGTCCAGTTTTTCCGTCAGAACCTTCTGCATTTTTTTCAGAGTCTCCCCGTCAGCCGCCGTCTGGATTCTGCTGATTACGTCAGCGCCAAAGGCCGCCTGGGGATTGGTTTCCGTCCGCGCTCCCAGAAGAATCCCGCTTCTTAAATCCCATAACATCCCTGCCAGCGTCGTGGTTCCCACATCAAAAGAAATTCCCCAAAGCCCTCTCCCGAAGGCTTCCCCCTGGGATTTGGACAGACCGTCCGGGCAGTTTTCCCGGAAGATTTCCGTTCCCGCTTCCGGCTCTATCTCAAACCCTTCAGGAAAATGCTCTCTTATCTGCTTATTGGTATTTAATCTTCTTAAATCGCTTTCGCCGCCCGAAGACTGCTTCTTCTGATAAATGCCGCAGCCGTCGCAGCTTATCCGCCGGCAGCCAGGGCATCGGTTTTCTGTTTTTATAACCATACTCCTTTCCAAAGCCCGGAGATTTCCCGCTCCGGAATCCTTTTTTGCATGCGTTATTCATTTTACCACAAAAGCCTTGCTTTTTTAACCGTCTTTCTCTATATTATTTCTTACAGCAACCATGGCGCATATTCCACGCCATTGGCCATTTCAGAGAAAGGAATCAGTATGTGGACAGCAAATCATTGGAAAGATTATGAAGTAATCGATACCTCCGGGGGAGAAAAGCTTGAACGGTGGGGAAAATACATTCTCTTACGCCCCGACCCTCAGGTTATCTGGAACACCCCAAAGGAAGCCCGGGAGTGGAAATCCTTAAACGGCCACTACCACCGCAGCCAAAAGGGCGGCGGCGAGTGGGAATTTCATAACCTCCCGGAAGAATGGAGCATTCAATATAAAAACCTCACTTTCCGCCTAAAGCCTTTCAGCTTTAAGCACACCGGCCTTTTCCCCGAGCAGGCCGTAAACTGGGACTGGATATCCGAAATAATTCAAAAGGCGGGCCGGCCTGTGAAAGTCCTTAACCTCTTTGCCTATACCGGCGGCGCTACGCTGGCGGCCGCAAAGGCAGGCGCAGGCGTTACCCACGTGGACGCCTCCAAAGGCATGGTGGCCTGGGCAAAGGAAAACGCCGCCATCTCCGGTCTTTCGGATGCGCCAATCCGCTATCTGGTGGACGACTGTACCAAATTCGTGGAGCGGGAAATCCGCCGCGGCAACACTTACGACGGCATTATTATGGACCCGCCCTCCTACGGCAGAGGCCCTAAGGGAGAAATCTGGAAAATAGAGGACAATATTTATCCCCTGCTTACCCTGACGGCAAAGCTTCTCGATAAAAACGCCCTGTTTTTCCTCATCAACTCCTACACCACGGGGCTGCAGCCCGCCGTCCTTACCTACCTTTTAAACGCCACCGTGGGAAAACGTCTTGGCGGTACAGCCCTTTCCTCGGAAATCGGACTCCCCGTCAGGAAAAACGGATGGATACTGCCCTGCGGCGCTTCCGGCCGGTGGACGCCCTGACCACACCCAAACGATAAGCGCGCGATGCATTGACATCCCTCCACCTGCAATTTATAATGTAGAAAAACAATCAAAGGAGCAACAAACCATGTCCAAAATTATTCTTACCGGAGACAGACCTACCGGCCCCCTTCATGTGGGACATTACGCGGGTTCCCTGAAGCGCAGAGTAGAGCTGCAAAATTCCGGTGTATACGATAAAATTTTTATTATGATTGCCGACGCCCAGGCGCTGACGGATAACGCCGAACAGCCCGAGAAAGTGCGTCAGAATATCATCGAAGTGGCCTTAGACTACCTGTCCTGCGGACTTGACCCGTCCAAATCCACTCTTTTCATCCAGTCCCAGATTCCGGAGCTGTGCGAGCTTTCCTTTTATTATATGAATCTGGTAACCGTGTCAAGGCTGCAGCGAAACCCCACTGTGAAATCCGAAATTCAGATGCGGAACTTTGAGGCAAGCATTCCGGTAGGCTTTTTTACCTATCCTATCAGCCAGGCCGCGGATATCACCGCATTTATGGCGACCACCGTTCCCGTGGGAGAGGACCAGCTTCCCATGATAGAGCAGACCCGGGAAATTGTACGGAAATTTAATTCCGTTTACGGAGAAACACTGGTCGAGCCCGACGTTCTTCTTCCCGACAACAAAGCCTGTCTGCGCCTTCCGGGCATTGACGGCCAGGCAAAGATGAGCAAGTCTCTCCACAACTGCATTTATCTTTCCGATACGGAGGAGGATGTCCGCAAAAAGGTAATGTCCATGTTCACCGACCCGAACCATTTACAGGTTTCAGACCCCGGCCGGGTGGAGGGAAATCCTGTGTTCATTTATCTGGACGCTTTCTGCAAAGATGAGATGTTTGCGGAATACCTTCCCGAATATGCCGGACTTGAGGAACTCAAAGCCCATTATACAAGAGGCGGTCTGGGAGATGTCAAGGTGAAAAAGTTCCTGAATAAAGTGCTCCAGGAAGAACTTTCCCCTATCCGGGCCAAAAGGAAGCAATGGGAAAAGGATATCCCCGCCGTATATGAAATTCTTCACAAAGCCAGCATAGAAGCGGAAGAAGCGGCGGCGAAAACGCTGGACAGCGTCAAGAAAGCTATGAAAATCAACTACTTCAGCGACCATGCCCTGATTGCGGAGCAGGCGCAGAAATACGCGGAAAAGTAAGGTCAGAATGAAAGCATATCAGATAAAAGAAGTCAAAAATTTTATGGGAAGACTCCTCGGCACGGACGCGTTTGACGCGTTCCTGCTGGCGGAGGCTTCCGTCACCACCTACAATACCTTTATCATCGACGGCCACATGGAAAAAGCCTTTTTTACCGGCGATGTCAATGACGATTCCTCTCTTCCTCCTTATGAATTTTCCGAATGGAAAACAATCCGTTCTCTCTGCTTTGATTTGATTAAAGGGAAACGCACCCCTGTGGGTTTTAAATTTGTTCTCCATTTAAAGCCGGAATTAACGGAGCGGATTCTGACAAAGGGCGGCGCGAACGTTACCCTCTCCGACATCAAAGCTTTTGTCCTGAATATAAAATACGATGGCAGCATGCTCACCTGCATTACTGCCACCGCTTTTCATACCTTCCTGCCGGACAAAACGCCCGACAGGCTCTGGGATGATTTTATAACCCGTTTTCTCACGGAAAAAGAAATTGCATTTGAGGAGGTCTGACTACATAGATGCGTCCACTGTCGCTCCCTTGATGTCCTCCTCTATCAGTTTCATTTCTTCCATTACTTTCCGGATTTCTTTCTGAATCTCGTCCATGGAGCTGTCCGCTTCCAGCACCAGCTCGGTAGATTCCGCCACGCTCTCCGCAAACTCTTCTTTCTCTTTCTTTTCTTCCCGGATTTTCTCCAGCTTTTCTTCCTCTTCTTTTTCCTTCTCGGCTTTCTCCTCGGCAGCCTCTTTCTTCTCCTCCATCTCCTCGTCCATGTGTTCTTTTGCTTCCTGTATCAGCATTCCCACAATTTCCTTACTGGCTGCCTCCATTACCTCATCCGCGCTTTGGGACGCCTTCACCATGGGGTCATGCTTAAGCTTTTCCAGTCTGGTTTCCCGAATCACCGCATTTTCGCCCCGAATCCCCGCATTTGCGGATTCAATGGCCGCCTCAATCCGCTTTAACTCCGCAGCCTCCGGGGTTCCCTCTTCCGGTACCTCGCTAAGCCCTGCCGCCAGCCTGTTTTCCTTAAATTGCTTCAGTTCCTCGTTTGCGTCGTTCCTGGCTTTTTTATATTCCTCAATTCTTCCTTTGCTCTCCGCAATGCCCTCGTCCACTTTGCGGTCCCCGTCCCAGGCGTCCCTTACAATCTGCATCGCCTGCTGCTGCGCCACCTGCTTCTTCTGGGCAATCATATCCGGCTTTTTATTCAGATTACCGGCAAAGATGCTTTTGCGGTTTTTGTTATTCTGTTCCGCGCCGATATTGCTCTGTCTTTCCCGTCTTGCGTCGTCTCCCATAAAAATTGACATATTGCGTACTTTCATAGTTCCCTCCATTCCGTCCTATGGACAACTCCATTTGTCCCGTCTTGTTATTTTTATCGACATCCGGCAGACTTAATATTAGGCCGCGCAGCGGCGGATGTAACCAATCGCGGCATATTCGGCGCGAAATGCGGCTAACCTATATCCTGTTCATGTATCCAGTGTTTCAGAATATATTGCCAGTTCATTCCATCCTGCAGTACCCGAAGAACTGTTACAACTGATGCGCCGTCATCTACCGTATAAAACAAAAGATATGTATGATACGGCTTAAGGTAAATATCAACCCCCCTGTATCGAATCCCCGTTGTACTATATCCCGTCGGCAATGTCCTTAAGCCGTCAACTGCTGTTTTTACCTTTTTTGTAAAATTCTCACCCAGTTCCCGATATTTAAAATTATCCAGAATATATCTCTTTATTCTCCGAATATCATCCCGGCTGCTGTAAGTATATCTGATTTTATATTTTTTCTGCAATATGTCACCTGTTCTTTAAATTGTATCAATTTCAGCCCACAAGTCCGCCTCATCCAAAACCCGCCCATATTCCACATCATCTAATGCTTCATCCAATTTTAACAGCAGGGCATCCATAGCGCTTTCTACTGTATAAGAATTTTCTCTTGTCTTAACCGCTTCCGCCAATGCCATAATAATCATCTCCTATTTTTTGTTCGTTCTGCTTCTCCAAAATACCGCTATATCCGTTTTCTTTTATTATACCCTGCCATAATTAAATTTACAACGCCCCTGCTCTTTTCAGTTCAGCACACCGGACATCATTCTGAATTTCTTATTGCTTTCCCATATTTCTTTTAACGCGTCAAAATTTTCATCCGGTTTCAGCATCAGCTTCGCAAGCTCATCCAGCTCCCTGTATTCTTCTTCCGACAATTCAAAATCCCTGTCGCACACATACTTCGGCATATGCAGGAAAATAATCTCGTGGTTCATCAGGCAGTGGAAATCGTAAAACAGTCCCCGTATAGCCGCCTTTAAACCAAGGGTGGGCGGAACCGAAGCAAACTGCACGTTTTCATCTTTATACTTACCCGCCCGCATTCCCAGAAACGCGCCGGCGCCAAACAAAAAGTTATCATATGGAATGTCGTTTAAATCAAAGGGGATTTCATGGTCCGGACAATGCAAATCCGCGTCCGCCAGTTTCCATCTTCCTTCCTTTTCATCAAAATACTCCGTAATCCAATGGTCACGGTAAATCCCGTCGCTGCCGATATACTCCGCAAAACCGCTTCTGGCTCTGGCCGGAACGCCCTTTGCCTTTAAAACTGCCGCCAGCAGGATTGCCTGTCCCCTGCATGTCACATGTACCTTATCCTCTGCCTTGCGCTGCGCCAAATAACGGGCGTCTCTTCTTAAAAGCTCGGCCAGAATCCCCAGGGCCGTCGGAAAAATATCATCCTCAAAATCCAGCATCGTCTCGGGAACCTTTGTCATATCTCCCCAAAAGCACTCTTTTTTCTTCCTGATATCTTTGTCCTTTTTAAAAACCACAGGATGAATAATCTGCATCCTCTGTAAAAAGCACAGTTCTTCCATATCGTCCGGAAGATTTCGGGCAAATTCCTTATAATAGCCCAAATCCGTGTAAGCGCTTGTTTCTCTGTAAAAATCCAAAATTTCTCTTTTCATATATACCTCCTGTTTCAGTTCCGTTTTTTCACCGGAATCCAAATAGCGCTTTCATAGCCGCTTCCTTTCACGTCGCCCAGGGAATACCGCTCCATGTCGATATTGGACGCAATCTCATACTCCGGATTGCCGGGAAGCCATTCCCTGTAAATACGGGTGTTCATCGTCTGAATCGCTTCCGGCATGGGGCCTGCGCACTGAAACTTTGCCCACGTATGGGCAGGAATTTCAAAAACCTTCATCCCCTCCGGCACAGTGCCTCCCCTGTAGATTCCCACAATGGCGTAGCAAAAATGCGCTCCGTCGCCGCCGCCAAAGCAGATGCCAAACTCGCCCACCTGATTTTCCAGCACGGCCTTTCTTATTTCCCTTTCGTTCCCGCCCTTTGCGTCTTCGTTTTCCGGCAGCGGATTTAAATACCTCCGCTGAAATTCCTCCCAGAACCGGGGCGTTTCCGAAAACCCGCTGCCAACCAAAATCGTGCTCTCAAGGCCAATCATCTTCATTGGCCCCGCCTGCTCAACCGTATACTCTATCCTCGCCCCTCCCTTAATTGCTATTTCAATGGTAAGAGGAAGAAATACCTGTATCCGAAAGGGCTGCGCCTTAAGCTGCATTGGCGATACGCCGTGAAATCTCGTAAAAGCTCTGGTAAAGCTCTCCGGTGTGTCGTAACCGTACCTGTGGGATATATCAATGACTTTATCCCCTCCTTTAATCACATCAAGGCCGGCCAGGTAAAGCCTGCGGTTCCGAAGATATTCTCCCACGGTATAGTCCGTTACGATTTTAAAGCCCCGCTGAAAATAAAAAGGCGAGATGTTGACGGCCCCTGCCACATCGGCGGCGGAAATATTTTCTCCAAGGTGCGCTTCCATGTAGTTGACCGCGTTTTTAAGGGCTGCTAACCATTCCATACTTTTCCTCATTTCCAGGCGGGATAGAGTCAGTATAACGGAAACGGAAATTATTATCCTGACTCTTTGTGCCTTATGTTGTCAGCGGCTTATTACTCCTGTGAGATGATTACGTCCTCCACCCATCTTTTTTCCATCTGATGCCTTATCTTCCGGTTCTTAACGGTATCGAATATAATGGAAAAATCGTAATCTGCCGGATAGAGCTTATCCGCCGCCACATATAATTTTACCCTTTTATGGTTGATATAAATCTTTTTGTCCGGCATCTGCACGCGGAGGACTCCCTTTTCGTTTACCGGCTCGCAGACAATTCCGATTTTTCTGTCGGGATAAATCATAACGCTGTCGCCCCGCCTGAATTTTCCGGACAGCTCCTCTCTGTGCGTCCTTTCCTTCTGCCGTCTGACAGAAGCGGCTTTTTCCCTTTTCCATTCCTTTTGAAGAGAGCCGCTTTCCGTATCTCCCGCCGCTGCCTGATTGTTTCCCGCCGCGCGGTTTCCGCCATCCGGGCATCCGGCTTCCCCATACAGCCCGGCCTTTGCGCCGCCATATGCCGCCTGCTGCGCCTCCCGTAGCATGTGCCCTGGCATCCCCAGCTTTTCCGCAATATAAAAGGCGCAGCTTTCGCCTGCTTCCCCAATCACCAGCCGGTACAAAGGTTTCAGGCTTTCCTTGTCAAAGGTCATCCTGGCGTTGATTACGCCCTCCTCCTTCTCGGCATAAGCCTTAATTTCGGGATAATGGGTGGTAACCAGATACAGGGCTTTACTCCTTTTCAGTTCCCGCAGAATCGCTATGGCGATTCCCATCCCCTCCGCCGGGTCGGTGCCCGAGCCAAGCTCGTCCATAATCACCAGACTTTCCTCACCGGCTTTTCGCAGAATGTCCAGCACATTGGTGATGTGCGCGGAGAAAGTGGAAAGATTTTCGGATAAATTCTGTCCGTCCCCGATATCGCAGAGAATCAGATTGTTCATACAGATTTCCGCTTTTTCCGCCGCCGCGTGGAGGCCGCACTGAGCCATCAGGCAGTTTAAAGCCACGGTCTTTATGGCGACTGTCTTCCCTCCTGTATTGGGACCTGTGATAATCACGCCGTTTACTCCCCCGCCTATTTCAAAATCAAGAGGAACGTTCACGCTTTTTTCCATCAGCGGATGCCGTCCCTTTTCCAGTCTGATTCGGCGTTCCACGTTAATCTCCGGTTCCCTTCCGCCGCAGGCTATGCTCAGCTTTCCCTTTGCAAACATAAAATCCAGCTTTTCTATGGTTTTATTGTTGTTTAAAATAACCTCCGCCTTATCCGACAGCATGACGGTGAGGGTGTAAAGAATCCGCCTTTCCTCATTCTCCTCGTCAATCTTCATTTCCTGAAGCTCCTCATAAAGCCTTGCCACGGATTCCGGCTCTATAAAAAGGGTGTTGCCGGTGGCCGACTTGTCTATCACGCTGCCTTTTATCCTGGCTTTATATTCCTTTTTAACAGGCACACAGATATGCCCGTTCCTCACGGTACTGAAGCTGTCCGACATGCATTCCCGGCCGGAGCGCAAAACGCCGTCCGCCTTTTCCCGCATTTTGGTTTCCGTTCTGTCAATGCCATCCCGAAGAGACTTAAGGAAACCGGAGGCGTAATCGTCCACCCTGCCGTTCCTTATTTTTTCATACAGTTCTTCCCGGATATCGTCCAGCGAATCCAGATTTTCTTCGTAATACGGAAGGCTGATTTCATATGCTTTTCCCCGGCGCAGGTAATCCTTTAGCCTCTTTACCGCCGCAAGCACTGTTCCGATTTTTTCAAGCTGCTCCGCCGTCAGGCAAATCCCCTTGCCAGCCATCTCCATCAGCTCTGAAATCCCTTCCAAAGCCGTAATCGGCGGCGTTCCGCAGTTTTCCAGCATCAGCCTTGCCTCGGACGTATTTTTAAGCCAGGTCTTAACTTCCGCCTCCGACAGGCTCGGCTCCAGCTCCTTTATTTTTTCTTTTGCCTTTTCCGTACAGGCCATGGTTTCCAATTGATTAATTATTTTATCAAATTCCAGCATTTTTGCCGATGCCGTTTCATAAAAATACTGCTTTTCCATTTTCTTTTTCCTTTCAGGTTCAATTTAAAATTTCCGCCTGCTAGGCCATGCAAACACAAAACCGCAGAAACAGCGGCAAATCGCACACTACTTCTGCGGCAGAGTAGAACGGTAAAAAACTTGCGTAGCGCAAAGCGCCGGTCTATTAAAAACCGCGCCCCTATAACAGCAAAGGCACAGCCAGCCGGCTATGCCCTTAAACCCGTTCTCTTTATTCCCGTAAAAGAGATATTGAAGTGTATGATAAGCTTTAAAAGCAAGGCAGATAAAAGGGCATAACTATCCTTCCAGTTATTCCCCGCAACTGTTCAGTTGTCTGATTTCTCCACTTCCACCACGCTTAACATACATTTCCTCTCTTTCATTCTTTTTATCATGCGCCGGTAATCCGTTCCTTTACGAATGTCCGGCCTGCAATGAAGAAAGTATAATCCATCTGTGAATCGGTGTCAATCACTTTTTAATTATTTTTCGTCTCTTCATAATGCAGTATAATTTTTGCCAGCGCGTCGGCATAAGCCTGACGCCCCGTGGCGGTCAAATGCACCCCGTCTTCCAGGTACTCCTCCGCCGTATTGCTGTTGGCTCCCAAATCCTGATAAGCGTTGAAATACAGCGTCTGCTGCTCTCTCGCCACATAATTGCAGGTTCCCGCATAGTCAGCCAGGGTTCCGTATCCGCTGTTTATGGTATTGCCGTCGCCCACCATCCAGGTTCCGTTGAAAAACTGCGCATAAGTGGGCCCGCACAATATAATCGTTGCGTCCGGCGCCCATTCCCGAAGGTCGCTTACCGCGCACCTAAGCGCGCCGCCGTATGTCCTGATGTCCACATCACTGTCGGAATTGGTAAGGGGCACCGCCCGGAAAAAATCATTCAGCCCGTACTCTATGATAAAGTAGTCGGTCTTTGAAAAATCAATATTGGGATTATCCAGAATTTCCTTCGCCCTGGTTCCCGCGAATATATCCGTGGAAATTTCCTTTCTGATTGCATGGACAATCCCCAAAAGGCTTCTGGAAGTCCATTTATCGTACGCCCCCTGCTCGTCGTACTCAATCGACGCGCTGGTCCCGCCAATGGCAAGATTATACACGTCCGCCTCGCACTGTACCGAGGTCAGATAGGGAACGCCGCTTCCGTCTCTGTTGTTGTCAAAAATACTGTCTCCCAAAAATACAAGCTGCAGTTCGTTTCCCGTCGGCTCTATCTGGTCCTCCTCCGTAATCACCTGCTCCTGCTCGGGTTCCGTCAAATCAATGGCCGGCGTGGGCTGCCCGCTTGCCGACTCAGGCTCCGCTTCCGGCTGCTGCGTGGGCGTTGGCTGCTCGCTTTTTTGCACCGGCTCCTTTTCCGCAACGGGTTCCTTTTCCGTGGAAGGTTCTCTTTCTATAACTTCTCCGGTTTCCGTTATAATAATATTATCAGATAAAACTTTGTCATCCTGCAAATCCTTGCCGCTTTTCTGTCCGCAGCCGGCCAGCAGAGATGCCGTCAGTGCAATTGCTATTGTAAACTTCACCGTTCCTTTTTTCACTCGTCTCATCGTCTGCGCTACCTCCAAATATTTACTGTCATAATTTAGCATATCGTATTTCATTCATAAGCATACCACATTTTTCCGAAAAAGAAAGAACCTCTGTTCCATTTTAAGAATTCTTTTCCCAACCTTAAATAATTCTTAATAACTGGCCGGTTCTGTCTATATTTTATTCCATTTTTCTATATAATATGAATTATTTATTTCCAACCTCCGGATTATCCGCTATAATGGTAAAAAAATCAGTACAAGGAGTCCCCTTTTCAATGCAGGAAAACAGCAAATTGCTTTCGATTATTATTCCCGCTTTTAACGAGCAGGATAACATTCAAAGAACCTTTCATACCATCAGACAGATTTTAAATACGGCTCTCGTTCCCTTTGAAATCCTGTTCGTGGACGACGGCTCAAAGGATATGACCTGGCCGCGCATCTGCGAATTATCCCGGGAGTTTGACGAGATAAAGGGAATCTCCTTTTCCAGAAACTTTGGAAAAGAGTCCGCCATCTTTGCCGGGTTGGAAGCCGCCTCCGGCGCCTGCTGCCTTATCATGGACTGCGATTTGCAGCACCCGCCCGCCGTGGTTCCGGAAATGTACCGCCTCTGGCTTGACGGGTACGAAGTGGTGGAAGGCACCAAAAGTTCCCGGGGACAGGAAAGCCCTTTTCATACCGTGTGCGCAAAAGGATTTTATAAAATTATCAGCAAAGTGACAAAGGTAAATATGTCCGACGCCTCCGACTTTAAACTCTTAGACCGGCGGGCGGTGGACGCGCTTCTTCTTCTTCCGGAACGGGCACCCTTTTTCCGGGCGCTTTCCTCCTGGGTAGGTTTCCGAACCGTTTCCCTTCCCTTTGAGGTGCAGGAGCGGACTATCGGTTCCTCCAAATGGTCCATGTGGAGCCTTGTAAAATATGCCATCCGCAACATCACTTCCTTTTCGGGCGCTCCCATGCAGGTGGTCACCTTTCTTGGATGGCTTATGCTGCTTGCCTCCGTCGTTTTGGGCGTGCAGTCACTGTACCGGTATTTTTCCGGCACCGCCCTGGAAGGTTTTACAACGGTTATTCTGCTACAGCTCATCATCGGAAGCGTTCTTATGATTAGCCTCGGAATTATAGGCCATTATATTTCCCGGATTTACGATGAAATAAAGGGAAGACCCAGATATATTATAAGCAAAAGATGCGGTTTGTAGCCGCATCTTTTACAATAAGCCGAAACGCAACGCGGGACGGCGTTTGTTACAATAAGCCGGAATGCAGCGCGTAACAGCGTTTGTTAGCGCCCAATGCTGTAGTATTCCACTCCTGCCGCTTTCATGTCCTCCGGCGCATAAAGATTCCTGCCATCATAAACCAGCGGCGTATGCATTAACTCCTTAAATTTCCCCGGCTCTACACTCCTGATTTCCGGCCATTCCGTAAACACAAAACAGATATTGGCCCTTTCTAACGCCGCGTCTATGGAGTCCGTATAGTTCATGGTTCCGGCCTCTAACTTTCCCTCGGGAAAAAGCTGCTTCGCCCGCTCTTCTCCCTCCGGGTCGTAAGCATACACGTCGGCTCCCGCCGCCAGAAGGAGCTTTAAATTGTCAATGGAAGGCGCCTCCCGCAAATCGTCCGTCCCGGCCTTGAAAGTAAGTCCAAGCACCGCCGCCTTTAAGCCGCTGAAGGAAATCATTCTTTCCTTTGCCTTCTCAAACAGTCTGGTCTTCTGTTTTAAATTGACCTCCACGCAGGCTTCCACCGTTTTAAGCTGATAACCGTGCTCCCTTGCAAGAAACTTAAGCGCTTTTGTATCCTTGGGGAAACAGCTCCCGCCGAATCCGATTCCCGCATTTAAAAACCGCGCGCCGATTCTCTCGTCGTAGCTCATTCCCTTTGCAACGTCGGTGATATCGGCTCCCACCAGCTCGCAGAGATTGGCGATGTCGTTCATATAGGAAATCTTAAGAGCAAGAAAATCGTTGCATGCGTACTTAATCATTTCCGCCGAACGCCGCTTTACGGAAACAATGGGCAGTTCAAAGGGCTCATATATTTTCTTAAGGAGCGTCTCCGCCTCCGCGCTCTCCGTTCCTATAATGATTCTGGCCGCGTGGAGGGTATCGTGAACCGCCGTTCCCTGAGCCAGAAATTCAGGGTTGGAAGCCACCTCCACCTTCACGTCATGGACAAGAAAGTCCCTGATAAACTGCTCCACCTTATCGTTGGTCCCTACCGGCACCGTGGATTTTACCACCACAAGACAGTCCTTTTCAATGGTTTCCGCTATCTGGCGGGAAACCGTGGCAATATAGCTTAAATTGGCGCTTCCGTCCGGCATCTCCGGCGTTCCCACGCCGATAAAAATTGCGTCCGCGTCCTTATACGCCTGGGTGTAATCCGTGGTAAAATGCAGCGTTCCAGCAGCATTGTTTTTCTGCATCAGCTCCTCGAGGCCGTCCTCGTAAATGGGAGAAATCCCCTGCCGCATCAGCTCCACTTTTTTTTCGTCCACGTCCACACAGGTCACGTCATAGCCCTTCTCGGCAAAGCACACGCCCGCTACCAAACCTACATATCCTGTTCCGGCTACTGCTATTTTCACTTTACTCCTCCATTTTAAGTTCCGCAGAGGTTCTCTCATATACCGTAATATTCCATAAACCAGTCCGCAAATTTTTTCAAACCTTCCTCGATGGTGGTGGAAGGCTGAAAGCCGAAGTCCTCCATCAGCTCATGGACGTCCGCGTAGGTTTCGTAAACGTCTCCCGGCTGCATGGGGAGATATTCCTTTTTTGCCTCTTTTCCGAGACACTTCTCAAGAACGGCAATATAATCCATCAGTTTTTCCGGCTTGTTGTTACCGATATTATAAATCTTATATGCCGCGCCGTTTTTGTCCTTTTCCGGCGGCTTGCCGAGAATGTTTACCACGCCTGTCACAATATCGTCGATGTAGGTAAAGTCCCTCAGCATGTCCCCGTTGTTATATATCTGAATCGGCTCGCCGGCCATAATCTTTTTTGCAAATTTGAAATACGCCATATCCGGTCTGCCCATGGGCCCGTATACGGTAAAAAAACGCAGCCCCGTAAGGGGAATCCCGTAAAGCTTGCTGTAAGCGTAAGCCATCAGCTCGTTGGACTTTTTGGTTGCCGCATATAGGCTCACCGGCCTGTCCACCTGGTCCTTTGTCTGAAATGGCACCTTTTCATTTCCGCCGTACACGGAACTGGAGGAAGCAAAAACCAAATGTTCTACAGGATAATACCGGCACGCCTCCAGAATATGAAAAAATCCCACTATATTGGATTGAATGTAAGCGTCTGGATTGTCGATGCTGTAGCGCACCCCGGCCTGAGCCGCCAGATTCACCGCGATATCAGGCTTTTCCTCTGAAAAAAGCCTGAGAATCAGCTCCTTGTCCGCCAGGTCGCCTTTTACAAAGCGAAATCCCAGATACTCCTTTAATATAGATAAACGCGCTTCCTTCAGCGATACCTCGTAGTAATCGTTCAGGTTATCAATTGCCGTAACCTGATTTCCCTTTTCAAGCAATGCCTTTGAAAGGTAAAATCCTATAAATCCGGCTCCGCCGGTAATGAAATATTTCTTTGTTTCTGTCATATCTGCCTTTCCCATATTCAATTTTGCGTACCTGATACGCTCTGCATTTACGCTTTTCAAATTATAACAAATATTTGGGGATTAGACAATGCCATGATTTCAAGGCTGTGCCATGACTTTAAGGCGGCCTGAAAATCATCCGGAAGCTCACCGCTGCAAAAATACCGGTGGAAAGGGTCCCCTTCCCTTTCCACCGTACAGACATTTCAGATATTAATCAATTCGCATTTCCCTATAAGAACACTTCCTCCCCTGAATATAAACTCTGCATGCAGCGGAATCCGCAGTATCCGTTCTCATCTGCCAGCGCTTGCGCATCCGTTCCCGCCGGAACGGTTACCTCACACTGTTTTCCGCCATACCTGTAATGAATAGTTACCGTCACGTCTGGACGGGCCGAAATGGCATCAAGCACCTCCCGGTTAAAGCTCATCCATCTGTCCGTGACAATGAGAATTTTATCTTCTTTCGCGTTTAAAACCGCCCGGGCGGATTCTTTCAGAAAGGCCGCGTAAGCGGAGTTCGGCACATAACAAAAGGAAAATATTTCTCCGCACTTTGCGCACCTTTCCTCCATCAGAGCATCCTGCTTTGGGTCAGCTTCCTGTATGATATCGAAAACCCTGTCATGGCCGCAGGGCGGATATTCCCTGCCGCTTTCATCTCCCCGCAATACCTTCTCCGAATCTTTTTCCCGGGATATACCGCCTGTCTGTGGGCCGCTTTCAGGCTCCTTCTGACATGGCTCGACGATATAGGAATCCTTGTCTTTTACCACCCTGTAGAAAGCGGAATCCGTAAAGACGGTTTCCGTCAGATTTCCGCCCTCATATTTTTTAATCGCGGCGGACGCCTTATATACGCCGGTTTCCACATGCGTCCAGGGCGTTTGCCCTGCGCCTTCGCCGGATGCGTCCGCTTCCAGTTCCATACTCGCCACCTCCGATACCGAGCCGTCTTCCTCCACTTTGGTTAAATATAACTGGAGAATATACTCGTTTTTATCCCGGTAACCGGAAAAATCACAGCCGGCCCTTATGCCGTCCTTTGAGGCGGAAACGGTTATGTTGAATACCGACGGCGGCTGCGCCGCTTTGACTTCAGACACAAAACCCTGCTTTAAATTACCCCCCCCCCAAGAAAAATCCCAAGGGCTGTGGCAAAAATGATTTTGCCATATCTTCTTTTTTTCATTAAGACCTCCTTTTTCAAAACTGTTATTGGAAACGTTTAACCGCAAACAGACTGGAAATGTTTGCCGCAAACCGTGTCATCAGGCCCGATGCAGTTTCATTGTACCCGACTTTGGAGGTCTTTTTCCATTCATGTAATAAATAGCACTCCTGCATGTAACAATTGGCACGGCATCTTCTAAGTTTCCTTCAAAGCCTTCAGAAATTTTTTCTTAAAGGTAAGCCCCAGCTCTATCTGTCCATAGCCGCCCCTTAAGGTAATGTATCTGTTTACCGTGTCAACCGCATCCACAAAATCCCTGTTGACAATCATGTACCGGCTGCACTGCAGGAACTTTTCGGAATCCAGCTCCTCTAAAATAGTTTTGCACGGCTTATATGACAGCCTCAGGTCCCCGTCCGTAAAATGAACCGTCTGCCCGCCCTTTACATTTTCAATGTAGATTACCTCCGAAATATTTTTTTTGTAAAGAATACCGTCTTTCCGGAAAAAGACGTCGTGGGGTATGTTTTTTCTCTGCGGAACCTCTAATGCCTCCCGGATTACCTTGCGGGCCTTGTCCGCATCGTAAGGTTTTTCCAGATAGTAATAGCAGTGCAAATCGCTGTAGGCGTACATCCTTGCGTCTTCCAGCGCCGTAATAAAAATCATGGGAGCATATTTATATTTTTCCACCATCCGGATACGGTTCGCGAAGGTTACCCCCGAAACGTCGCCCGGATTTTTAGTGTCAAGAATAATGTCAACCAGAAAAAGGTCCATAGTTACTTTCATGGCGGCGGCGTATGCCTCATTTTGATTTACAGCCCTGTATACCGCTATCTCCGGGTCCACCTCGTTTACAATTCTCGCCAGCATTTCCATACTGGTGGGGTTGTCTTCAATGATTAAGACAGATTTCATAATTTTTTCCTTCCTTTCGTCTCTGTAATAATGTAACTTCTGTAATACATTTTAATATATACAGGAACGATTGCGGGAAAAAAATAAGAGCGAAACTGCCAATAGTTCCGCTCCGTGAGATTTTTATGGTTTAAATTTCAATTTCCTTCAGATATCGGGCAAGCGCATCCTGCCAGACGGGAAGGGGCGTAAAGCCGTTTTGGGCCAGCTTTTCCCGGGCAAGCCGGGAGTTGAAAGGTCGTTTTGCTTTCGATACGCCGTATTCTTCGGTGGTTACCGGAATTACAGTCAGGCGCTCCGGGCTGTATTCAGAGTGTCCCAGCGCTTCTGCCTGACGGAAAATCTCTCTGGTAAAGTCGTACCAACTGATGTAACCGCCCTCGTTGGTTGCGTGATAGTAACCGTATTTGTCCGTCTCAATCATGTCAACCAGAAGCCGCGCCAAATCGTAGGTGTAAGTAGGCGTTCCAATCTGGTCGCTCACCACTTTTATCTGGTTATGGGTTTTTCCAAGGTTCAGCATGGTTTTGATGAAATTCTTCCCATTGATGCCGAACACCCAGGCAATGCGAACGATAAAATATTTTTCCAGATTGCCGGAAACTGCCAGCTCCCCTTCCAGCTTTGTCTGCCCGTAAACGCTAAGGGGCCTGTAATCCTTGCAGTCCGGCTCCCAGGGCTCGGTTCCCTGACCGTCAAACACATAGTCCGTGGAGAGGTAAACCATCTTACAGTTCGCTTTTTTGCAAGCCAGCGCAACGTTTTCCGTGCCCACGGCATTGACCATATGAACCTTTTCCCGCTTGTCCTCGTCCTCCGCCAAGTCTACCGCCGTCCATGCGGCGCAGTGAACCACCACGTCGGGATTTTCTCCGGAAATTATTTTTTCCACGCTGTCATTATCCGTGATATCCATCTGCACGTAAGGCATCCCTGTAACTTCCGTCCCATCCGAAATGCCGCTGTATACCGGCGCAAGGTCGCTTCCAACACCCTCGTATCCTCTCTTTGCAAGTTCATTCATCACATCATGGCCAAGCTGGCCGCCTACGCCTGTCACTAATACTTTCATAATTTCTCCGTTTCTGAATAATTTTTGTTATCTTTTTACAAACTGCCACAGCACCCGGCATGTCCGTAAAATATCTATCAGCGCGGCTCCTTTTATGCCGTTGTCTTTCAGCGCTCTGTGTCCTTCCTTTAAGGATAACAGATAACTCCCTGTACTTGAAGTGCTGGTGCCGCCGTAATACATGCGGATAATTGTTTCCGGCAGATAGGCCAGCCGGTTTTCCTTATCCTTTAAGAATCGTACCATAAACTCATAGTCCGCCGCAATCCTGTATTCGGGATTGTAGAGTCCGTATTTTTCGTAAATCTCCCTTTTCAGAAAAAGCGTGGGGTGCCCCGGCATCCAGCCAAGGTGAAGGCTCTTCTGCGGCCCCATTTTCCAGTACCTTACAACCCTTTCATCCGTGGCATAGACAAGGTCCGCATGGGCGCCTACACATTCGGGATTTGCGTTAAGGCAGTTTGCCATTTTGGAGAGGGCGTCCTTTTGCAAAAATAAATCGTTGAAAAATACGATGATGTCGCCGCTGCAAAGCTGATAGCCCTGATTCATGGCGTCGTAAATTCCATTGTCGTCATTGCTTGTCCAGTTGACGGTGTTATGGCTGGTGTTTTTGTAATCTTTAATGATATCCAGTGTGCCGTCTGTGGAACCGCCGTCTTTGATATTTACTTCTATTTGGGGGTAATCCTGCTGCTCAATGCTCTCGAGGGTGCGGGTAAGCAGACGGGAGCTGTTGTAGGTGGTGAGGATTAGGGAGATTGTTTTCATATGATTTTTATCTGTACCTTCTTAATTTTTATAATTGCAGAGACTGTCTCCTCCGGAAATCTGTCCGCCGCGCGGCAATCGTCCAATATGCCGACAGGCACACCTTCCGTTTTTGCCTGAAAGGAATTAATCCCTCTGCAGAAGATTTTCTATCCGGGAAACCATGGTTTCCCATGAAAATTCTCTGGCTGCATTTCTTATATTCTGCCGCCAGTCAATTTCCGGATTATTTTCGTAGAATTTTATTACTGCTTCCGCTATTGCCTCTTCATTTTGGCTTTCCACAACGTAACCAGTCTTCCCATTCTCCACCACATCCGGCAGGCCGCCTACGTCCGTAACGATAACCGGCTTTTCAAAGCCGAACGCAATCTGCGCAATACCGCTTTGCGTGGCGGATACATAGGGTAAAACCACCAAATCTGCTGCCGCAAAGTATTGTTCCACGTCCTTATCCGGTATATACCCCTCTACAAGCCTGACATTTTCCCTGATTTCCTCTTTTTCAATTATCATCAGGTATTCTTCCCTGTCGCCGCCAAAATCTCCTACCACCCATAGCTGTAGTTGAGGAAACCTTTTTTTAATGGAAGGCATTGCCTTTAAAAGGTACTTCAGTCCCTTATATTCTCTCACAAAGCCAAAAAACAGGATGGCCTGGTCTGATGCAGAAATCCCCAGACGCTTCCTTGCCTCTTCCCTGCTTAAATTTTCCATCTTAAAGGCATTATAAGTGGGATGCGGAGTTACAACGTATTTTGCATCCTTTTTGATACTGAGCAGGTCTTTCTCATCCATGTGGGACTGAACTACAAAGTAATTTCCCTGCTTCATTACCATTTTACATAATATTTTGTCAAAAGGAAAGCGCTCATGTGGAAATACATTGTGACAGACGAACAAAATTTTTGTCTTTTTCAGCAGTTTGCACATCACGTAATAGCAGGGTGCAAAATAAGGATGCCACCACTCGATAATAATGGCATCTGATTTCATTTTTTTCAATTTGCGGGCGCTACTTAGCCAGTTGAAAGGATTGGCTGTGTGGATGAGATACTGGGTTTCTTCTATACAAAAACTTTTGTTGCTGTAATCCTTCTGCTCCTTTTTGAAAAGAAACTTCGGGTATTGCAGCTTATAGGAAACCATGGTTACCTCATGCCGCGCTTTTAACGCGCGGTACATGAGGGTTGTGTAATGGGCGATGCCGCCTTTGTAGGGGTAGGTGGGGCCGATGAGGGTTAGTTTCATTTTGGTTCCTTCATGCCTTTGGCTTATTTTTGTGGAAATATTCAATGATGGTTGATGGTTTTTATATTACCATGGGGTGGGGAAATTATCCAGTAGAAACTCTTTGGGCAATTATATTTGTTCTATTGATTATTGCCTTGATTTTTTCTGATAACTTATGCACAATCTTCAGTTAGTTTCTATTATTGCCGTTTTTCCAATCGAACTAATTGTGGGAAGGATTATGGCGAGTTTTTTAGGAATGTTGGAAAATACCTAAGAGAGGAAGGATAAACCTCTCTCCTCTTTTCAGTTATAATTTATAAATTCTCGCCTTCATCTACATATTATCCTGCAATTTTCTTTCATCTGCAACATTATAATTTTTTCTTATATACCCTCCAAGGTAATCAGCCACTTTCTTTGCTCCACTATCATTTAAATGGTCAATATCTCTAAAATCTGTATTCCCATCAATACCAATATCATCAATTTTTTCAAATAAATTTAAATATATGCAATTATTGGCTTCTGCATATCTTTTCATCGCATCAATATAGTTATACTCCCCCTCATATGGAACCGTAAAAAATATAACTTCTATCCCTCTTTTTCGGCAAGCACTAACAATATCATTTAAAGTAGAAACTGCATCATCGCTTAATTCATATTGTTTAAAATCCTTATAATTTTTAATAACAGCTATTGCAGTTCTTTCTGAACTCTCATATCCTCTGTTCCCTAAAAAGAAATCGACAGCATTATTTTTATCAAAATTTTCTTCCTCTAAATTTCCCCAGTTTCCATGAAACGCCACTAAAGGAAAATAATATGAAAAATATCTTTCCAGTCTATCTCCGAAACATTGCCTCAAATACTTATACTTATCTTTAAATATTCCTATCTTTTTCGTATAATAAATTTCTCCATTTAAATCCGAATCTTCAAGAACCGCATTTGCACGATATGTTTCAACTAATGCTATACTAGGTGTCTGCGTTCTTAACGAGTCTTTAACAAACAAAGCAGTTGTATTAATATGCTGCCAATTTCCTCCATAGTTATAAGCATTTATTCCATACTTCTCATACATTTCTGTGGTTTCTACGCCTTTCCATGCATGACTGGAACCATATATAACTACTTCTACCGATTCTTCTGGCAGGGAATGGAAAGCTTCTACTGCTTCCAATGCTCTGTCTGTCCATTTGGGATTGAATAATTTTCCAGTATAAGCAATCAGTATAAGCAAAATGACTATAACAATCATACTAAAAACAACATTTCTAAGCCCCTTCATTATTAAATACCTCAAAATTGAAAATAAATAAAATTTGCTTCATTATATGTTGAACCATAAATACCAAAAATCAAAATAATCATAACCGCACAAATGATAAAAAGGCTTCTAAACCAGTAATCCTGCTTAAGTATGACTTTCCTAATCTGTATTCCCTTTACCTTGCAAAAATCTGCAAACAATAAAATGCCTATGCATACTAACATAAGGTTAAAATTTTTATTGTCTAATCCACAGTCATAAAGGGCATTATTGAACAAAACCCATGGATTTTTTACCCAAAACATCTGCCTGATAATTTTCATGGCTTCTCCAACCCCATCTGCCCTGAAAAAAATCCACGAAAAATCCACAAGAACAAAAGTTCCTATAACCTGCAAAAGCTTATGCCCCAGCGAACTTCTGTTTAAATGTAACCATTTAACCGCCTTATCCCTTAATGGCTGTATCATCTCTCCTATAACCTGATATAATCCGTTTAATATTCCCCATATGACAAAGGATATCTGCGCCCCATGCCATAATCCGCTTGTTGCAAAAACTATCATTTTATTGACATATTTCCTTACTTTCCCTTTTCTACTTCCTCCAAGAGGAATATACAGATAATCTTTAAACCATGATGTGAGCGAAATATGCCAACGTCTCCAGAAGTCCGACACTGAACTTGCCAGATATGGTGCATCAAAATTCTCCATTAATTGAATCCTCAAAACTTTTGAAGCTCCTGTGGCAATAGAGGAATATCCATAAAAATCACAATATATCTGTACTGCAAACAAAATCGTAGCAACAATCAAATACCAGCCTGCATAGGTATTATAATCCCCATAGACCGTATCCACAAATATCGCCACTCTGTCTGCTATTACCAGCTTTAAAAAAAATCCCCAAAGCATTAAAAACAGGCCTTCTTTTGCATCTTCAAAATCAAACTTCCGCGAAACCTCCAACTGTCTTAACAAATTTTTTGAACGTTCAATAGGACCGGCTACCAGTTGTGGAAAAAACGATACAAATAAAGCATACTTAAAAAAATTTTTTTCTGCATATATTTCTTCCCTATACACGTCCATAGTATAACTTAACGCCTGAAAGGTATAGAAAGAAATTCCAACCGGCAGCATTATGTCGAATTGTGGCACTGAAAGCTGAACATTCATATAGGCAAAAATTTTTGTTGTGATATTCAAAGCAAAATTTACATATTTGAAATAAAATAAAATTGTCAGATTCAGAAAAAAGCTTAGCATCACCACTGTTCTTTTGTATGTTCGTTTCTTCTTCTCATCCCATTCCTTATTTTTAAATTTCTCTAGCAATAATCCACTTATATAAGTAATAATAGTCGAAAGCAAAATCAATAAAGCATATTTCGCATTCCAACACATATAAAAATAATAGCTTGCGATTAAAAGCCATATATTTTTTATTCTTTGGGGGATGGCGAAATATATTAATACAACAACTGGAAAAAAAATCAAAAATTCAATTGAATTAAACAACATGAGTCAATCCTCCTGATGAATTTATTTTATACAATTTACAATGATTTTCATCTCTGTCACTAACTCACACGAAGTCTCCTTAAAGGAGTATTTTGCATAAGAGTCCGCCAATACTTCCCGGCGTTCTCCCTGACACGTCAAAATCCTGATACCATACTCCATATCCGCCGGAACTACATAACATTCCTGCCCGTCCCAGTATACACCATATTCCCCTTCGTCATTATAGTAAAGGCTTATTTCTCCCAAAGACATGTCACAGATTCCACCAGTCTCTTTCAGATTATTGACATAATCGACCTGTTCCCCTCCCCTGTATATCAGAATAAAGTCTGTAGCACTAGGGAAATGCTGATTAATTAATCTTATTCTCTGCATTATCCCACTTTGTAAAGTTAAAAAAAGCCGGCAGATATTTACGCTGTGTTCCCTTAGGGATATATGCCATGTGGAAAACTTATCTTCCTCTCAGGGCGCACTTAGGCCATACCTCTAACAAAATCCTGGGTTCGGCCGGCTCTGCTGCACATCACAAGGTTGGCACTGGCAAATAATACCTTGAATCGGTTCATGTTCTTTTCGATTCCACGATAAGCTACTTTCGCATAGCCCATCTGATTTTTGACTATGAGAAAAGCATGCTCTATTTTACAGCGCACACTTGATTTGTCACGTTCCATCTTCTTGTCCCAGTTGAGGCCCTTGAAATGATCT
>CAJTMZ010000009.1:246-56251 GCA_910577445.1 uncultured Lachnospiraceae bacterium | reverse complement strand
TAGTAAAACACAATCTTACAGCAATGAACTCTAACAGAATGTTAGGAGTAAACACAGCTACTCAGGCTAAGACCACAGAGAAGCTGTCATCCGGCTACAAGATTAACCGTGCGGCTGACGACGCGGCAGGGCTTTCCATTTCCGAGAAAATGAGAAGACAGATTAGAGGTCTTACACAGGCTTCCAAGAACGCACAGGACGGTATCTCCTGCGTGCAGACGGCAGAAGGCGCTTTGAACGAAGTTCACGATATGTTACAGCGTATGAACGAGCTGGCAGTTAAGGGTGAGAACGGTACGTTATCTTCTGTTGACCAGTCCTATATTCAGGCTGAAATCAAGCAGTTGATGACAGAAATCGACCGTGTGGCTGATACTACCACATTCAACGAGCAGAACCTGTTAGATGGTACATTTAAAGGCAAGGGGCTTCAGGTTGGCGCAGAGGCAGGACAGCATATCGATATCTCTATCACAAAGATGAGTATGCAGGGCTTAGTTGATGAGGCGACAAAGGCTAATATTACCAGAACAGATTCTAAGGGACAGACGGTTAAAGTTTCTGCAGCGGCTGTACTTAGGAAGTTCACGGAGGCTTATAAGTCTACAGATGCAACCACATATGCAAAGGCTAATGACTTCGCAAGCCTGAACGCTTTCGTTAAGAGTGCTCTGCAGACAGTATCCTTACAGAGGTCTGACCTCGGTGCTATTCAGAACCGTCTTGAGCATACCATTGCGAACCTGGATAACGTAGTGGAGAACACCACAAGCGCAGAGGCTACCATCCGTGATACGGATATGGCTACAACCATGGTTCAGTATGCGAACAACCAGATTCTGGCACAGGCTGGCACCTCAATGCTGGCGCAGTCCAACCAGAGCAATCAGGGCGTATTGTCCTTACTTGGTTAATAAAAAATCATTGCAAAACAAGAGATGTGACTATCAGGGGACCGGTGAAAGCCGGTCCCTTATCCATGTGCCAAAGGAATCTAAAATGAATGCGGCGGACTCTTAATCAACACGGAAATCAATTTTCAGATTCCGGTGGGAGTATGCAGAGTCAGAAAGGCTGTCAACCCGGAATATTTCTTCGTCGCCACGCTTTCGCTCTATAAAAACGTAACGGATGCTAAGCTCGCGAGCTGTATAACAGCTCGTAACCTCGCTAAGCACCGACGTTTTTATAAGGGCTCCTTAAGAAATATTCCGGGTTGACAGCCTCTTTGGCAGTATTCATTTCACCGAAATCTGAAAATTGATTTCTGTGGTTCCGAAGCCTTGACAAATCCGGCAGTCCCTGTTATTTTTATAATAGACAGACAGTCGGTATGTGAACAGAGGAAACGGTGGAAGAAAAGATGCGGGTAGTGAAGGAAGCAAAAGAGCGTAAAAATGAAATATTAGATGTGGCAGAGCGTCTGTTCGGAGCAAAGGGCTTTGACAATACCAGTACCGGCGATATCTTAAACGAAGTGGGAATTGCCAGAGGTACTCTTTACTATCATTTTAAGTCAAAAGAGGATATTCTGGACGCCATGATTGACCGGATGACGAACAGGCTTCTGGAGAAGGCCGCGGAGATTGCCGCCAGGAGAGATGTGCCGGTGACCCGGCGTCTTACTATGATGATGCTTGCGCTGAATGTGAACGGCTCACTGGGACAGGAAATCATGGAGCAGGTGCACAAGCCCCAGAACGCGCTGATGCACCAGAAAATGCGGAGCAGCCTTCTGGCCGGGGTAAATCCGCTTGTTACCGGGCTTATTAAGGAAGGAATTGAGCTGGGAATCTGCACAACGGAATATCCGGCGGAGGTGGCGGAAATGACGCTGCTGTACTCCAACACGGCCTTTGATACGCTGGCGGAGTATAGCGGGGAAGAAAGAATCGGAAAAGTGAAAGCGTTTATCTACAATCTGGAGCGCCTCCTTGGAATGGAGCGGGGGAGTATGGAGGAGGTAATTCTCCCGATTTTCCGGCAGGATGGCTGAGGGAGCAGTATTTTTTTGCGTATAACCGACCGGCGTCCGGTCGTAAAGCGTGTAAGGAGCTTATAATGAAACTGATAATTAATGATGTAAGGCAAAATAAACTCTCTTCCGCCTCCACCGTCTTTTTCATGGCGGTTTCCGCTATGATGCTGGCGCTTACCACACTGCTGTTTTCCGGGCTTTTCGGCGCGATAGACAGCCTTATGGACAAGGCGTCGGCGCCCGACTATATGCAGATGCACGCGGTAAATCAGACTTTTGCGCGGGAGAGTTCGGTGCGGGAATCCGAAACGGAAAAAATCTCCCGTTTTGCAAAAAGCCGCAAGGAAGTTGTCCGCTGGCAGATTTGCGGTTTCCTGAATCTGGATAACAGCCGGGTCAGGCTTGGGGGAAGCAGTATGGCGGACAGCACCCAGGACAACGGGCTTTGCCTGCAGGGAGAGGGGTTCGACTATCTTCTGGACAAAGAGGGCGGGCTGCCGGCGGGTTCGCCCGGGGAGGTCTTTGTTCCGGTTTGCTACCGCAGCCTGTACCATCTGGCGGAAGGGGATATTATGGAAATCGGAGAAGAGAGGCTTGTGATAGCGGGTTTTATCAGGGATGCCCAGATGAATTCCATGATGGCCTCCTCCAAGAGGTTTCTTGTTCATAAAGAGGATTACGAAAGAATCCGGGACGCCGGTTATAAAAACAACATCGCGGCGGAAGAACTTCTGATTGAATTTCTGCTAAGGGACGGGGCGGACAGCAATGCTTTTGCCGCCGCCTATGCCGCCGCAGGGCTTTTATCGGACGGCCCTGCCATCACACGGCCGCTGATACGGACAATGAATGCCTTATCGGAGGGGACTATGATTTTTGTAATCTTCCTTATAAGTATTGTGACGCTTCTGATATCCATGCTCTGTATCCGGTTTCTGTGTCTGATACAGATGGAGCGGGAGCGGAAAGAGGTGGGGATGCTCAAAGTCCTTGGCGTGGGAGCGGCGGAAATCATGCGGCTTTACATTGCAAAATATTTTTTCTTTTCGGTCTTAGGAGCTTTGGCGGGACTCTCGGCGGCTTTTGCGCTGAAAGAGCCTTTGGAAAAGCAGGTGCGGGAGCTGTACGGGGCGGCGAAGCCTGAACTTCCGGCAGGGATTTGGGCAGTTGCGGCAGTATGTCTGGCGGAGGGGATGATTCTTATTTCCGTCAGGCAGTCCCTGAAAAGGACGGAAAAGATTTCGGCGCTGGAGGCTTTGTTTTCCGCCCAGGAGGAAAAAGGCGGCAAAGGACGGTATCTGATTATCGGGCTTGTGGCTTTTGCCTGCACCTTTCTGGTGCTGGTTCCCCGGAACTTATACAGTACAATGTCCGCCCCGGAATTTGTGCGTTACATGGGAATCGGAGAGGGTGAAATCCGCATGGACGTGGGCCGGTCTAAGGAGATTGAACAGGTGACGGAACGAATTGCCCAATCCCTTTTGCAGGACAGGAAGGTTGAAAAATTCACCCTGCTTGTTACAAGGAATTATACGGCGGTTCTTCCCGGGGGAGAAAGGGTCCGCTTAGCCGTGGAAAGCGGCGACCACGGCGTATTTCCGGTGAAATATGGGGAAGGAAAGCTGCCTGAGGGGCCTTTCGAGATTGCGCTGTCCGCCTTAAACGCAAAGGAGCTGGGATTGTCCTTAGGGGACAGCCTGCTTTTGGAAAGCGGAGGAAGAGCCGCGGAATATACGGTGTGCGGGATTTATTCCGACATTACAAACGGCGGAAAGACGGCAAAGGCATACGGCGCGGCAAAGGACGCGCCGGTTATATGGAGCGTTCTGTACGCTTCCCTGAATGAAGCAGCCGGAAAAGAAAATGAATCTGCCGGAAAAAAAGAGTGGATGGAAGGCTACAGAAGGATGGGCGCGGACGTTACGGATATCCATAATTACGTGGAGGACACCTATCGTCAGACTCTTTCCCGGCTTTATCTGGCGTCCATAGTGTCGGCCCTTTTGGCCGGCGCCGTGACGATGGTGGTGGTTTCGCTGTTTATCCGCCTCCTGGTTGAGGAAAAACGTTGCGGGATTTCCCTGTATAAAGCGCTGGGATTTACCGGAAAGGATATGAAAAAAATCTACTTTTTAAAAGGGCCGTGGCAGGCTGCGCCGCCGGGATTATAGTTGGAAATCCGCTGGGAGAGGGAATCTGCGCCGCGGTAATGAAATCCTTCGGTGCGGAGGGCTTTCGGTTTACCGTTTCCTGGGGGTTTTTGTTTACGAGGATACTGACCGTTGTTCTGGCCCCGGCCGTCTTAGCGCTCTGGGCGGGCGTATCGGAAATCGGAAAGGTGGAAGCTTATGAGTGCTGTCAGGGACGGGCCCCGGGCAGTAACGGGAGATAATTTGATGGATAAAGTATTACGAGTGGAAAATTTAAGCAGGGAAGGGATTCTCTCCCGGATTACCTTTGAAATGGAGAGCGGGGAGATGCTGGCGGTGATGGGGCCGTCCGGCTCCGGAAAGTCCACGCTTTTGTACCACGCGGCAGGGATGATAAGGCCGTCCGAAGGGGAGATATGGCTGGAAGACAAAAAAATCAGCGGCATGAGCGAGGACGAAAGGGCGAAAATACGGCTGCACCATATGGGATTTGTGTTTCAGCAGATGAACATGGTGGCCGGATTAAATATTCTGGACAATATCCTTCTGCCGGCGGTGCAGGCAAACCGGAGCCGCACCAAAAAGACGGGGAAGAAATCAAAGGCGCAGCTTACGGAAAAGGCAAAGACGCTGATGCAGAAACTTTCCGTGTCAGGTCTGGAGGAGCGCAGGATTACCCAGGTTTCGGGAGGACAGCTCCAGCGAGCCTGTATCTGCCGGAGCATGATAAACTCGCCAAAGATTTTGTTTGCCGACGAACCGACGGGCGCGCTTAACAGAAGCGCCGCAAAGGAAGTCATGGCGCAGCTTGTCAGCCTGAACCGTGAAGGAACCGCGGTTTTGACGGTGACCCATGACAGCAGGGTGGCCGCCTGCTGCGAGCGGATTTTGTATCTTCTGGACGGCAGCATCCGGGGGGAGCTGACGCTGGGGAAACTGGCGCAGGGAGAGGTGACGCTTGGAGAAATGACGGACCGGCTTATAAAGCAGCGGGAAGAGAAGGTAGACAGATGGCTTGGCCAGATGGGGTGGTAAGACGGAAAAATACCGCAGGGCCAGAGGGCCCTGCGGTATTTGCGCCTACTGTGTTTCGTTGATATAGAGCTGAACTCTGTTCTGGACAACCGAGGCCACATCCTGTGCGCTCTTTTGTCCGCTGAAGAATCCAGACGCTTCCTCCAGAATAATATTCAGTATTTCCTTGTCCATATGGGCTTCGCCCTTTGTGGAGTCTATCATTTCCCTTACCCGTTCCACGTCTTCTGGTGTGGCCGCATAAACGTCCATGGAATAGGGCTCGCCGCCCATGGTTCCGCCCCAGGTCATTTTGGAACGCTCCGTCTCTTTGCCGTTTTCGTCTTTTATATACTCCGGCGTCATGTCGTTTTTAAACTGCTCTTCAAGGGCGGATTTTAAGATAGGGAAACCGCCGTTGGGGGAGCCTACGTTCTGCTGCCGCTCCCTGGAAACGTTAAAGCGGATAAATTCCCATACGCCTTCCTTATGTTCACTGTCGGAACACATGGCAACGGTGGTTCCGTTGGAACGGAAAGTCAGCCCGCTTTCCCCGAAAGTGGGGTAGCCAATGAGATTTACCGGCCCGCCGAACATGTACTCATACATCTGATACTGGGAAACGGAAGTGAGATATCCGTCGTATAGCAGCGTTCTTCCGCTTCTCAAATCGTCCAGAGTGGTATCGTCGCTTGCTTCGTCGGGAAAACCGTTGGCAAATTCGAGGATTTTCTTAAATTCTTCCCCTGTAAAGTCACATTTTCCTGTCGCCTCATCGATAAACAAATCCTGGCTCATGGTACACATGGTTCTTAAAATACTGGACTTGTCAGAGCCGGGCAGAAGCCGCGCGCCGTTTTCGGCGGATGCCATCAGGGACATGACGTCCTCCACCGTCCAGGTTTTTCCGTCTCCGATTACGGAAGCCTTTCCCACAAGCGCTTCCACACCGTACCATGGCATAATCGCATACAGCTTTCCGTCTCGTTCATAGGCTTTCATAGCGCTTTCCACATAATCGTCCCTTGACATGGTTTCGTCCCCCTCGAGATAAGGGTTCAAATCCTCGATGGCTCCCAATGAAATGAGCGTTTCCAAAGACATGGGACAATAGAACAAATCTATGATGTCCGGGAACTGCCCGCTTTCCAAATCTTTACTGAAAAGGTCCGCTTTTTCGGAATAATCCATGGTAGCGTCACCGTACTCCTTTATCATAATACGGTATTTCTGGCTTTGTCTGTTAAAGGCGGAAATATCCCTCTCGGCAAAAATGGAAGAGAAATAGGTTCCGTATGTTAAAATGATTTTTTCCTCCACTTCCGACTTCGGCTTCCGGGTAAGCACCACCAGCTCGGAACCGCCGTCCGGGGTCATATAATCCGCCGTCAGCGCCGCAATTCTCTGGTCAGGGAGCAGAACAACGGAGACAAGGTTGGTGGAGTTTACATCATAATCCGTCCAGCGTAAAATTTCCGCCGGCTGTTCATCCTCAAGGTTACAGGACTGGAGGACGCCGTTTGCCGTATAGAGCAAATCCGTGTCCGTTCCCCCCTGATAGGTTCCGTACTCAAAGGAAATGGAGCTGTCCAGTTTCTTTAAATCTGTCTGGCCCGGAACCACCTCGTTTACCAGAAAACCGAGGGCGTCGTCGTAATAGGCAGCCCCTATTTTTCCGTTTTTCATCTGGAAAAAGCCGTTAATGTACGCTCCCGGACTTATCTGGCTGTAAATGGAGCCGTCCGGCTTTACGATATAAATTGCCTGCCCGCTGTTGATGTAATAATTACCCTCCGCGTCCGTCAGAATATCGGAAATATAAAAATCAGGGGTCTGCGAGAAAGTTTCGCTGACGTCTAAAGACGCCAGTTCGCTGCCGCTTGTGTCCAGCGTCTTGATGAGGACTTCCTCTGCCTGGGAGCTCTCGGGCGCATAACGCATCAGGCTGACCGTCAGATTTCCGTCCATGTTCATATTAAGGCTGCTCAGATACTGGTTTTCCTCTAAGGCAACCGGCAGCTCCGTAGTCTGCTGACTGTCTATATCCATGGAAATGAGTTTCGTCCCGTCGCCTGAGTATTCCAGATAAAAGAGGTTCCTGTCATTTCCAAGGGCCATCTTTCCCACCGTGTTTCCGGCGCTTCCAAGGGGATGGTATTCCGGCACGTAGACATATCCGTCCGCATCCGCATCCTCAGTGCCTTCATCCTTTACCGGCGCGGTATCGGGACCGGCCTGTTCCGGCTGCTTTCCACATCCGCCCAAAACAAATGCCGCCGCAAGCGCCATTATTACACGCAGTATAGATTTCTTTTTCATTTTTATAACCATACTCCTTTCCAAAGCAGACTGAAAATTTCAATTTTCCCTCCGCTTCTATGCTTTATCATACTAAGTATACCATACCACAAACTGTAATATGGTACAATATTTTGAAAAGAAAAATATATGCCACCGGGGCTTAAGCGAAAGATATCAGTCATATTTATAACATCATTCCCTCAAAAATCAGACAGTTTATTTTCCACGGATTTTATAAAATGGTTGTGGAGTAAGATTTTACAAAAGTGCAAAGGCATGGAGGAAAAATGATAGCATATAATTTAGAATTTCACAATGTGGACCATCTGGAGAGGGTTCCCGGAATGAGCGGGCTGCGATTGGAGCGTTTCCCGGAACATTTCAAACGCGAACTCGGGATTTCGGACAACCATAACGGGCAGTTTCGGGCAAAACGGGCTCATGGCTGCGAAATCCGGTTTGTGACAGAGGCAAAGTACTTTGATATCGGCCTGACCGCGGTGGAGGCGGATGTGGATATTGTGGTTTACTATGGCGATATGATGCATTCCGGATATACGCTGAAAGCGGGAGTATGCTCGGTAATCCATGTGGAATACCCGGAAATCTACAAACAGGCGGATGTAAAAAGGCTTCCAAAGGGGAGATTTGCTCCTTATGTATGGCGCGTCCAGTTTGGCATGAACGGTTATATTTATTTCCATTATTTAGATACCTTCGGATATGAGCACAGACCGCCGCTGGCGGAGGAAAAGCCGGAAGTTTTGTGGGCCGCGTACGGCTCGTCCATTACCTGCGGCAGCGTTACCATGCTGTATTCCAACAGCTATATTGAACAGGCGGCGCTTCATTTAGGATATGATGTAATGAACAAGGGATTGTCGGGGTCCTGTATGTGCGAACCGGCGGCAGCGGATTATCTGGCGTCGCTTAAGGCAGACGTGCTGTCTCTGGAGCTGGGGGTCAATATGCTGATTCCTTTTGAAAAGGACGAGTTTGAGAGCCGGGTTCGATATTTACTGCAGAAAGTTCTGCAGGAAAGCCCGGCGAAAGAAATTTTTGTGATAGATATTTTCCGTAACAGGGGCCCTTTATTAACCGACCGCAGCGACCCGCAGTACAGAAATTATTTTGTGTTCAAGGAGATTGTAAAAAGACTTGCCGGTGAAATGAAAGACGACAGAGTGACAGCGATTGACGGACACGATATTGCAGCAGACGAAACATGTCTGAGTACGGACCTTCTTCATCCCTCTGATAACGGGCATATTCTTATGGGAAGAAATCTGGCGGAAAGGATGAAAGGAGAGAACGGATATGGACCAAAGGAAATCATATGACGTGATTGTGACAGGAGGCGGCCCTTCGGGGGTGGCCGCGGCCGTGGCGGCGGCAAGGAACGGCTGCAAAACCCTGTTAATCGAAAGAGGAAGCTGTCTGGGAGGCATGGCGACACAGGCGCTGGTGCCCGCATTCGGCCCCTTTACAAATGCGGAAGTGGATTTGATTGGAGGAATCGGGAGAGAAGTTTTAGAGAGGATGAAAAAAGAGGGATATGAAAGTCCTTTTTATGACAGAAAACCTGACCGGATTGAAGGGATAGACTGGCATCAGATTGATTCGGAAGTACTTAAGCGTGTTTTGGACGAAATGGTTTTGGAAAGCCGGTGTGACATTTTGTTCCATACAGAGGTGATTGAAACAGAAAAAAACGGCAGAGAGGTGCGGGCGGTATGTACGTTTTATAAGGGGAAAAAAGAATGGATTGACACCGGATACCTGATTGACTGTACGGGAAACGCGGATTTGGCAAAAATGGCAGGCGCCGGTTTTGATTATGGGGATGAAGAGGGAAAAGTACAGGCTGGCACACTATGCTTTCGGGTAGCCGGTATTGATGTGCCAAAGTTCATGGATTATGTGAGAGATACGGGTGAAGACGGAAATCTTTCAAAAGCGTGTGAAAGGGCGGTTAAAAACGGGGATTTTCCGGGCGGAGAGGTGAAAGTTGGAGGGATGGCGCTGCAGGCGGACGGCGTTGCGGGCCTGAACTTTGGACACAGCTATAATCTGTCGCCCTTAGACCCCTGGAAATTCAGCCGGTCCGAAATCGAAGCGAGAAGAAAACTGCCCGAACTGGCAGCCTTTTTGAGGAAATATGTGCCGGGAATGGAGAACTGCGTCCTTGTGGCGGGCGGCTATGGTATTGGCGTACGGGAATCCAGGAGGCTGCGCGGGCGCTATACTCTGACCGGAGACGATTATTTTAAGAGAGCGGATTTTGAAGACGCCATTGCCTATTATTCTTATCCGGTGGATATGCATGCCGCCGTTCCGGAGGAAGGGGCAAAGATGGAATCAAATTATCAAAAGTGGCGGTACAAAAACGGAGAGTGCTACGGCATCCCTTACAGATGCCTGCTGCCGGACAATCTGGATAATCTTGCAGTGGCGGGCAGGGCCGTCAGTGCGGACAGAATTATGATGGCTTCCGTCAGATTGATGCCGCCCTGCTTCGCAACCGGCCAGGCCGCCGGCACCGCGTGCGCGATTGCCGTGAAAGAAAGGGTAAATCTGAGGGAAGTGGATGCAGGCAAATTGAGAAATAAGTTAAAGGAACAGGGATGCTATTTAAAATAAAGGTCAAAAACAGGGAACAGCAAAGACTGCTGCTACGGTTTATTACAGGAGGCGGAAAATGAGGACTGATTTTGAAATGCCGGAAAAATGGGCAAATGAATTTCTGGAGTTTGCAGGAAAAAGCCCGGTGGGAAATACACGCAGGCCGGAACGGTTTATCAAAAAAATGAAGGAAAACACAGGAATTGTCGGGAAACTCAGCATATGGGGGAAAGATTCCCATGGTCTTGAGAGAAAGAACCCGCTTATTGTGGCGCTTGGCGACAGTGTGACGGCAGGGCATTTTGAATGGTCCCTGGAAGAGAAAAAGCTGGAACTGTTTTTAAAAGGAGAGTGGCAGCCGGAAAAAGGAGAAATAATAGAGATAACGGATGCAAGGGAAGTTTATCACGAGCGGTTCCGCCGGAAATTAATCGACTTATTTGAACAGACAAGCGTAAGCGTGGTCAATTCGGGGATTGCCGGAGATACGATAATCGGAATGCGGGAGAGGCTTGAGAGAGATGTAATCCGGTATCAGCCCGATTTGGTTTTAATCAATGGAGCGATTAACTGGGGCAGCGATTTGGGAACGACGGAAGATTATGGGGAAATTTTGAGGGAGGTAGTCAGAAAAACGGCGAAAATGACGGAAGCGGATATTATTTTGATGACGCCCAATATGGTATGTCCGAATCCGTTATCCAGGGAACCTGTAAGGCTCTCTGAAAGGGTGGAATGCATTCGCAATCTGGCGGAGGAAGAAAAGGTTTGTCTGGCAGATGCTTATGCTGTCTGGGAGGCGTTTGTAAAGCAGGGGTATCCTCTTTCGCAAATGCTTGCCAATGGAATCAATCATCCGTCAAAAGCGGGACATGAAGTTTATGCGTTGGTGTTGATGAAATTATTTGGATGAGTCTGAATCCACGACGGTGTTAAAAGAAGAAAAACGGAGGGAAAATCAATGAAAGGATTAGAAAAACTAAAAGAACCAAAGAAAGCGAGAATAGGAATTTACAGCGCGGGACTCCATACATACTGGGAACAGTTTGCGGGCCTTAAGGACTGCCTGACGGGATACAACAAATTTATTGAAAACCGTCTTGAAGAATTTGGAGAGGTGTTTAATTTCGGGCTTGTGGATACGGAGGAGGGCGGAAGAGCGGCGGGAGAATACTTTAACAAAAACAATGTGGATATTGTATTTCTGCACGTGGCGACCTATTGTACCAGCGCGTGCGTCCTTCCCGTTCACCAGATAAATAAGGCGCCGGTTATCGTTTTAAATCTGCAGCCGGCCCCGGAAATGAATTATGAAAAGACAGGAACGGACAGATGGCTGGCGCAGTGCGTAGGATGCTCCGTGCCGGAAATAGCCAATGCGTTTAACCGGTCGGGAATTGCCTTCCGGGCGGTAAACGGCCTTTTAGGGCTTCGGGAGACTCCGGCTTTTGCAAAGGCGGACGAGACGACGTTTGAACGTCCGGAGGCGGTTAAAGCATGGAAGGAAATCCGAAAGTGGTGCATGGCGGCCGGCGTAAAGCGCACGCTGCAGCATGGAAGATTCGGATTCCTGGGAGGATATTACAGCGGTATGCTGGATATGTACAGTGATTTTACAATGCTTCAGGCGCAGACAGGAATAGACGTTGAAATTCTGGAGATGAGCGATTTGGACGCGTACCTTAAAGCGGTCACCGACGAGGAAGTCCGGGAAAAAATGGAGGAGATTACCCACTTTTTTGAGATTTCCGGCGATTCTCCCTCTGATGTGATTGCAAAAAAACCTACGGCGGAGCAGATGAACTGGTCGGCAAAAGTGGCCGCCGCGCAGGAAAAAATGGTGCTTGACCGGAATCTTGACAGTATTTCTTATTATTATCACGGCAGGAACGACCATTTTGAAGAAGTGCAAAGCGGCTTTATTGTAGGATTTTCCCTGCTGAATGCAAAGGGAATTTCCTGTTCCGGTGAAGGCGATATCAAGACGGCCCTTGCCATGAAAATTGCGGATATCTGCGGAACGGGCGGAAGCTTCTGCGAGATTGTAGCGGCGGATTTTAACAGGGACACCATGATTTTAGGGCATGACGGACCTTTCCATTTCGCTGTTTCAAAAGACAAGCCAATCCTTCGGGGGATGGGCGTTTATCACGGGAAACGGGGAAGCGGCGTTTCCGTGGAAGCAAAGGTGAGTCCGGGTGCCGTAACCACTCTCGGGGTAACGCAGACCGGCGACGGCAGACTGAAATTCAATATCAGTGAAGGGGAGGCAATCGATGCGCCGATTTTGCTGAACGGCAATACCTCCACGCATATCCGGTTCGCGCAGAAACCGGCCGAGTACATGGACAACTGGTTTGCGGAGGCGCCGACGCATCACCTGGCGCTGTCTGTGGGCCACAATGCGGGGCTGTTTAAAAAGGCCGCAATGATAATGGGCATTCCGTACGCTCAATATTAAGCCGTCTGCAGGTTACGTCAAAAATTGAACATAGCTGCGTCAATTGGTGAATTTACCGGATGGTATTGCTTCGATAAAATAAAGTCATAAAAAAACACGGGAGGTATAAGATGAAACTTAAAAAAGTATTAGCTTTAACAATGGCGGCAATGCTGACAGTTACGGCATTGGCGGGATGCGGAAACAGCGGGACGGATTCGCCGGAGGAATCACAGACGGAACAAAGCAAAGAGAGCGCGGAGCCCGAAGAAAGCGAAGCTTCGAATGCGGGGGATGAGGTTTCCGCGGAGAGCAGCGGAGAAAAGACCGTGATTACTGTCTGGACCAAAGACCGCCATGATGCGGAATTTATGCAGGGTAAGATTGACGAGTACAATGCGACCAACACAGATAATATCGAAGTGGTGTATGAGATTTATTCCGATAACTATTCGCAGGCAGTGGACATGGTTTTCCAGAATGGCGATGCACCGGACATGTTCGTATTTCTGGACCAGGTATTCCAAAACTACTACAATACAGGAAAGTTTGCGGATATCACGCCTCTGATGGACGACGAGTTTAAGGCGACCTTTGCCGACAACATGATAGACGGCTTCAACGTATTTGACGGAAAGTGTTATTTTATACCGACAGCAGCGACGGCATGCCGCCTGTTCTACAATAAAGATATTTTTGCAAAGGTTGGAATCGAGAAAGCGCCGGAAACACTGCAGGAGCTGGTGGACGATGCAAAGTTAATCACAGAACAGCTTTCTGGGGAAGGCATTTACGGATTTGCAGCCAACATGAAGAGCGCCCAGTCAGCCTTAAGCCGTTCTTTAATGAAACAGGGAGAAAGGGAGTTGGGAATGAAGTTCGGCTATGACTTTAAGAATGGCCGGTACGACTTTACAGGTTACGAAAGTCTGGTAAGCGCATGGAAAACGCTGATGTCGCCCGAATGTGCATTCCCTGGATGTGAATCGCTGGATATTGACCCATTAAGGACACAGTTTGCTGACGGAAAAATCGGTATGTATATGTCGTTTACACATGCGGAGCCGGGCGTTTACGCCAATCAGTTCCCCATGGAGCAGGAGTGGGGATGCGCACAGCTTCCGGTAACAGACGGCAAAGTGGTAGGAGCGGAGCACTATCAGCCGCTTAACGGATACCTGTTCAACGCGGAAAGCGAACATCTGGAAGAAGCGTGGAAGGTATATTGCGCGGTATTTGCCAATGTGGATACGTTAAAGGAATACTATGAAAACGGTTTTGGCATTTCCACAGTAAAAAAAGTAATCGAAAGCGCCCAGCCGGCACAGTACTATCTGGACAATCCGGACCTTCTGGTCTGCGATACGGACGCGGTTTATCCGCTGAATCCCGGAGAAGTAAATGTGGACGCCGTAATCATTGAAGGACAGAATATGTATGAGGCCATGGCGGAAATGATATTGGGCGATATGGATATTGCGGAGGGCCTGCAGGATTTGACAGACAGATACAATGCGGCTCTGGACGCTGGTATTGCGGAAGGGGCCGGAACGGAAATTAAGATTGATAACTTTGACCCCATGAATCCATAACACTAACAGCCGCGGAAAGTCTGGGGGGATGGGGATACCGTAAAGAGATTTACGGTGTCCCTTTTTAAAACCGAAAGACCCCGGGAAAATAACAGAAAATTATGAAAGGATGATAGAAATGTCGAAAAAAGAAAAAATCTCACCGGCAAAGCGCAAACGGCTTATCCGTGAAAATCTGCGCTCCTACAGTCTCTTACTGCCCAATTTGATACTGTTTCTCGCGTTTTCGGTATATCCGGTATTATGGACATTTAAATATGTTTTTTACCGCTATGGGGGATACGGTTCCAGCGTTCCCAAATTTGTGGGGTTTGATAATTTAATCCGTGTGTTCGGCGACGATATTTATTGGAAAGCCGTGAAAAATACTTTTGTCTACGCGGGGGCAAAAATTTTGTTTGTCATCCCCATTGCCTTTTTTCTGGCGCTTTTGCTGAACAAAAAAAGAAGGGGAAACGGCTTTTTCCAGAGTGTAATCTTTATGCCTACCGTTATGAGCTCGGCGGTTATGGGACTGGTTTTTTATCTTCTGTTTAACGTGTATAACGGCCAGATTAACAGATACTTACTGGACTGGAACATCATTTCGCAGCCTGTCAACTGGCTGGGGAAACAGCATGCGATGAAGACGCTGGTTATCACGGCCATATGGGGCGGTATCGGTAATTATATGGTATATTTTATCGCCGGCCTTCAGCAGATTTCCCAGGATACGCTGGAAAGCGCAAGGATTGACGGGGCAAACAGGCTGCAGACTTTGTGGTACATCACGATTCCCATGCTGGGGCCTATTCTGAAAATTATCCTGATGCTGTCCATCACGGCGGCGTTCTCGGATATGAACAGCGTTATGGTTCTGACTGAGGGCGGCCCTACCAACGCGACAATGGTTATGGCTCTTTACGGCTACCAGTTCTTCTTCCCGATTTCGGCAGGAACCGTTATCACGCCCCAATACGGTTATGGCGCTGCGGTCAGCACGGTTTCCGCGGTGATTGCGGGACTGATTACGCTTGGCTATCTGTTTATTTCCAGAAAACTGGATGACATTTATTAGAGGGGAGGAAGCAAAGATGAGGAGAACAAAAGAAGGGCTGCTTCTTACGATTTCTTATATTTTTATAGGAATCATGGTTGTTTTTACCATTTATCCTATTATTTATACGATTGTCGGTTCCTTCAAAACCAACAGTGAATTGACCCTGGGAGGAAGCTTTTTCCCGGAAATATGGCACGTGGAAAATTATGTGCAGGCTTTTATACAGGCGGATTTCGTCAAATATACATGGAACAGCGTAATTGTCAGTATGGCGGTTATGGTGATTGCAACTCTTACGGCTTCTCTGGCAGGCTTTACCTTTGCCAGAAGAAATTTTGTGGGAAAAAAGCTGTGGCTTGCCGCATATACCACGCTGATGTTTGTGGCATTAGGCTCCGTCACCTTATACCCGATTTATTCCCTGCTTACGGCGCTTCACCTGAATAAGTCGATAGCCGGTCTGATTCTGGCGCTGGTAAGCGGGCAGGCTTCCAATGTCATGCTCACGATGGGCTTTGTGAAAAGCATTCCCAAAGAGCTTGATGAGGCGGCGATTATTGACGGCTGCAGTTTATACGGTATCTTTTTTAAGATTATTCTGCCATTGATTAAACCCATTATGGCAGTGGTGGCGCTGTTCTCGTTCCGGCAGGCATGGAACGATTATGTTACCACTTTGATTATGAGTATTTCACTGCCGAAGCTGCGAACCTTGACGGTAGCGGTTGTCCAGCTTAAGTATTCCGTCAACGCGGCGGCGGAATGGCACATTATGCTTGCCGGAGCCTCGATTGCCATTGTCCCCATATTAATTGTCTACGGGTTTTGCCATAAGCAGTTTATCGGCGGATTGACGGCAGGAGCGGTAAAAGGATAAGGGCCGCGGGAAAATTACCTGAAAGTCTACTTTGACTTTTTGTTTTCAGATATAATCATAGTAGATGGAGGGCGCGTTATGAAACTATTGGGTAATCTCAGACTGAGGACGAAAATCATACTTGTCTGTGTCATTATTTTGCTTTTAAACAGTATTATCTGCGGTGGCCTTTACTATAATTATGCATTCAAGGACACCCTGAAAAATTATTATTCCAGCTCGGAGGATATGGTTTCCCAGATTCGCATGCAGCTTGGCAGTGAGACGCAGTCCATTGCAAAAAGGGTTCATGCCATTTTCAATAATATGTCGTTCTATGTGCCGATATCCCAGTATCTGCAGAATCAGGATACGGCGAACTATGTGAAATTACTGAGCGATATTTCGGACGTGGTTACCGAATTTCATCAGGGGGACAGGTATATCCACTCGGTCAGCATCGAGACGGATTTTGGCAGCTTTGATAATTTTACCAGAATCAGGAACCATGAATTTGATTTCATGGAATCGGATATGCACAGCTTTTTTTCCCAAAATCCCGGCGAATCGATTTGCTGGTATCCGGCGATGGTTTCACCGATATTCAAGAGCAGCGACATGGTGATACCGGTAATTTACCGTTTTACCCTAAACCGCAGGGAAATCTATGTCATCGTCAGTCTGCAGCAGTCAGAGATTGAGAAGTTTTTGAAGGATACCTATAGTTCCTACGATGAAATCTTTATTGCAGACAGAAACGGTGAGAACATTTTAAACTGTGGGGAAAGGGAAGCGCGGATTCTGGATTTCTTTTCGGGAGACGAACTGGAACACCAAAACGCAGTCTGTAAGGAAGTGAAGATAGACAAAGAGACGTACCTGGCCACCTACACGGAAATGAGCGGTACCGGATGGCGAATCTGCGCAATGAGGAGAGCGGAATCCCTGGTGGGAAATCTGGAGCGGCTGCGGTATTTCATTGTGGTTGTGGTATGTATCTGCACGGCAATCAGTATTATGTTGATTATTCTGATAGCCCACAGGATAACCGTATCGTTAGGCCAGCTTGCCGCCGTTATGAACAAAGTCACCAGAGAAGAGGATTTTCAGAGCCAGTTTGTATATCCTTACCATGACGAGGTGGGGAATCTGGGCGTCAGCTTTAACTATATGATTCAGAAGATTAACCATCTGGTTACGGAGCTGAATGCCAATATTGAAGAACTGCGGGAGGAGAAGGAGAATGTAAAGAAGGTTCTGACGCAGAAACGGAAAGCGGAGCTGAAGGCTTTGCAGGCGCAGATTAATCCGCACTTTTTATATAACACGTTAAATGCGATTACCTGGCAGGCGGCGGACCAGGGAGTGCCGGAAATCAGCATCCTGTCCAATTCGCTGGGCAAATTTTTCAGAATCAGCCTAAGCAGGGGAAAAGAAGTCATTACCGTCCGGGAAGAGCTGGAACATGTGGAAAATTATCTCAGGATTCAGGGAATACGGTATAAGGATAAAATTCAGTACGAATTTCATGTGGCGGAGGATATTAAGGACCTGTTTATTATAAAGCTGGTGCTGCAGCCCCTTGTGGAAAATTCCATTTATCACGGAATCAAGGTGAAGAAGGGAACCGGACACATCCGCATATGCGGCAGGCGGGCCGTAAACGGGGCCGGAATGCAGACGCTGCAGATTTGTGTGGAGGATGACGGAGAGGGGATTGAAGAAGAGAGACTGAAAGTAATTAAGGATGGATTGTCCTTTGGACGCATCAGCCAGGACAGCGGATACGGCATTTACAATGTCAATGAAAGAATCAGGCTGTATTATGGCGACGCGTACGGACTTTTAATGGAAAGCGAGCGAGGGAAAATCACACATGCAACCGTCCGGATACCGGTTCAGACTACGGAGGAGATATAATCATGTATCGTATTGTCATTGCAGACGACGAAGAGTATACAAGAGATTTGCTGGCCCAGAACATCAACCGGTCGCAGAAAGAGTTCCGGGTAGTGGGGAAAGCGCGGGACGGCGAGGAAGCCTTTCAACTGGTGAAAGAGCTGGAGCCGGATATTCTGATTACGGATATCTGTATGCCGATTGTGGACGGACTTAAGCTAATCTGTAAGATTCGGGAACTGAATTATTCCCTGAAAACAGTGATTATAAGCGGTTACGATGATTTCGCCTATGCGAAGCGGGCGCTGACGCTGGGGGTGACAGAGTATCTTTTAAAACCGTTTTCTCCCGACGAAGTTTATGAAGTGCTGGAAAAGATTAAGACAGAGCTGGAAAACCAGAGAACACTGATGAATAACATTCAGGAAATGAAAGATAAACTGGAGGACAGCCGCCAGATATTTCAGGAACAGGTGGTAAAGGAGCTGGTGCAGAAAGCGCGCTTTGCGGAGCGGACGGATTTGGCTGTGCAGTTACCGGAGAGGGCAAAAAAGGCGGGAATGAATCTTCACACCAGTTACTGCACGGTGGGGGTTTTGCGGATTTATTCCAATCTCAAAAACCGGGAACAGGATATGACAGGCTTTTTGGCCGTCATTAAGGATACCTATTTTAATAAAAAGTGCAGTACCTATATTACCCGGATAAATGAAAAGCAGATTATTATTCTGTTTCTGGGGGAGTATCATAATTCACAGTCTTTTACCAGAGATATCAGGGAGGGACTGTCCGCTATCTGTGACAGCATGGAAAAGTATTACGATTTGCAGGCTAATTGTGTCATTGGAGGCATTTATCAGGACTGGCGGAAAATCCATAATTCTTATGAGGAAGCGCTGTCCGTCTGGCACGGAATCCTGAAAAGGCCGGAAACAGTGGTCTTTTATGAGGAGGAGGTGCTTCATGGGGAAAAAGGAAGAAAAGACGCGTTAGAGCGTCCCTTTGAGCTGGAGCAGCAGCTTTTAATCCATATTCAAATGGGCAGGAAAGAAAAGGCGGAGGAAAGCTTATATGAAATCCTGCGCTATTATGAGAGTATGAATGTCCAGTCCAGCGGTTTTGTCAGCATTTCCCTTTTGGGACTGGTTATTGACATTTCCGGCACGCTTACAAAGGTCGGCGGTCAGGGCCAGGTCTGGGAAGATGAAAATGTGGCGGAGTATTTAAAAAATCATTTTTCCTACGGAAGCCTGCAGGAGGCGCAGGAGGTTCTCCAGGCGTATGTCTTAAAATGCTGCGAAAGATTTGAGGCAATTAACGAAAAGCAGGGGGACCGTATCGTATCCCGGGTAAAAGAACTGATTGAAAAGAATTTAAGCGATGAGGAATTTAATTTAGAGACAGCTTCCGCAATGCTTTACTTCAGCCACAATTATGTGCGTCAGATATTCAAGCAGATTACGGGGGAGAGCTTTATGGAATATCTGATACGAAGACGGATGGAGCGGGCGAGAGAACTTTTGAAAAACGAGTCTTATAAGATTCAGGAGGTGGCTTCGCAGACAGGTTACAGCAACCAACGTTATTTTGCAAGCTGTTTCAAAAAATACTATGGCTATACGCCGACGGAATACAGGAACCGGTTAAAAGAGGAAATTTAAGCAGGAGGAAAAATAAATGGCTAAGATGATGCCGGAATTAAAATCAAGTAAAGTGATTACCCGCTATAACGGCGGAGAACCGATATTAAGCAAAAAAGATATTCCCTATGAGGCGGACTGCATTTTTAATGCGGGCGTGGCGAAATATCACGGAAGATATGTGATGGCATTCCGAAATGATTATCAGTTTGACGGCGTAGGGGCGTTTGGCAAATGTGTGATAGGCATCGCCTTTTCGGAGGACGGCATCCACTGGGAGGTGCAGGATAAACCGTTTTTGACGGTGGAGGATATGAAGGACGCGGATGTCACGAAGGTGTACGACCCCCGCTTTACGGTGATTGAGGATAAATGTTATCTCTGCTTTGCGGTGGATACGAACCATGGGCTGCGCGGAGGCGTCGCCGTGACGGAGGATTTCAGGTCGGTGGAGGTATTGTCCCTGACCGTGCCGGATAACCGTAACATGGTGCTGTTCCCGGAAAAAATCGACGGCAAATTCGTCCGTCTGGAACGACCCTTTCCGGTATATTCCAGAGGCGGGAAGGACCGGTTTGATATCTGGATGTCGAAATCCTATGATTTGAAATACTGGGGGGAATCCAGTCTGCTTATGGGAGTGGAGGACGTGCCTTATGCCAACGATAAAATCGGACCCGGCGCGCCGCCGGTGAAGACGGATGCCGGGTGGCTTACTTTGTTCCATACGGTGGATATTGACAGGACAAGGGGAAAGAACGGATGGGAGGCGTGCTGGCAGAAGCGTTACTGCGCCGGAATTATGCTGCTTGATTTGGAAAATCCCTCTAAAATTATCGGAATGTATAAGGAGCCCCTTATTGCGCCGGAAACGGAGTATGAGGTTGAGGGAGGCTTTCGGACCAATGTCATTTTCCCGGGAGGACTGATTCTGGAAGATGACGGAACGCTGAAAATCTATTACGGAGCGTCGGATACAGTGGAATGCATGGCAACCGCCAATGTGGAGGAGGTAATTCAATTATGCAGGCCGGTCAGTTAAGCAAAGAAGAACTGGATAATTTACATAAAGAGTTTCAAAATCCGTCGGCAGAGTACCGCGGAACCCCTTTCTGGGCATGGAACTGTGAAATTACGAAGGAGAAAGTAACGCGTATTCTTTCGGACTTTCAGAAAATGGGAATGGGAGGCGTATATCTGCACAGCCGGACGGGTATGAGTATGCCGTATCTGGGAAAAGAGTTTATGGACATGGTGCATTTTTCCCATGAGAAAGCAAAAGAGCTGGGGCTTCGGGTATGCCTGTATGATGAGGACAGGTGGCCGTCGGGCTATGGCGGGGGAATGGTAACCCAAAAAGAAGAATACAGAAGCCGCTTTTTACTGCTTTCTCCCAAAGAGCTTGCGCCAGGCGAATTATGGGACGAAGCGGGGCATAAGGCAAGCGCGCAGGCTGCGCCGGGAAAAAAGCGGAAACTGCTCGCCCGTTACCAGGTAAGGCTTGCGGGCGGCTGGCTGTCTGGCTATTACCGCATGAAGGAAGGGGAAAAAGAACAGGAGGAAAGGAAAAAGGAGGGCTGGAAGACCTGGTACGCTTACCTGGAAATCAGCGGGGATAACCCCTGGTTTAATAACCAGTCATATGTGGATACCTTAAATCCCGCGGCAATCCGCGCGTTTATCAATATTACCTATGAAGCGTATAAAAGGGAGCTGGGGGATGCGTTCGGGAAAAGCGTTCCCATGATTTTTACCGACGAACCTCAGTTCACTTTCAAAACGCAGTTTGGGTATGCGGAAGAAGAAAAGTTCCAGACAATCCCGTACACGGATGATTTTGAGGAAACCTACCGGGAAACTTACGGGGAAAGTTTTCTGGATTATCTGCCGGAGATTTTCTGGGAATTTTCGGACAATCGGATATCCGTTCACCGCTACCGCTATCACGACCATGTTTGCCGGCGGTTTACGGAAAGCTACGCGGACCAGGTTGGAAGCTGGTGCGAGGAAAACAATATCCTTCTGACAGGCCATATGATGAGGGAGCCGTATCTGGAATGGCAGACGATGGCGCTTGGGGAGGCCATGCGCTCTTACCGTTCCTTCGGGATTCCCGGCATGGATATTCTCTGCGACCGGAGGGAGCTTACCACGGCCAAACAGGTGCAGAGCGCCGTACACCAGTTTAATGCGCCGGGAATGACCAGCGAAATTTACGGAGTTACCAATTGGGATTTTGATTTCCGGGGGCATAAGATGGCTGGAGACTGGCAGGCGGCGCTGGGCGTAACAAGCCGCACCCATCATCTTACATGGACTTCTATGGGAGGAGAGGCAAAACGGGATTACCCGGCTTCCATAGGCAGCCAATCGCCGTGGTATGAGGAATATTCCTACATAGAAAATTATTTTGCCAGATTGAATACGGTTCTGACCAGAGGAAATCCCTATGTGAAAGTGGGAGTGATACATCCCATTGAATCCTACTGGCTGTATTTCGGAACGCAGGAAAATACCCATGAAATCCGCCGGGAAAGAGAGGAAAACTTTGTAAACCTGGTAAGATGGCTCATTCTCGGCCTGATGGATTTTGATTTCATTTCCGAATCCCTGCTGGCGGACTTTGCGCAGGAGGATAAGGAAGGCTTTCAGGCAGGCGCCATGAAGTATGACGTGGTGCTGGTACCCGATTGCATGACACTGCGAAAAAGCACCCTGGAGAGATTAAAGGAATTTGAAGGACGGGGCGGTAAGATTGTCTTTGCCGGGAGGATTCCGGAGTATATAGACGGAATGGCCGACGAGGAAGCGGCAGAGTTTGCCCGCCGCTGCCAGAGGGTCAGGTATTCCAGGCAGGCGGTTCTGGAAGCGTTAGAGCCTTACCGGTGTCTTGATATTCGCGACGGCGAAGGGAAAAGAAGTGCAAATATGCTGTACCAGATGAGGGAGGAAGGGGCAGAGAGATGGCTGTTCGCGGCGCATTGTGAAAAACCGGAGAATCCCGATTTGGCAGAGGCGGAAACGTTCCGCTTTACCGTGCCGGGAAATTTTGAACTGGAAAAATATGACGCCCTTACCGGAAGCATTGAGAGACATCCCGCTGAATACGAAGAAGGAAAAACCAGTTGGGAAGAAATTTCCTATGAGCATGATTCCTTTTTATACCGCCTGATTCCTTGTGACGCAAAAAGAGCCGAAAGCAGGGGGAAGAGACAGGCGCAGAGAGAGACAGCGCCTCAAAATCTGCAGGAGATAAAAATCCCCGGCCTGATGCCGGTGACACTGCATGAGCCGAACGTTTTGCTGCTGGACCGAGCGGAATATGCCTTTGATGAGGAAGAATGGAACGAAGAGGAAGATATTTTAAGAATTGATAACAGGTTCCGCGAAAAGCTGGGGCTGCCTCTGCGCACGGAAGCCTTTGCCCAGCCCTGGGTGGAGACAGAGGACGAAAAGAAGAGGCGGAAAGAGAAGAAACATACCCTGCATTTAAGGTTTCAGGTGGAAGCGCTGCAGAATACAGAGGGAGTTTTGCTGGCACTGGAGGGGCCTGAACACACGAAAGTATTGTGGAACGGAAAAGCTGTGGAGAGCGTCGTTTTAGGATGGTATGTGGACGAGGCAATCAAAACCATAAGGCTGGGAGAAATAAAAGCCGGTATCAATGTACTGGAACTTGCGGTATTTTTTGACGGCAAAGTTCCGGTTGAAAACGTATACTTATTAGGAGATTTCGGGGTCGATTTGCGGGGAAGAAAGGCATACGTTACCGGTCCGGTCCGGGAAATGACGTTTGGCGATTTATGCGGCCAGGGACTGCCTTTTTATGGCGGGAACGTCACATATCATGCGGAGTTTGAACTGGACGATGCCGTAAGTGGCCTGCAAATTCAAATTTCAAAATTCCGTGCGCCGTTAATTCGGGTAAAAGTGGACGGAACCGATTTGGGAAGAATTGCTTTTTCGCCGTATCTTAAAAAAACCGGACGGCTGGAAAAAGGACGGCATCTGCTGGAGATAACCGTTTACGGCAGCCGTGTCAATACCTTTGGGCCTGTCCATAACTGCAATGAAAAGGAAATCTGGATTGGGCCGGACGCGTGGCGGACAGTGGGGACGTCATGGTCATATGAGTATCAGTTAAAACCGGCCGGGATTTTGGTCAGCCCGGTGCTGCTTGCATAAAGCCGGATAAGCGGATTCGTAGAGGCGAGCGTATAACAGATACATGTCAAACCTATAGGATGCGCCTGCTGCCATTTGGTTAAAAGCGCCGTATGGCAGCAGGATAACGCAGCGATAATAAAAACTTGCATATTTTAGTTGCTTATGCTAAAATTTAGCCGTTGAACAAACAGACTATTGATTAAAAAAGGAGGGCATGCCATGCAAAACAGTATAATAATCCAAAACAGAATAGTGAAATTGACAGTCAAAGGTATGCCGCTTTGCGCGTCTTATATATAGGAAGTTTTCAATTGCTTTTTATTATATTTGGAAGAGGAAGTGTTGCAGGCACCTTTGGGGTGCTTTTTTTGCGCCCATTTTTAAAGAAAAGGAAAATAGCAGAATGATAACGGTAAAAGGAATTTATGCAAAAGCAAAGATATTCACAGACGACGCAGAGGACTATGCGCAGGCACAGGTGAAAATGATATGTGATAACGAAATTGCAGAGGGGAGTACAATCTGCCTGATGCCGGACATCCATCCCGGTAAAATAGGGCCCATCGGTCTTTCCATGACAGTCACGGATAAGGTAATCCCACAGCTTTTAGGGACGGATATCGGGTGCGGTATGACCTGTGTAAAACTGAACAAAACTAATGTAGAGTTCCAGAAACTGGACAGAATTATCCGGGAAAATGTGCCGTCAGGTTTCGCCATACGAAAAGAGCCTCATCACATGGCAGAGGAATTTTCCTACAAAGAGCTTCATTGCATCCGCCATATTAACAGGGAAAAAGCGGACAGAAGCCTTGGCACGCTCGGCGGCGGCAATCATTTCATCGAACTGGATAAGGGGAATGACGGCAGCCTGTACCTGGTGGTGCATACGGGAAGCAGACATCTGGGGGAGGAAGCGGCGGAGTATTACACGAAGCTTGCCAGTAGCAGCCTGAAAAAACAGGGGAAAGAAGTGCCCTATTACATGGGATACCTGGAAAACGACGACAGAACCGCTTATCTGGAGGATGTGCGGATTATCCAGCGCTATGCCGAATGGAACAGGCAGATTATCGTCAGGGAAATCCTTAAGGGAATGAAGTGGAAAGCGCTGAAGCAGTTTTCAGTGCCGCATAATTATGTGGATGATTCGGGTATGCTCCGCAAAGGCGCTGTTTTTGCGGGAAAAGGAGAATATGTGGTTATTCCGGCCAACATGAGGGATGGCGTTATTTTGGGCATCGGGAAAGGCAGCGCGCAGTGGAATTATTCCGCTCCCCACGGTTCCGGCCGGAAGTTAAAACGCGAGGATGTAAAGAACCGGTATACAGTGTCGGAGTTTAAAAAGGAGATGAAAGGCGTCTACAGTAGCTGCGTTGGCGCGGACACATTAGATGAAGCGCCTTTCGCCTACCGTTCCATAGAGGAAATTATTAAGCAGATTAAAGACACGGTAGAGGTTACAGAGCGATTGAATCCTGTCTATAATTTCAAGGCGGGAAGCAGGAAGTAGAGGAGATGGAGATTTATGATAGTACAGATTAGTGCCGGATTGGGGCCGTCCGAGTGTCAGTTGGCGGTTGCAAAGCTGTTTGAAGCATTACAGAAAGAATATGGCGGCTTAGAAAAGATATCAGAATCAGAAGGAGATGAAAAAGGCTGTTATGATTCTATCCGCTTTCGGACAGAGCATGACCTGAGCCGCCTTGAGGGGACGGTATTGTGGATATGTAAAAGCCCTTTCCGCAGGAACCATAAGAGGAAGAACTGGTATGTGGACGTGAGCGTTATCCCGGAAAAGGGAGAGGTTGATACGGAGAAAGAATACCGTATCGAAAAGTTCCACTGCGGGGGGAGGGGCGGACAGAACGTGAATAAGGTTGAAACAGGCGTGCGGATAATCCATATACCCACAGGACTGACGGCGCAGTCCACCGGGGAACGGAGCCAGTTTAGTAATAAGAATCGGGCTATGGAGAGATTACAGGAGAAAATTGTGGATTTACAAAAGGAGCAGGAAGCGGTGCAGAAAAGTGCCGCATGGCGGGAGCATACCCGTATTGTCAGGGGGAATCCGGTTCGGACTTATGAGGGGGAGAAGTTTGTTTTGAAGAAATCTCAGGAATGATATGGGAGAGAGAAATGTATGGGATTTTGGAAGTATTCATCCGGTATATGCGGAGCGAAAGAGGGATGGAAGCGTATGCGGAAAGAAAAAGCCGGACACGTAATAGATGAAATGATAAAAGAATCTATACGAAAAACAGGAAAGAAAGGCGGGGATGAAAACAGGGGGGGGAGGTGATTCTATGGTTATTTTCCTTCGTCTGTGCTATACTATAACCAACGTAAGGAAAGGAGAGGTTTTATATGCTGGTAAGCAGGGATAAAAAATGGGATTATGCCATTGGGATGATAAAGGTTGACGGCCTTGAGCCTACGCCGGAAATGAAGGAACTGATAGAGAAGGAAAAGCGCGGGGAGATTACCATGGAAGGGATTAAGGAGGCGCTTGACAGGCGGTATAAGGCAAAGGAGTGATTTTGGATGCATGACCCGTACCTCTATCCGGAAACAGAAATTTTAAAAAACCTTTTGGGGATTATGGATAATAAGAAGCTGCAGGAGGCGGAAAGCGATTATGTGACACTGCGACTCTCGGAGATAGCGGAAGATGAGAGGATGGCAGGGGTGTTTGACTTTGCCTCCCTGTGCCGGCTGCATTACCGTATCTTCCAGGATATCTATGAATGGGCAGGGAAGCCCCGTATCATAAACATAGAAAAGATAGAGACAGCTCTTAACGGCATTTCGGTGGAATATTCGGATGTTTTTGACATTGGGAGGGATGCAGGGGCAGCGCTTAAGAAGATGAACAGCTTTGTATGGGAGAGGGCCACACTTGAAGAGGTTGCCAGAAAGTTTTCTGATTATATGGCGGAATTATGGAAAGCGCATCCTTTTCGGGAAGGGAACACAAGGACGGTCGTTACCTTCTGCGCTATGTTTATAGAAGAAAGGGGCATATATATTGACAGTGGCCTTTTCAAGGACAATGCAGAGTATATGAGGGACGCGCTGGTGGCGGCAAGCGCCGTTTTCCATGACCTTGGGGACAGGCGCAAGCCGGAATACCTTTACAGGATTGTAGAGGACGCACTGCAAAGAGGGCAGGAGCTAAAGGAAGATGCAGTCCGCAGGATAAGGTCAGCCGGATATACGGCGGGAAGGGAACAGGTACGGAAAGTGATTACCTGTGAACGTTGGGAATGCCGAAAGTACAGCGCGGACGAGCTCAGGCAGTTACTGAGGCGGAAGGAAAAGACCGAACTGGAAAGATAATTAAAATCTTTTCCGGCATAAGAAGAAAGAGCAGTCTTGCTGCTTTAAACGGCGTGGCATTGTCCTTTCAAAGGAAATACGTTATAATTTTTCCCATAGCAAGAAAAAAGCATGGAGAGGCCTGCCGCATACCTTGCCGGATATGCGGCGGCGTTTCACAGGGGGAATGGATATATATGGGAGAGATTAATCGTGAGGATATGCTGGAACTGACCAGACGTATGACTTTGAAGCGGAACTGCTTTGACAGGATTGCCGGGGCATATCTGGACGAAGAGGGGTTTGTGGACGGAACCTTTAACAAGCATTTTCAGAAACTGTCGCAAAAAGACCAGCAGGCAAACCTTGATATAGCAAAGGCAGTTCCTTTTTCCGATACGAATGTGCAGCTTAGGGAGTATGCTTTCGGGGAAGCGGACAGGAAACCGGGGAGCATATGGCAGATACTTATGGCGCTGAAAGAGTGCGGGCTGAAAAATGACGCGATGCTGGATGTATTTTATGAGGAGTTTGGGCAGAGATACCAAACGAACGGCAGATATGCCATTTACTTTTTCCATGGCAGTTATGACGTCCCGCTGAAAGCCAGCGACAAGGAAAGCCTGTGGGAATCGGAAGAGGTTTATCAGTTCCTGATTTGTGCGGTCTGTCCGGTAAATGGTGATTATGAACCGGGGGAGCCAGAGTGCGGTTTCCTGTTCCCGGCGTTTAAGGACAGGAGCAGCGACATATACAGGATTGACGTTTTTACAGCAGACGGACAGTCTTGGCAGGATGGGGGATTAAGGGAAATCCTGTTGCCGCAACGTCAGGAATGAATGGCAGCTTTATCTGCATATTTTGCAGCCAGGACACAGTCTTCCCCAAAAGAAATATTTACCAAAATAATTAGCACTCACCTCTTTTTTCGGGGAGGCGTGCATTATCTTACTTTATCAGGTCTCGTAAAGCCCGTAAAATCGGGCTTTTCGAGACTTTGCTTTTTCATCAGGCTTCATCAAACGGTATCTTTTTTGTCGCAAATGGGGTATGAAATGGGATATGGAAAAGAGAAGCAAAAAAGGAAGAAAAATTTTTACTTTAGTATTTTTTTATAAATTTGCATTTGACAATTTTACCGGATAATTGTACAATAATGTTATAAAAATGTGAAAATCAATTCGCCATGACGAATCCTGTCAGGCAGAATATCTTTGGCAAATCGCCAGCATTTTCACGGAAAATATATGTTGGCGGAGCCGAAGAAGATTTAGGGATAAAAGCATCCTTTCCTTATTAATAATGCGGCAGCTCTGCCGGAAAAGGAGGAAGGATGAGTGAAACGAAGGAAAAGAAAGACATCGTAGAAAAGGAATTTGTAGCATTTCCCGACGTGGCGGCGGACGTTATCAACGTACTTTTGTATCAGGGAGAAAGGATGGCAGATAAGGACAGCTTAATGGCAGGCCCCACGGAATCTGTCTATCAGGGGAAAAAGAAGCTGCGGAACCAGTATGAGGATATCTGTAAATACAAATTTGCGGACGGCGCAGTCCATCTGATGTACCTTATTGCAAATCAGAGCCGGACAGACGGAAAGATGCTTCTCCGAAAAGCAGGCTATACAGGAGGAATATACCGGGAACAGTACGAAGGGAAAATAAAGGATGCCTGTCCGGTGATAGAATTTGTGCTTTACTGGGGAGAAAACAGGTGGAGGAGTAACCGAAGCATCCGTAAAATGTTCGGGAAGAAGAAGATTTCAGAAAAAGAGTGGAAATATGTAGATAATCTGGAGCTTTACGTATTTGAAATGCGCCGTTTGCCGAAGGAGACGAGAGAACTTTTCGAGAGCGATATGCGGATTGTGGTAGATTTTCTTGCGGAGGGAGCCAGTTATCGCTCGGACAGGAAGGTAGTACATAAAGCGGCGTTAATTAAGATGATAAAGGTATTATCCGGAGATACCGATGTGGACGGTATTGAAGACTGGCTGGAGGAACAGGGAATCAGAGAGGAGGACGAAATAAAAGTGTGCGAATTATTTGACCAATATGAACGGAAGGGAAGAAATGAAGGAAGAAAGCAGGGGAGAAGAGAAGGCAGAAAAGAAGGCGAAGCCAGACGCCTTGTAAAAGACGTCGAAAGCGCAATGAATTTTTTCAGGGTCACATTGGAGAAAGCCTGCGAAGGGCTGGGGACGACGGTTCAAGGGTATGAAAAAGCCAGGGAAATCTGTCTGGAAAGCGAGGCGGTCTTGTAAACCGTTTACCTTTTTAGTATAATGTAGCCGTGCCAAAGCCGGATAAGGCAACGACTTTGCAGCAGGCAGTCATTGCCCGCTGCAAGTTGCTTACCGTAATCAAAAGAGGCAGTCAAAGCAGACTGCCTGAAAGGAATTTGCATGGACGAAAAATTTATAGAAGTAAAGCAGCTTTACAAAACCTTTCATACTAAAAAGCAGAACATTGAGGTTTTAAGGGGAATCGACCTCTCCGTAGGAAAAGGCGATATCTACGGAATTGTAGGATTCAGCGGAGCAGGGAAATCTACTTTAGTCAGGTGCATCAACCGTCTGGAGGAGCCGGATAGCGGGAGCGTACGGATTGGGGATAAGGAAATCACTTCTCTTGGAAAGGCGGAATTAAACAGGCAGAGAAGAAAAATCGGCATGATATTTCAGCAGTTTAACCTGTTTGATTCCATGACGGTGACACAGAATATCGCCTATCCGCTTAAAATGGCGGGCATGGGGGCAAAGGAAGTGCGCGCAAGGGTTGATGAAATGCTGGCGCTGGTGGGGCTGTCGGAAAAAAGGGACGCCTATCCGGGAGAACTCTCCGGCGGGCAAAAGCAGCGGGTGGGGATTGCCAGAGCGCTGGCCAATCATCCGGACGTGCTTTTATCGGACGAAGCAACAAGCGCATTAGACCCGCAGACAACCCTTTCTGTGCTGGACCTTTTGAAGGAAATCAATCAGAAGCTGGGGCTGACGATTATTCTGATTACCCACGAGCTGGAAGTTATCAAGTATACCTGCCACAGGATGGCGGTTATGGAGAACGGGAAGCTGCTGGAACAGGGGCTGGTGAAAGACATTTTCCAGCATCCGCAGTGTGAAACTGCCAAAAACTTTATCGGCGTTTACAACAAATTCAGAAGCGATTACTGGCAGGAGGAAGCGGAATGAGTTTATACAAATATTCTTTTTGGGAAGTGCTGAAAAATGCTTTCAGCGCAGAGGTCTGGGAGCGGGTGCTGCCAGCCATCAATGAAACCATGTATATGGTGGCCGTATCTGCCGCATTTGTGCTGGTGTTCGGTGTAATTCTGGGTCTGGTGCTGGTGATGACGAGCAAGGAGGGGCTGATGCCGTGCAAAGCAGTACATACCGTTTTAAGCGTCGTTATCAACTGCTTCCGCTCACTGCCGCAGGTCATCATTATTATTGTGATGCTGCCGGTGGCAAGAGCGCTGGTGGGCAAATCCTACGGCTCCAACGCCTGCATCATCTCTCTGGTGGCGAGCTGCGTGCCGCTTTTTGCAAGGCTTGTGGAGAGCAGCCTGTTAGAGCTTGACAAGGGAAAAATCGAAGCTGCCAAGGCTATGGGAAGCGGTAATATGAGGATTTTATTTACCATCATGGTGCCGGAAACCATGCCTTCGCTGGTTCGCGCATTTACCAATGCGGTGGTGATTATCATTTCCATGACGGCCCTTGCCGGAAGCTTCGGAGCCGGGGGAATCGGATATGTTGCGGTTACTTATGGGTATACGCGGTTCGAACATGACCTTTTATTTGCAACAATTATCGTTCTGATTGTGATTGTCCAGATTGTGCAGATTCTGGGCGATACCGTTTCCAAAATTATTTTAAAGAGAAGGCATCTGATTTAGAAAGCAGACAACAGGGCTGCTCTCTGTTTTTGCGTTCAATGCGGTGCCTAGCATGGAACCGGAACGCTTTAAATTGGACAAAATGTATATTTTTTAAAGGATTAGGGTTGAAAATTTTCCTTCGGGAGGATACCACTTTTTGGCTGATTGTGCTAGAATTTCAATGGATTTAAAGAAATGATGGAAAGAAAGCATTATTTTCAGAGGAGGAAAGATTATGAAAAGGAAACTTGCTTTTATTATGGCGGCCGCATTGACAGTATCTGCCCTTTTGGCAGGCTGCGGCAACAACGGCGGCACACAGGAAGCGGCGGACGCGGAAGAAACTGCAGAGGATACGGCGGATGCGGAAGAAGCTGCAGAAGATACGGCGAGCGCTGCGGATGACACGGCCGCAGACGACGCGCAGGAAGCGGAAACCGGTACAGAGGCAAAGGAGCCTTCTGCAGAAAAGGTTATCCTGAAATGCGTATGCGACCTGACCCCTCACAGTGAGATTTTAGGCGCGGCAAGAGACGCTCTGGCGGCAGAGGGAATCGAACTTAATTTTGTGTCCACCACATGGGATGCGACATGGAACGATATGCTGATTGACGGAGAGGTTGATTTTGCTTACTTTATGCATGTGCCGGCTATGGAAAGTATTGAGGAGGAAATGGGTGCGACCCTGTACAGCATGGGAGGGATTCATGTTGAACCTTACACATGTTTTTCGTACAAATATGCGGGGAAGGAAGACCTTCCGGAAAATGCGGTAATTGCGATTCCCAACGATGCTTCCAATGAGTACAGAGCCCTGAAGGTGCTTGAAGCGGAAGGATACCTTAAGTTAAATCCGGATATCACCGCTGCAAACGCTTCCGTGAATGAAATTGAGGAATATCTGATTCCCATTGAAATTGTTGAGATGGACCAGGCCAACATTATTCCTTCGGCAGCCGATTTTGACGCTTATTTTGTAAATGCAAACAGAGCTCTTGAGGCTGGCATCAACACGAGTATCTATTTGATGAGGGAAGGCGAGGATTCCGAATATGCCAATATCATCACGGTGACAGAGGCCAACAAGGATAATGAGTACATCAAAACGCTGGTAAAGATACTGCAGTCTGACGACGTGAAGAATTTCATTACCGAGCATTATAACGGCGCGGTGATTCCGGCCAAATAATAAAACTGTATAAAAAGAATATACCTGCTGCCATCTGATAAAAAATATCGCATGGCAGCAGGATTTTTTTATACAATTTCAGCATTCAACGCTTGTTTTTGGGGAGGCGTGCATCATAACGGTTATATTGCCGGTGTGGATATATATTGGTATCTCCTATAATCCATTTAAAATAGCAACCGCTCACAAATGGAAGATTGTTATATAAAAATAAACGATATCGAATGATTTTAATGCAAAAATCTTATATTGTTAAATAGAAAACAACATGGAGCGGATATAAAGATGAAAGAAAAGCAATCACATGATTTTACCAAAAACTGCTGATACTTGTGATTCCCAAAACATTCCAGCAGCTCATGCTGGCTTTGGTCAGTGCTTCGGATGCCCTTATGCTGGGGATGCTGACACAGGATGCCCTGTCGGCAGTGTCTCTTGCAGGACAGATTACTTTTGTGGAGAACCTGTTTTTTGCTGCTATGGCCATAGGGCTTTCCATGCTTGCGGCGCAGTATTGGGGGAAGGGGGACAGGGCGGCTAAATCCAGCGTGATTAGTTCTGTAAGTGTGGTGGTCAATATTATACTGAACGCCATCTTTATTTTTGGGTGGCTTGGGTTACCTGAAATGGATGCTTGTCACGTGTTCCTGCTATATGTTCGGAAAGTCTGTGAACGGAACAACCATTGGAGGAATCTTTTACGCAGGAGGGGATTCCCGGTTCAGTATTCTCTGTGATACCGTGACGATGTGGTGTATTACCGTTCCACTTGGATTTCTTGCGGCTTTTGTATTGCAGTTTCCTGTTGTTGCCGTATATTTTATTGTTAATCTGGATGAAATTGTGAAACTGCCTGCGGTGTACATTCTATGTGGACACCGATGAAACGATAAAAATCCCCGCCATATACAGATACTGCAAAAATAGGGCAGGGTAAAAAAGATTATATAAAGGAAAAACGGAGGAGCGGACAATGACAATGAGAGAAAGAATTGCAAGTGGGAAACTGTTTACAGATTACTGTGAGGGGCTTCCCGAGGACAGGGTAAATGGAAAAAAACGCATGATTGCGTTCAATAACACTTCGCCGGAAGACACAGACGGGCGTTTGAGGGCAATGAAAGAGCTGTTCGGAAAAGAGACGGATGCGTGGATTGAGCCGCCTTTTTATTGCTGTTACGGGTACAATATTACGATAGGGGAAGGCTCTTATGTGAATTTTAACTGTAACTTTATAGATGATGGGAAAATCATTGTCGGTAAGAAAGTGATGTTTGGCGCTGCGGTCACGATTGCTACAGTGGGACATCCCATAGACCCGGATATGAGAGAGTATATGTATTCCCTGCCGGTAACCATCGGGGATAATTGCTGGATTGCAGCGGGGGTGACAATCTGTCCGGGAGTGACTATCGGGGAAAATACGGTAATTGGCGCCGGAAGCGTGGTGGTAAAGGACATTCCGGCGAACTGCGTCGCAGTGGGAAATCCGTGCAAAGTGGTCAGGGAGATTGGGGAAAAGGATAAAATGTATTATTACAAAGACTGGAAAATCACAGCAGAGGATTTGGAGGAAGAGCGCAGATTAAGGTGATGCTGCGGGATGCATTAGAGTGAGATGGATAGAATTTCAGACTGAAAGGGCGGAAGGATATGTTTGCAGACTGTCATGTACATACAGAATTTAGTGACGATTCGATATATCCGATAGAGCAGGTTGTCAGGGATGCCATAGCTGGGGGAATGGATGAAATCTGTTTTACAGACCATGTGGATTATGGCATTAAGCAGGATTGGGACTGTGGAAAGCCAATACTATATCGGGGAGAGGAACCGCTTGCCAATGTGGATTATCCGGTGTATATTGCCAGAATCAAAGAATTGCAGAAAAAATACAGGGAGAAAATCCGGATAAGGATTGGAATCGAGTTTGGCATGCAGGTACATACCATTCCGTTATACAGGGAACTGTTTCACAAATATCCTTTTGATTTTGTTATTCTGTCTGTTCATCAGGTGGATGACCAGGAATTTTGGACACAGGATTTTCAAAGGGGGAAGAGCCAGAAAGAATATAACGATAAATATTATGAGGAAATGCTGAACGTCATAAGGAGATATCGGGACTACAGTGTGTTAGGGCATATGGACCTTATTGCACGGTATGATGAGAAAGGCGAATATCCATTTGAAAAAGTAAAACCGATTATTTCAGAGATATTGAGAACCGTGATTTCGGATGGCAGGGGAATAGAGTTCAATACATCATACCATCGTTATGGGTTGAAAAATACAACACCGTCTGTAAATATATTAAAGCTGTACCGGGAACTGGGAGGCGAAATCATCACGATTGGCAGTGACAGCCACAAGGCGGAACATTTAGGAGCTTATATTAAAGAGGCTGAACACCTGCTGAAAGGACTGGGGTTTCAGTATTTCTGCACCTATGAAAAACAGCAGCCGGTATTTCACGGATTATAAAGCGGTTTCGGAAAACGGTTGAAACATATGGAAGATTGACGGCGGTGGAGTTTCCCGTCAAGTGGCTTGGGGAGCAGGGGAGGCTTTCTGGATATACCTTCTGCAGAACAGGGAAGTGACCTTCCGGTGCAAAGATATCAGATTCCATGTAAAGATTGAGGGAGTGGAAGCTTATACACAGGGATTTGCGGCTGTTGCAATTCCGGGTACAGTTTTGTATCAATTACAGTTACTTTCACTTTATGATTATATTTCGGCCTCCCAATGAGTTTCGATTATTATTTTAATTTTAATATAGGCGTCAGATAGAATCAATGTCCGCTGACAGGATGGTACTTTAATATAGAAAGAATCCGTTCGATTCAGACGAGATAAATGGTAGGGTAAACCATGCAAAAAGGGTAAAAATCACAAGGTTCGGAAGGGCGTGAACTTCTGTTTTGGGGTGCTTCCGCCGCCAAATATGCACTTTGAGTTCTTAAGAAATATTCAAGCATTGGATATATGTGGAATGATGAATGGATGTATTCAAAACTGCATTAGGGTATTGTTCTAAAAGCTGCTGCACAATAAGGAGACCGCTTCCATGCCCTTTGCCTTTTGTAGTCTGTCCAGCATGAATCCCTGTTAGCTGTATTTGTGAAGTAAGAGGATTTTTGATAATATAGGAACAGGCAGTTTCATTGTTCCTGATTCCTATTTCTATAATGCCATTCGGTATCCTGGCTGTTTCCTCGATTGCGTTATCAAGAAGGATACCAAGAATACGGGTAAGGTCAATAATATCTATCACTGTTCGGAAGTTTTCCGGTAAAATACATACATCCAAATTGACCGAGGCTCCAAGCTCCATAGACTGTGAAATTTTTAAATTTAAAAATGCCCGTAATGGTTCTGAAGGTATCTGATAAAGTTTGGATAACAACTCGCTTTGTATAATTGTTTTTTGCGAATAAGGATAGATTTTTTCCCAAAAGTAATCTTTCATGTCTTGATTAGAACTTTCATTCACGAAATTTCCCATTGTGAAGAAAATATTTTTAATATCGTGGCGCATTCCCCGCATATCAGAGAGACTGGACGAAAGTTTTTGATAGTAAGAGGCAATCTCTTCCTTTTCCCATTGCTGATAGGTCGCAGCATCCTTGTAAAAAGAAGTTTTAAAAAGCAATACAACAAAGGGAAGCTGCGCGCATAAAATCGCAAGGCATAGACAGGGAAGAAGTAACATTATAAGGAAATTACGAAGCTGTAATGCCGTAAAAAGAACAGATATCAGTATAAACAAAAGTAAAATAATCGCAGAAAAAGAGGGAAAATATTTTTCTATCTGTTGATATTTTCTGCCAAGATGATTCAGGCGCAGAAGCTGGTCATAAAATTTGTATCTGATAAAAAACGTTATTATAGTGATAATCAGCATAGCTAAAATGATGGTAATCATAAGTAGGCTTACTTCCCTGCCACTCTTAAAAACTAATGGAACAGAAATACATGCTAACTGAAAGGCATAAGAAAAAAATGACAGTACAATAAAAAGGAAGTAACAGGAAAAATGGTTGCCTTTTATATGTTTCATACTTATTTTGGCAGCGGTATAAAGTGAAAGGAACAGGATTATAAAAATCCATATGTTTCCAACGATTGCAGAGGTATTATTAAATAAACGGTTAGGGAATAGTAAAAGGCAGAACATCAGTACATAATCTTCTGCATGAAATGGTAAAAGCTGAAGTATTCTAAGCTGTAAGGTAATAAGTATGGCAAATGACAGAGAAAAAATAAATTCTCTTTTAATACTGACAGAATAGACATAACATATTTGAAAGACAGGAGGTATAAACAGAGCTATTCTTTTCAGGGAAGATGGCAGAAAACGTGTTGCAGCCCAAATGTAAGCAGAAAAGAAGAGGACAGAAGACATGTATTGGACAATTTCCTGTATACTGCCTGATAATAATAAACCTATACTTAAATAAGGCCCCGGACCATAAAAATCAATCATTTTTTCTCCTTGACATTTTTATCTTCTTAAACAAATTTCCATGATTTCTTTCCGCTTTCCAATGGCGCAGCAAACCATTGTTCCGTTAGAGAGCGTAATCAGACCGTTTTTTACAGAAACTACCTGTTCTTTATTTACGATTACTGAGCGGTGGCACCGGATAAAACCTGTCCCTAAAAGTTCCAATGCATGTTCTATGGTGTCTCTTACAGTAATTTCGGAGCCATTAAAAGTATGGTAGCAAATGGAGTGGGCAACCGTTTTTACAGAATCCACATAAGTAATGTCAGATAAAGATAAACAAGTTGTTTCATCAATGCCAATAGGCAGTTCCAGCATAGGAACATCAGGAGTTTGACATAGGACAGGCTCTGTCATCCTGAGATATTTTACGAGGGAGGTAATCATAACCTGTTGGTTGGGAACTTTTTCAATAAATCCAAAGGCCTGGATTCCGCTTTGCAGAATATCCGTTCCCTTATCGCCATGACTTGTTACAAAAACTACTTTGCCATTGGCATCAAATTTATATATTCTTTTTACAAGATCAATTCCATTTAATTCTTTTTTCCCTAAATCAAAGTCAAGAAAGTAAAGATAAGGACCGGGATTTTTTTGTATAAAGGTTAAGACATCTGCTCCAGAACAAGCCTTACATACAATCTGTGCTTCTGTTTTACTGATTTCAATTGCTTTTTCCAACATTCCATGAATCAGCTTGACTGTAAAATCATCATCATCACAAATCACTATTTTTATCATGGTAACACCTTTTTGCTTTTATAATGCAAATTTGGAAACACTTTTTAAATCTAACAGCCAGTATAGCAAAAAAAGTGTCTTTTGAGAAGAAGTTGTCCTAAACAGAGGGAAACTGTCCTGAAATGAAATTTGTTCAATTGATTTGGGACACAAACGGTGAAGAAAGGACAAAAAAGATATATCAGGATTTTTTGTGTGATAATGTAATTGCGCAGCCATAGAACGAGGGCTGACGCCATGTGTGAAGGAGGATATTAAAAAATGAATGGAGGTACAATCAAGGGAAGAGAACTGTCAACAGTGAAGGAGGCCAAAAGGCTGCCGGCATTGGATGCGGTTCGTGGTCTGGCAGTCATAGGGATGTATATTCAGCATTTCGCGCTTAACCAGTGGAATAGTTTTGTTTCTGGAAATACTATGATTTTATTTATGTTGTGTTCCGGTATTTCATACGCAATTATGACGCGGCGGATGTTGGCAGGAGGTGGTGGGATGAAATTTCTGAATACGCGTATATTGGCGCGCTCTGTTTTTATTGATTTTGCAGGTTATCTGTTAATCTTGCTGAATGGGCCATTTGCAGTAGTTTTAACAGCTTATGCTATGTTATATTTGTTGGCGCTCCCTTTTATACGGCTTTCAACATCAAAGTTGTTTGCTTTGTCTGGGATTTTATACTTTTTAAGCCCGCCGCTTATGCTGATTGGTATGAGTTTATTTGAAGGAGCAGCAATTTTAAGTGACATTGCCGGCGGGCCGCTTTCAGCTTTGGCCTGGTCACCTGTTTTTATTACCGGAATGGCGATTGGGCGGTTAGATTTGCATAAAACGAGTAATGCAATTAAATTTATAGCTGCAGGCATCATTATTTTGATACCGGTGAAGCTGATGGAAACTTTTGTGATGCCGGGAATTTTTCAGTCTTATATGGAATGGGCTTCCCTGAACCCGAAAATTATGAATGCAGAAATTGATGTATTTGCTATGTGGCCACTTAATACGCAGCCTGTTATGTGGCAGATGCTTTTCATATCTTCACCGCAGTGTGGTTCTACATGTGAACTACTGGCTGGCACAGGAGGTTCACTTATTCTGTTTGGATTTTTATGTCTGTCTGGAAAGAAGTGCGGAGCACTTTTAAAGCCGTTTTGTAATGCAGGAAAGCTGTCGCTTACCTTGTATGTGATTCAGATTGTAGTTGGGTGGGGACTGCAGATTGTTGCTCCGGACCAGGCTTTAAAGTTTATTGGGGCAATTCCGTGCGGGGATATTATAATTACAGTACTTGTTATATACCTGAGCTATATATTTATAAAATTTAAAGCCGGCCCAATTGAAGCTATGATACGTAAATTTGAAAGCCTGTTCATTGTCAGTGATGGTATGTGATGGCGGGGCAACGGCTGCAGACATTTCAAAAAGCGCTGGAAAGTAATCCTTATCCCCTGCTCCCCGCAGTTTTCTGTTCCCGGTTATAAAACAGCATGATGACAGCGCAGACAGAAAAGCCGGCCATAGGGATTCCGGCAAAGCACCAGCGAAAGAACATTCGGACAGCTTCCGGCTGGTTTATTGTCTGGGCGGCGGATGCGGGCGCAATGTAGCCAAAGGCGTGGATACCGGCAAGCAGAAGTGTCTGGTCCAATCCCATGACGGCGGTCTGTATGATACTGTTAACCGAAGCGGAAAACCCGTCCGCCCGGAAGCCGTTTTGCATTTCTACATGGTCAAGCGCTTCTGCCAGTAATGATGCCATAACATAGGTAGGGAGACTGCCGGTGGATTTTATCAGCAGGCCGCCCAGGGTAAAGGGCATAGAGTCTCCAGCCAGAAATACCATAAGGCTTCCAAAGGAAGCAATGAAAAATCCGGTTATTGTGACCTGGCATTTTCCGAATTTCCGGACTAACGGCCATAGCAGGACGACACCGAATCCCATAGGAGCCTGCCCGATGATGTTTACAAGTATTTGCCTAGCAGCGCCGCTTTCCACTGAATGCCCCAAAACCCAGTTGCAGTAATACAACATGCTGCTGGTGGTCAGTCCATTGCACAGATGCAGCACCAATGTAAATATTGCAACCAGAACCCAGCAGCGGTCGCGGAAACATGCCAGTACCTGTTTTTTTAAGGAAACTGCATGGGTGTCCGTACCGGTTCTGGCGGTAAGCCGCTCGCAGGTAAAAAAGTATTCTATGAGAGTTGCCGGTATGGCGATAGCAGACAAAGCGCTCATCACTGACAGCCATGAAATTCTGGCATCGCTGCCTACTCCAATCTGGCGGACAAGCAGCGGCATGATAATGGTGGACAGCATACCGGGAATCATTGACGTACCCATGGAAGTCAGCATGGCAAGGCTGTCACGCTGCTTTATATTGCGGGTGGATAGCGGAACCATAATGGAATGGCTGAGGGAATATGTGGAAAATGCCAGGCTAAAGAATAAATTATAGCTGATTACCACCCATGCAATCTGTGTCTGATAAGATGAGCGGGGAATGGCATACAGCAGAATGCCGCAGACTGCAAGCAGCGGTCCGGAGAACAAAATCCATGGACGCGCTTTGCCCTGGGATGTCCGGGTGTGGTCAATCAGTCTGCCAATAAAGATGCTGATTACGCTGCCAAGCAGCTTTGACAGCAGAGGCATTGCGGTCAGGAAAAAGCCGGCAAGACCTAATACATCGGTGTAAAACTGGGTCAGATAGGTTCCGGCAATTCCCGTATATACCATGTATACCAGACATGGACCGAGGAAATATCCTAAAATCTGTTCTTTCTTTTCCGTATCTTCTGATTTAATTCTGGATGCAGGCAGCTTTAAATGGCTATTGTTTCGCATAATATTTTCTCCATATGATATTTTGGCAACAGATGTTGATTATTTTCCATGGCTTTATTATAATAAAGTTGATATAGGACGACAACCAGCAAAAACAGTGAAAATGAAAGTTTGCCAACAAACTATTGAAATCTGTTGCGGAATAGAAGGAGAATCTGAAATGAACAGTTTAGATGCGAGGGCGAGATATACACGCAGAGTGCTTGAAGAAAGCTTTCTGTTCCTATTGCAGGAAAAGCCAGTGGGCAAGATTACGGTTACGGAACTATGTCAGCGGGCGCAAATTAACCGGGCTACTTTCTACAAGCATTATCGGGATGTTCCTGATTTATTGGAATGTCTGGTTCAGCAGGTTTTGGAGCGTCTGGAAAGCTTTCTTGCATCCTATCCTTACCGGCAGTTCGAACAGATTATTTTGGAGGTACTAAACTATATGCGCCGGGAAGGGGAGCGGTATTTTATCCTGGGTTCGGGCAACGCTGACCCAACGCTTTCGATGAAGACTTTTATACTGTGTTATAAGAGTGCTTATCCCGTGCTGGAGGAAAAATTTCCCCAGATGAGCCGGAAGGAAATGGAGATGCTATACCACTATCTGGCGCAAGGCTGCGGCGGTGTGCTGACCTGGTGGCTGCGGGATGGCATGAAGTTGGAACCGGAAGCCGTAACGGGTTTTATTTCGAAACTCAGCGTCAATACCGTTAAAGGGTTTGCTGAAAAATGATATAAGACTACCATGAAAGCCAAAATAAGAAATCCTTGCCGGAACAGGAATTGACTGCTGTTTCGGCAGGGATTTTTCAGAGTTTACCAGGCATTATATCTTGTGCATTTCTCTTCGGAACTGTTGGGGCTTTTTGCCGGTGATTTCCTGAAAGACGGTGGAGAAATGACTGGAGGAGCAGAAATGAAGTTCCAGTGCGATTTTGGAAACGGGATAGGCGGTGGTCATCAGCAGGAATTTCGCCCACTCTACCCGGGCGTGTTGGATGTAAGCTGTGACGGATACGCCTATTTCCTGCTTGAATTTCCGGGATAGATGGGATTCGGAATAGCCTATCCGTTTTGCAAGGATACTGAGGGAAAGAGGCTGATCCGAATGGGACTCAATGTAATCCCGGCAATTTTGGATTAGTGCGGAAACATTGGGGTTGTTGTGATGTTTGTGGACCCGCATAACAAAGTCCTCGTACATGGCATGATTGATAGAGCGCAGTTCGGTGACGGTTTTACACTGAATCATGCTCTGAATGTAGCTGTCGCCTACCCGATAGGCAGTGTCGGGGGAGAGACCCGCCTGAATGGCTTCCCGGACACACAGGGAGGTGAAACTGGTGCAGGTTACAATTGCATGTAAAATGGGGTCCTGACTTCCTGTCCGTACGCCGCTGGAGAGCAGGTTGGCGTGGGAAAAAGCACTTTGGTAATTCAGGTTGCCCTCCCGTATCATATTCAACAGTGCCCGTTCCGCCAGCCAGACTCTCATCCGGTCATGCTCCGGTTCTTCATTGCCTGCCGTCTCATCGGGATTCCACTTCTGGAAATGCAGGTCACTCCTGGTCAGGCGTTCCCCGGTAACGCAGTAGTGAGTCATCAGAACATATTGGAAGAAAAGCGTGGACGGAACAACCGGCAGCCCTTGCATGATATCCAGATATCCTTGACGCCAGGCACGGTTGATATCAAAGTCCAGAACGCTCTGTTCCAGATTGGCTGTGGAAATCTCGGAGTTGAAGACAGGCCCCAACACATAAATTGTCCATGGTGTGTTGTTTCGCCGTTCAAAAACAGCGCACCACATCAGCCCCAGCTCCCCACCCATCACCAGAGGGGCTGTATATTGGGTACAACACCTTATCATATAGGCCTTGTTACCGGTATTTTCAAAGATACGATCCAACACCAGATGATTGCTGTTTGTCCAGATTAGGTGGCCATCGGAGCCATATTTCCACAGGCTGATGTTTGTTCCGCATTGCAGAAGCTGTTCCATCAGGGCAAGATTTTCCTCTATATGCAATGTATCAGAAGCCATTTCCGTTCCTCCGTTTTTGTTAGAATATCATACTTGTGTTTGAAAAGCAAGATATTTGCTATAAATAAAAATGAAGCAAATATATAATATTCTGAGCATAAATATTGTTTACACAAGCCGACATTTTCCGATACAATAAAACCGTAATGAGGTGATACATACTTAAAAAAGTCAGGAGGAAGTGTAAGTGAGTTCTAATATTAAGACCAAAAGCGGCTGGTTAAGCGGTGCCTTTACCGGCTCCATGTGGGATTCCCGAATCAAGTCTGCCAACACCACGAAGAAGGAAATGTGGCTGGGCTATGTGCTGGGTGTCTGGGGCATGATGATGACCAGCTCCATTGTGAACAGTTATTTTAACCAATACCTTACAGACGTGATAGGGTTTGACTCAAACAAGGGGGCATGGATTGTTACGTTCATGGTATTGTTCCCGGTGCTTTCCAAGCTGATTGATGCCGTTACGAATCTGGTAATGGCGAAAATTATTGAATCCACGGCCTGTAAACAGGGTAAAGTACGGCCATGGTTTATTATTTCAGCGCCTTTTGTACTCATCAGCGTTATTCTGTTGTTCTGGATGCCATTTACCCGGCCTGTCCATCAGGCCATCTGGGTTGTGGTGGCTTTTAATCTGTACTACAGCGTATCCTATACCATGTGGAACATGTCCAAGGAGCTGATGCCTGCGGTTTCTACCCGGAATGTGAACCAGAGAAAAAATCTCTCCATGGCTGCCCAGATTGTGGGTAATGTGGGAACAGGCCTCGTATCCATTCTTTTTCCTGCCATTCTTGCTTCTGTGTGCGCTGCCGTTCATGGTAATAACGCGCAGGGGTATCTGCTCAGTATGTCCATTATGGTTGTACTGGCAGTGTGCACAACTTTTATCCAGTATTTTTATACCCGTGAACGCGTTACCGAAGAACGCCGGAACCAGTCGGGAATCCGGCAGGCTGACGCGGCACAGTTGGAGGTGCATAAAGAGGCCGGAATGTGGACGCAGTGCAAAGCCTGCCTCAAAAGCAAGTACTGGATTTTGTTTATTCTGATTGTTTTAATTTTTAATATTTGCGGCAACCTGAGAAATATCTCTCTGATTTATTATTCCGGCTGGGTGGTCAACGGTAACGCCTATGGCAATGTGGCGGCAATCCAGGCCAAATTCTCGATGATTGCCTTAAGTCCTATGGGACCCGGTATTTTGCTGATGCTGCCCCTGACTAAGAAGTTTGGGCGTACCAAAACAATCTGGACGACCGCGGTGCTGACGATAGTCGGCTCGGTACTTGCCTATATGAGCGTGGGCAGGGGAACAATGATTTATGCCGGGACGGCTTTGGCCGCAATCGGAAACATTTCTTTCAGCTATATGATTATGACTTACATGGGTGACCTCATCGACCAGGTGGAGTGGAAGACAGGCATCCGCTGTGACGGCCTGACCGGCGGGTTTGTCAGCGCCATGATGATGTTTGCGGTGGGGATTGCGCAGGGACTGTTCAATCTTGGGCTGATGATTTCCGGCTATGCCCAGCCTCAGAAGATTGGAACCTCCGCGGAGGGGCTGTCCCTTTACGCTGACCAGACGCCGGCGGCTGTCGGGTGGATTAACTTTTCCTATCAGGGGAGCTTTATTATCGTAGGCCTGGTCGTATTTTTTATGTTCTGTTTCGTATTTAAAATTGAGGACGATATGCCTGTGATATCCAAAGCCTTGCAGGAACGCAGAGTGGCGGAATGCGCCAAACTGGGTATTGAATATATCCCGGCGGCTGAGTTAGAGCGGCGGGAGATTGCGGAGCAGGAGCGTATTGCCGAGGAAAACCGTATAAAGGAGCTGAAAGCTTCCTGTGCCAGAAAAGGATTGGATTTTGATAAGGAGAACCAGAAGGTCTTAGACAGGCGCGCTGCTAAAAAATCAAAAGCAGATGCCAGGGCCGCAAAGAAGATGAAGTAATGACGGAAGATTCCTATGGTGAATGGAGATAAGCGTGAAAATTGTTAATTGTAAAGTCAATCATTTAGAGAACCCGTTAGGTTATTACATGGACCATACCGTTTTTTCATGGATGGTGGAAGAAAGCAGCGGAAAACGGCAGGCCGGGGCGCGGATTCAGGTGTGGAGCAATGGGGCGGTTGCTGCCGATACCGGCTGGGCTCATCTGGACAGTCTTGCCGCTATGGTGGAAATAAAACTGTGCCCACGCACCCGCTATTTATGGAAGGTTTCTGTCCGTACCGATGCAGGCGATGAAGCGCAGAGTGAAGAGAACTGGTTTGAAACAGGAAAAATGGAAGAGCCGTGGCAGGCGGAGTGGATTGGTTGCGATGATTCTGAAACGCGGCATCCCGTTTTTTCCAAAGAAATATGCCCGGGAGGGGATGTGGTATCCGCCAGGCTGTATATCTGCGGATTAGGGCTGTATGAAGCGTGCTGGAACGGAGAGAAGATTGGCGGAGAATACCTGGCCCCATACTGCAATAATTATAACGCATGGGTACAATACCAGACTTTCGATATGACGGAGTGCTTTCAACAGTCAGGGGTATTATCCGTGGAGCTGGGGAACGGATGGTATAATGGCCGGTTTGGTCTTGACAAAAACCCAAAGCCCTATTATGGCGACGGCAAAAAAATGATTGCAGAGGCAGTTTTGGTCTATGCGGACGGAACAACGCAAACCATTGGAACGGATGGAAGCTGGCGGGTGGGCCGCTCTCCTGTCACATTTTCCAATATCTATGACGGTGAATGGCGGGAAGATATCCTGCCAGCCGTCAGACCGGTTCCGGCAGTGTCAGTGGAGCCACCCAAAGGGAAATTGACCGCACGGTACTCCACGCCGGTGGAGGTGAGGGAAAGTCTGCCTGTAAAAGATATCATCCACACTCCTGCCGGGGAAACGGTGATTGATGTGGGGCAGAATATGACGGGGATTTTCAGGCTTTCGCTCCATGAGCCGAAAGGGGCAAGGATTCGCCTTCAATTTGGCGAGATTCTGCAGGATGGCAATTTCTATCGGGAAAACCTGCGGACGGCAAAGGCGGAGTATGTATATATTTCTGATGGGGAACCCCATGTACTGGAACCCAGGTTTACATTTTACGGTTATCGCTATGTAAAGGTGGAAGGAATTGAAAACTTGAAGGCGGAAGATTTTACTGCCCTGGTATTGTATTCCGGTCTGCCGCAGACAGGATGGCTGGAAACCGGCAGTCCGCTGGTAAACCGGCTGGTTTCCAATGTGGATTGGGGGCAGAGGGGGAATTTTCTGGATGTTCCGACTGACTGCCCGCAGCGGGATGAGCGCATGGGCTGGACGGGGGATGCACAGGTATTTTCCGGTACGGCCTGCTATCTGCGGGATAGCTGGGCTTTCTATGCCAAGTATCTGCATGATATGGAAACGGAGCAGCAGGCTAAAGACGGCGCGGTGCCGGATGTGGTTCCGGGTTTCGGCAAGGATTCCGTATCCGCCGCCTGGGGCGATGCTGCCTGTGTGATTCCCATGAAGCTGTATGAGATGTACGGGGATAAGTCCATCCTGGAGAGGCAGTATGGCAGCATGAAAGCGTGGGTGGAATATATCCGGCGGTCTGACGGAGAAAACTCTGGCTGGCGGAACCGGTTTCATTACGGGGACTGGCTGGCGCTGGACGGTGTGGGGATGAATGCAATGCGGGGCGGTACAGAAACGGGATATGTGGCGGATACCCAGTACCGTCACAGCGTCCTGCTTCTGGCCAGGGCAGCCGAAATTTTAAATCAGGATGAGGATGCGGCGGAATATAACCGTCTGGCGAAGACACTGCTGGAACGGATTCGGGAGGAATACTTTACGCCCTCGGGCCGCTGTGCAGTACCTACCCAGACAGGATATCTGCTGGCATTGTGCGACGGCAATGCCCCGAAACCGGATAAAATTGCGGCGGCGTTAAAGCAGAATCTGGAAAATAACAGTGGAAAGCTGCAGACGGGGTTTGTGGGAACTCCCCTTCTATGTAGTGTTCTGACAGAATACGGTAATGACAAGGCAGCCTTTGACCTGCTTCTGAATGAGGAATACCCGGGCTGGCTGTATGCCGTGAAACTGGGGGCAACTACCGTATGGGAGCGGTGGAACAGTGTGGATGAAAACGGGAAAATAGCAGAGAACGGAATGAACAGCCTGAACCACTATGCCTATGGCTCAATTTTGGAGTGGCTATACCGGGATGTGGCGGGGATTGCGCCGGAAACACCCGGGTTCAGAAAAGCAAGGCTGGCTCCGCATATGAGTATAGAACTGGGAAAAGTGGAAGCATCGTATCGGTCGGCGGCAGGCACATGGAAAGTGAAGTGGGAAATTTTGGAAAACGGTGATATTGCTTATCACTGTGTTGTTCCCTTTGGCTGTTCGGCGAAGCTGAGACTGCCCTACGGCGGGGGCGAACACAATCTTGAGGCAGGCAGTTTTCGGTTAACCTATACACCGGATACGGCATTACGGAAAAAATACAGCACCGATTCTACCTTACAGGAGTTGTTTGCCAACCCTAAAACAAAAGCGCTGCTTACTAAGATGCTGCCGGGGATTGCTCAACTGCCGCCTGGCATGATGGGGCTTACCATGAGGGCATTGGCAGCCAAAACGGGCGTTCCGGAGAAGGTGCTGGAACAGGCGGATGGTATGCTTGGCAAAATATAAGAGGAGGACACATGATGCAGACACATATTTATCCCGGCGAAGTCTGGATGGACACCAATGGAAAACGTATTGAAGCGCATGGCGGCAGTATATTCTGCGAAGAGGGGTTTTACTATTGGTATGGAGAAGATAAATCCCATACCCGTAAAAAGGGAAAGACCTGGACATGGGGCATTAAATGTTACCGCTCTGCAGACCTGGTAAACTGGGAAGACCTGGGGCATATCGTTAAGCCGATGCCTGACGACAAAGACAGTCTTTTTCATCCGAACCGTCGTCTCGACCGTCCGCATATCGTCAAAAACGAAAAAACAGGGAAGTATGTCCTGTGGCTTAAATACTGTGACAAAGCACACTTTGCTATTTTAACAGCGGATGCGCTTTTAGGCCCATATACTATGGTAAATCCTTTTTTTCAGCCTTATGGGCGTAAAGCAGGTGATTTTGATTTGGCAGTGGATGCAGACACCGGTGAGGGCTATCTTTATGTAGAGCTTGACCACAAGGAAGTTGTGGTATGCAGACTGACAGAAAATTATATGGGAGTGACCGATGAACAGGCAGTGATTTACACTGGTTTAAACCCGCCGTTTTCAAGAGAAGGAGTAACCCATTTTACCCATGGGGGCAGGCATTATCTGTTAACCAGCGGTATGACTGGTTATATTCCAAATCCAAGTGAAATTGCCGTTGCGGATGATTTTATGGGTCCGTTTACCGTGTTGGGAAATCCTCACATGGATGATGAAAGCTCCGCCAGCTTTAATTCGCAGGCAAGCTGTGCCTTTCCAATTGCCGGAACGGAGAAAATTATTATCATGGCAGACCGTTGGGTGCCGGAATATGTAATGACAAAAGAAAAGTATGAAACCTTCGTCAGGGCAATTTACAGCCGTTATGACAAAAAATATAAGGCTTCCCTTAAGGATATGCTTACGATGATGACTTCCCCTATGATGGGAGGTGCGAATACCTCCATTGCCAACTATGTCTGGCTTCCGGTGGAATGGGAGAGGGATATGCCCCGTATTTACTGGCGCAGGCAGTGGAATCCGGAAGATATTTAGAAGGAGAAAAAAATTATGGAAAATTTATACGGGACGTTATCTTCCGAACCTACGGAACTTGAACTGCGCAACCGCGCTCTTGCAAGGGAAGCGGCCGCAGAGGGGTTTGTGCTCCTGAAAAATGAAGGAGGCGCACTGCCATTGGCAGGCAGGAAAATTGCGCTTTACGGAATGGGGGCGAGGATGACCGTCAAGGGCGGTCTCGGAAGCGGCAGTGTGGAGGAACGCTGCAGCATTAATATAGAAGAGGGCCTGAAAAATGCGGGCTACGAAATTACCACGGGGGACTGGCTGGACGATTATGACGCAGAACACAATGCGGCTTATCAGGAATACCATGACATGGTGGAGGATAAGATTAAAGGGCTGACGGACCCCATGCAGATTATTCCTCTGGCGCACAGCTTTGTCTACCGATTCCCCAGCGGGCGGCTTATTTCCGGGGAGGATATTAGAAAAAGCGGTACGGATACAGCCGTCTATGTGCTGATGAGGCAGGCCGGTGAATGTAACGACCGTAAACTGGAAAAGGGCGATTACTATATTACAGACATCGAACGGAAAAATCTGGAAACCGTGGCGGACGCTTATGCGCATACGATTCTGGTTATGAATGTGGGCGGGCATATGGATATGGAATTTCTCGATGAAATTCCGGGTATTGATGCGGTAGTCCTGTTCGTACAGGGCGGAGAGGAAGGCGGGAACGCTCTTGCGGATGTGTTGTCCGGCAGAATCAATTTTTCCGGAAAACTGACGGATACCATTCCCATGCGCTATGAGGATATTCCTTTCGGGGATGAGTTCAGCCATCTGAACGGCAATCTGGAAAATGAATATTATAAAGAGGGAATCTTTGTGGGCTACCGCTATTTTGATTCCTTCGGTAAGGATGTGCGTTATCCTTTTGGCTATGGCTTAAGCTATACCGGATTTGAAGTCAAAGCAGAAGAAGTTTTCATAAAGCAGACGGAAGTGACGGTCAGGGTAAGGGTGACGAACACAGGCCGGGTTTCCGGTAAAGAGGTAGTCCAGCTTTATGTTTCTGCGCCAGCGGGCGGGCAGGAAAAGGAGTTACGGCGGCTGATTACTTTTGCCAAAACGAAAGCGCTGGAAGCAGGGGCATTTGAAGTGCTGACGCTTACCTTTGATTTGGCAGACTGTGCAAGCTATGATGAAACGGATGCCGGATGGCGGCTGGACGCCGGGCAGTATCTGGTATGGGTGGGGAACAGCAGCCGGAATACGGCAGCGGCGGCAGTGATTAAGCTGCAGGAATCCGTTATTACCTGCCAGTGTAAAAACTGCTGTGCGGCAGTGGATGAACTGCCTGTTTTTGTGCCGGACAGGAAGAAAACCGGAACTGTGGGCGACGTGCCTGTGCTCACGGCAGATACCGCTTTGTTTGAAACGCGGGTGACGGACTATACAGAGCCTGCCTGTGAGGAAACGGCACAGGAGAAAGAAATTCTGGACAGCCTTACCATAGAAGAACAGGCTTTGTTTTTGCAGGGCGGCGACCTGCGCAATCCGCCAAAGGGCGCCTTTGAGATTCACGGGGCAGGAGGCAAGACGGTTACCGGCCTTTTAGACAAGGGTATCTGTAATGTTATCTTTTCCGATGGTCCTGCCGGCGTCAATATTGCGAATCAGGTTAAGGCCTTGCCGGGAGGAGGCTTCGCGCCGTCGCAGGTTCCGGAGAGATATAGCTGGGGCGTTATGGGAGAGGCTATGCAGGCAAAGCTTAAGCAGATTCCGGGAGATGCTGTTTACCGGTATGCTACTGCATGGCCGGTGGAAATGCTGCTGGCGCAGACATGGAACCTTCCTCTTTTGCAGCGTGTGGGGGAAGCCGTGGGTGAAGAGATGCTGGCATTCGGCATTACCATATGGCTGGCTCCCGGTATGAATATCCATCGGAATCCTCTTGGAGGGCGGACATTTGAATATTATTCCGAAGACCCGGTGCTTACCGGCGAGATGGCGGCGGCGCTGACAAAGGGCGTTCAGAGCCATGAGGGGATTGGAACCTGTATGAAGCATTTTTGCTGCAATAATACAGAAGACAACCGCAATTACATCAGCAGTAATGTTTCCGAGCGGGCCCTGCGTGAAATCTATTTGAAGGGGTTTGAGATTGCGGTGAAAAAGAGCCGGCCTAAGGCGGTTATGAGCAGCTACAACATGCTCAACCACATCTATACTGCGAACAGGCATGATTTGCTTACGGATATTCTCCGCTGTGAATGGGGATTTGAGGGCTTTGTTATGACCGACTGGGGTAGTACCAATGAAAAAGCCGGGGAGCCGGGAAAATGTGCGGTATCCGGCAATGATTTGGTCATGCCGGGAAGCGATTTTGACTGGAAAGGTATCCTGGATGCCATAAGAAGCGGTGAACTGGACCAAAAGACCCTAAGGCGCAGCGCCTGCCGCATATTGCGGCTGATGCTTGCGGCAAATACCCCGGTGTTAGTCGGAAAGGAGCAGGATATTCATGCGGACAATTTCTAATTTTAATGACGGATGGCGGTTTAAAAAAAGCGCACAGATTCCCACAGAGCTGCCTGAGTGGGAAGAAGTGGCCCTGCCGCATACATGGAATGCTTCAGACGGGCAGGATGGAGGCAATGATTACTGGCGGGGAACCGGTACATATATTAAGGCGTTTGCCAATCCGGAAAAACCGGTTGGAGGACGGGTAATATTGGAATTTTCCGGTGTGGCCATGACAGCCGATGTTTATGTAAATGGTACACATCTTGCACGCCATGAAGGCGGATATTCTATATTCCGGGTGGATGTTACGGAATATTTACAGGCGATTAATATACTTTGTGTGGCAGTGGATAATTCTGCCAGTGACAGGGTATATCCGCAAAAAGCCGATTTTACATTTTATGGCGGTATATACCGTGATGTAAAAATGCTGATTCTTCCCAGGGAGCATTTTGAAGTATGTGATGATGGTACGCCGGGGATTAGGATTACGCCTGTTGTGGATGGAAATAAGGCTGTCATTACGGCAGAGACGTGGCAGACAGGCAGTGGAGATGTCGATATCACAGTAGATGGGCAGACACAAACAGTTATCAGTGAGAGCGGCTATGCCAAAGCGGAGTTTTTGATTGAAAATGTTCATTTATGGAATGGCGTGGAAGACCCTTATTTGTATACTGCACGGGCAGTATTTGGGGAGGATGAGATTTCTGTCCGTTTTGGATGCCGCCGTATTGCCTTTGACCCACAGCAGGGGTTTTTCCTGAACGGGCATCCGTATCCGCTTCATGGAATATCCCGCCATCAGGACAGGAAAGGGATGGGCAATGCCCTGACGGAAGCGGAGCATAAGGAAGATATGGAGCTGATTCGGGAGATGGGTGCGAATGCTATCCGGCTTGCGCATTATCAGCATGACCAATATTTTTATGACCTGTGTGATGAATATGGTATGGTGGTGTGGGCGGAAATTCCCTATATTACAAAACATATGCCCGAAGGCCGTGAGAATACGCTGGCTCAGATGAGAGAACTGATAGTGCAGAACTATAACCATCCATCCATCGTCTGCTGGGGGCTTTCCAATGAGATTACGGTTTCCGGCGGCGTGACAGAGGATTTAATGGAAAACCACAGACAGCTTAATGAACTATGCCATCGTTTGGATGCCACCCGCCCTACCAGTATGGCCAATGCGTTTATGCTGGAGACGGACAGCCCCTTACTGGAGGTGCCGGACATTCTGGGATATAATCTGTACTATGGCTGGTATGTAGGCGAATTGGAGGAAAACGACAGATTTTTTGACGAGTTCCATGACAGATATCCCAATCGGGCAATCGCCCTGACAGAATACGGGGCGGATGCAAACTGCCGTTTCCAGACGAATGTGCCGGAGAGGGGAGACTATACGGAACAGTACCAGTGTGTGTACCATGAGCATATGTTAAGCATGCTGGCAAAGCGGCCTTATATATGGGGCAGTTTTGTGTGGAACATGTTTGACTTTGCTGCTGACGGAAGGGATGAAGGGGGCGCCCACGGGATAAATCAGAAAGGCTTGGTGGGTTTTGACCGGAAGCTGAAAAAGGATGCTTTCTTTCTCTATAAGGCTTATTGGAGCCGGGAACCCTTTATTCATATCTGCGGCAGGCGTTATGTGGACAGGGCGGAGGAGAGCACGGAAATCAGGGTTTACACCAACCAGCCGGAAGTTTCATTGTACTGTGACGGAACGAAAATAGGACAGAAAGAAGGGGCATATATATTTCGTTTTGAACTGCCTCTTTCGGGCGGGCATATCATTGAGGCGAGAGCCGGGGAGCTGACCGACACGATTCGCATCCGGAAAGTGGGAAGCCCTAATCCGGATTATGCCATGGTATGTTCCGGCAGTGTCGCTAACTGGTTTGATGCCGAGGGAGTTAAGGAAGGATATTTTTCCATCAATGACAAGATGGGCGATATCCGGCAGAACCCGAAAGGGGCGGCTCTGGTTGACAAACTTATGGCGGCGGCAAGAGCCACGCGCGGTGATGTGGCCCAGAGCACACAGGGAAACCCGGTGCTGGAAAAGATGTTAAGTAATATGACGATAGTCGCTTTGTTAAAGCAGGCCGGAGATGCAATCCCGCCGGAGACGGTCCGTCAGTTAAATGCTGCATTGCAGCAGATTAAAAAATCCGAATAGAAAAAGTGGGGAGTGCAGGCTTTGTGGAGAAACGGCCTGCATTCTTTCATAATCTGTTTTTCCTGAAATCAAGAAAATTTACTGAAATAATTAGCACTCACCTCTTGACAGTGCTAACAATCAATGTTATATTCAATCTAGAACAAGCAAGAACCAAAGCGCACATCCCGCTTCAGGTTCCTTGCCGACACATAGGTATTTTACAAAATAGATAAATATATGATTGATTAGCCGCAAATACTGTATGAAAGCAGAAGGCAGAGAGGAGTGTTTATGAATATTTCCAAATTTACGCAAAAGTCCATGCAGGCCGTGGAGGGCTGTGAAAAGCTTGCATATGAATATGGCAATCAGGAAATCGAGCAGGAGCATCTGCTCTACAGCCTGCTTACCATTGACGACAGCCTGATTTTAAAACTTATAGAAAAGATGGAGATTAACACCGGGTACTTTTTAAATAAGGCGGAGGAAGCGGTAGGAAAAAGAGTCAAGGTGCAGGGGGGCAAGGTCTATGTGGGACAGGATTTGAACAAAGTTCTGATTTCCGCCGAGGAGGAGGCGAAAGCGCTTTCGGACGAATACGTGTCGGTGGAGCATCTTTTCCTTGCCATGATAAAGCACCCCAATAAGGCCGTCAGGGAGCTGTTTAGGGAGTTCGGCATCACCAGAGAGCGTTTCCTTCAGGCCCTGTCCACGGTAAGGGGAAACCAGCGGGTCACCTCCGACAATCCGGAGGCCACCTACGATACGCTGGCTAAGTACGGGCAGGAACTGGTGGAGAAAGCAAGGGAGCAGAAGCTTGACCCGGTGATTGGACGGGACAGTGAAATCAGAAACGTGATTCGGATTCTTTCCCGTAAGACGAAAAACAATCCGGTGCTGATTGGGGAACCCGGCGTCGGCAAGACGGCGGTGGTGGAAGGACTGGCACAGCGGATAGTGCGGGGCGACGTTCCGGCGGGTTTAAAGGATAAGAAGATTTTTGCGCTGGATATGGGCGCTTTAGTGGCAGGAGCCAAATACCGGGGCGAGTTTGAGGAGCGTTTGAAGGCGGTTCTTGAAGATGTGAAAAGCAGCGACGGCCAGATTATTCTTTTTATTGACGAGCTGCACACCATTGTGGGCGCGGGAAAAACGGACGGCGCGCTGGACGCGGGCAATATGTTAAAGCCCATGCTGGCAAGGGGCGAGCTTCACTGTATCGGAGCCACCACGCTGGACGAGTACCGGCAGTATATTGAAAAGGACGCCGCGCTGGAGCGGCGGTTCCAGCCGGTTATGGTGGAGGAGCCCACGGTGGAGGACACCATTTCCATTTTAAGAGGGCTGAAGGAGCGGTACGAGGTTTATCATGGCGTGAAAATTATGGATAACGCGCTAGTAAGCGCCGCCGTGCTTTCCAACCGTTATATTTCCGACAGGTTTTTGCCGGATAAGGCCATTGATTTGGTGGACGAGGCCTGCGCCCTCATAAAGACGGAGCTGGATTCCATGCCCACGGAGCTTGACGAGCTTCGGCGCAAGGTTATGCAGATGGAAATCGAGGAGACGGCTCTGAAAAAAGAGGACGACAGAATCAGCAGAGAGCGGCTTGCGGATTTGCAGAAGGAGCTTGCGGAGCTGAAAGAGGAGCTGAACAACCGGGTTGCCCAGTGGGAAAACGAAAAGGCTTCCGTGGAGAAGCTTTCCAGACTGAGGGAGGAAATCGACTCCGTGGGCAGTCAGATTGAAATTGCCCAGCGGGAAGGGGACTACGAAAAGGCGGCGGAGCTCAGCTACAGCAGGCTTCCGTCTCTGAAAAAGCAGTTGGAAATCGAGGAGGAGCAGGTAAAGAGCAAGGATTTGTCGCTGGTACATGAAAGCGTCTCCGAGGAGGAAATCGCCAGAATTATTTCCAGATGGACGGGAATCCCGGTGGCGAAGCTGACGGAAAGCGAGAGGAACAAGACGCTGCATCTTGACGAGGAGCTGCATAAGAGAGTAGTGGGGCAGGATGAGGGCGTAACCAAGGTAACGGAAGCCATCATCCGCTCCAAAGCAGGAATAAAGGACCCCACAAAGCCCATAGGCTCTTTCCTGTTTTTAGGCCCTACGGGGGTGGGAAAAACAGAGCTTGCCAAGGCGCTGGCTGCGTCCTTGTTTGACGATGAAAACAACATGGTCCGTATCGACATGAGCGAGTATATGGAGAAATATTCCGTATCCAGACTGATTGGAGCGCCTCCCGGATACGTGGGATACGAGGAGGGCGGACAGCTCACGGAAGCGGTCAGAAGAAAACCTTACTCGGTGGTGCTTTTTGATGAGATTGAAAAGGCACATCCCGACGTGTTCAACGTGCTTTTGCAGGTGCTTGACGACGGCCGGATTACGGATTCCCAGGGGCGGACGGTTGATTTTAAGAACACGATACTGATTATGACCTCCAATATCGGAGCCTCTTATCTTCTTGAAGGAATTGACTCAAATGGTCAAATAAGCGGTGAAGCGCAGCAGCTTGTGATGAACGACTTAAGAGGTCATTTCAGGCCGGAATTTTTGAACCGTCTGGACGAGATAATTTTGTTCAAACCGTTGACAAAGGACAACATTACAGGCATTATAGACTTGATTATCGGGGATTTAAACAGGCGGCTCTCCGATAAGGAGCTTACAGTGGAGCTTTCCGCCGGGGCAAGGAGCTTTATTGTGGACAACGCCTACGACCCGGTATACGGCGCGAGGCCCTTAAAACGGTATATCCAGAAATATGTGGAAACCCTCTCCGCCAAACTGATACTTGCGGATAGGGCAGCCGTGGGCGATACGATTTTAATCACCGTAAAAGACGGAGAACTGTCCGCGGAAGTAAAATAAACGGCGAAGGCGCTCAGGGAGAGCCTTTGCGGGACCGGAAAGGAAGATAAAGATGCCAGAAGACCCTATGATACTGTTAAGTTACGTCAATTTAAAACTGAGAGATTTCTATCCCGGTCTGGATGCCATGTGCGAGGATATGGACGTGAGCAGGGCTGAGATTGAGGAAAAATTAGGCGGCGCCGGCTTTTGCTACAATGCGGAGCAAAACAGGTTTGTCTGATAAAGAAAGAAAACTGCACGTAAGGCGGCCGCTTACAAAAGAAAAAGGACGCTGCATGCAGCCTAAATTTGCTGCGGCAGCGCCCTTTTTTATCCGTGTTTCTGACAGCAGATAATATAGCAGATAAGCTTATTCGTTCAGAATCCTCTGTACGGCGTTCCACTCGATAACAGGCAGGTTTTTCTGGATGGACGCAGAGGTCTTTTTCTTCTTGCTTTCTATTTTGACAATATTCACGATAAGGCTTCCTAACGCAAGCA
>CAJTMZ010000009.1:0-220 GCA_910577445.1 uncultured Lachnospiraceae bacterium | reverse complement strand
TGGCAATCGTCAGGTTGTTCTCGACCCCTGAAAAGAAGTAGCAGCCGGCGCCGATGATAATGCCGAGAATAACAAGGACAATCGGTGTGCTGAACATTTCGTTCTTTGCGCCGCTGATGGCCCAGGACTGGGGGTTGTGGCAGTGAGGGCACTCGTCTTTAAAGGCTTTGGAATAAATCTGTCTTTCCGTGGCTTTCTGGTAAGCGTCTTTTACTTCCCG
>CAJTMZ010000008.1:4931-58538 GCA_910577445.1 uncultured Lachnospiraceae bacterium | reverse complement strand
TCATGGAAGCGGTCTGATGTTTGGAATGGGAGGTGCAACAAAATATTCCATTTACAGGGGACAGGAAAAATACAAAAATGCAGATAAGTCCTTTTCAAACACGATTTATATAATGTTTGCATTGGCTGTCGTTTTTATGCTGACGGGTATCTTTTTTTCTGGAAAACTGACAAAAGTATTGGGCGCTGATAAAAATGTCTATCATATGACAAAAACCTATTTACAGATTATTTTGCTTTTTGCTCCGGCATTTATGACAAATGATACACTGATTTGTTTTGTAAGAAATGACGGAAAGCCCAAATTGACTATGATTGGTATGCTGGCGGGAAGTTTCTCAAATATTATTTTGGATTATATATTTATTTTTCCCCTTAATATGGGGATATTGGGAGCAGTATTGGCAACAGGATTGGCATCTGTCATTAGTCTGATTGTTTTATCTAAGCATTGGCTTACAAAACAAAACCAGTTTCATTTATTGCGAATAAAGCCTTCCTTTAGATTGACAGGAAATATTGTTTCATTAGGTGTTCCGTCTTTCATCACCGAAATGGCTTCGGGAATTGTGATGATAGTTTTTAATACGATTATTATGCACTTACAGGGGAATGTCGGCGTGGCTGCTTATGGTGTAGTTGCAAATTTATCACTTGTGGTAATTTCAATTTATACTGGGATAGCGCAGGGCACACAGCCAATTTTAAGCAGGGCATACGGATATGGAGATTATGAAAGCCAGAAACAAATATTGAAATATGCCTTAAAAACTATGTTAGTCATATCATTCGGTATTTACCTGGTTTTTTTACTTACAGCTAATCCAATTATAAGCGTGTTTAACAGCGAGCAAAATATACAGTTACAGGAAATTGCAGCAACAGGATTAAAAATATATTTTGCAGCTATTCCATTTGTAGGGTTTAATATCATTATATCTGCATATTTTACATCAACAGAAAAGGCCCGGCCTGCACAGATTATTTCATTGTCAAGGGGATTTATAATGATAATCCCTATGGCATTTTTCCTGTCTTTTATATTAAAAATGACAGGTGTATGGCTTTCCTTTCCAGTTACAGAGTGTTTTGTCACGTTAGCGGGCATTGCATTATATATTAAATCAGAAAGAGGTAAGAAAAATGTTTAGGGAAATGCGTATAAAAAAACAAATGTTATCCGAAAAAGAATGTTATTTTTTCACGGTGCAAAAAGCGGGCATAAAATAGACGCAATCAAGAAATGCAGCAAAGCCTCTTTTTGCGTAATCGCCCAAGACCATATAGTGCCTGAGGAATACACAACTTATTTTAGAAGCGTAATTGCCTTTGGTAAAATTCATGTTATGGAAGATGAAAAAGAAATGAAAAATGCAATAGAGCTGTTGGCGGTAAAATATTATCCAAATGATACAGAAACAAATCGAAATATTGCAATTAACAGAGAATGGAAGCCTTTGTGCATGATAGAACTGGAAATTGAACATTTATCTGGGAAAGAAGCGATAGAACTAACCAAAACAAAGCAATAGATTTTATATTCTGTTTTACAAGGATAAAATATCTTGCAGCAGGGGCACAGCCAATCGTAGGATATAATTGCCATTTTCATTACAGGTATCGTCATGGTAAGATTGTGGAAAACATTAGAGCAGGAGCCGTAAAAGGATAGACTTTATCCTTATTTCAACAAACAATGGATAAGCCGCCCCCTCACTTGCCGCTCCGCAGTATGACATTGACGGCAAATATACCATCCCCGTAATGGAACCGGATGTATCCGCCGTTTTTTTCCGCGGTATGGCGAACGGCCTGTAAGCCCACGCCCTCTCCGGGACGCTTGGAGGAGAGGAATATGCCGTCTTTTTCCCTGACCTTTCCGTCGTAGGCATTTTCCGCCGAAAGCAGTATCATATGGTCGGAATGCGAATGTGCCTGTACTGTGGTCTGACGCCTTTTAGGGTCGGTTCTTAAACCGGCCTCCATTGCGTTTTCAAGGAGGTTGGAAAGAACGGAGCACAGGTCGGTTTCCGGTACGGGAAGGAGCGCAGGCAGGTCAAGCTTAAAGGTGAGAGGAATATCATATTCCCTGTACAGTCCCGCAAAATAACCCGCCACACTGTCCACTGCCGTATTTTGGCACAGGCAAAGCTCCATATCCGGGATACTGCCCTGCACTTCCTCAAGATATTCTGTCAGGCTTTCCCATTTCTCCTGGGCGGCGAAGCTTTGCAGGATGTGGAGATGGTGGCGCATGTCGTGCCGTGCATGTCGTGTCTGCTCGATAGAGGTGCGGAGGTTGTCATACCGTGCCTGCTGCATGGAGAGGAGCTGATTCTCCCGCCGGAGGCGGTCATTGCGGTTTAAGCTGGATGCCATGAGGTAAAAGAGCGTATAGAGCAAAAGGAGAAGTATCAGAAACACAAGGCTTAGCAGGATATAAATCGACCGGAGACGTCCCAGCTTCAGGAGGTTCGGATTTATCGGGATTATGGAAATGTTCAGACTGACGAACAGTAGGGGCAGAATCCAGAATACATACCAGGTCTGCGCGAAGGCTTCCACGTCCAGAAGTTTTCTCGCAGCATGGGTGGCCGGGTACCAAACGGCAAGGACGGATGCGCAGCAGAGCGCAAACCAGAACAGAGCGCCCTGCAGTGAAAGCACAGACACAGGTTCCTCCGGACTCAGAATGTCGTTTACCGCAATGGCAGTGCCGCTCAGGCAGGAAAATACGCCGCAGACGGCAAGGAAAACACTGACGGACTTCCACCGGGAAATACTGAGCGTATGGATATAGAAAGCGCCCATAATAGCGGCGGCAGGGAATAGCAGCCAGACTGTTCTGATATGGAAAAAGCAGCTTACAGCCCCGCCGGCCAGGCTGAGAAAGAGCGCCAGCGGAACCGTTGCCGCCGCAAGTTTTGCCGGGGACATCCGCAGGCGCCCTTTCATGGGCAGATAGGCAAGGAGCATACCCGGAAGCAGAACCATAAGCTCCAGCGCAGAGCATAAGAATCCTGTCATTTTACAGTTCTCCTTTCAAAAATGAAATCGCCGAAAGCCATCCTTGCAGCTTTTGCAAGGTCGCGGCTGACGGGAACCCTCATCTTGTTTTTCAGGATAAAATCCGTGCCGTCAAAATCTTCGGCATGCTCCATGTTGATAATGACGCCACGGCTGCATCGAAAGAAGCGCCCGTCGGTAAGGTATCCGCTGAAATCACGGAAGGTCTGGCGGGTCACGATTTCCGGCCCGCATGTCCTGTAAATGTGTATCTGGTGTTTGTGATGCTCCGCATAAAGAATTTCCCGGAAGTGCAGGCGGACGGAACCGCCGGCGGCGTTCACCTCAATATATCTGTCGTCAGTGGGGAGCCGTTTTGCGATTTCGTCAAACAAAGCATCCAGGTCTTCTCTGGTGCAGGGTTTTACCAGATAGTGAAATGCCCGGACGCGGAAGGCGTCAAGGGCATGGTCGGTAGAGGTAGTGGTGAACACCAGCAGGCAGTCCGCATCAAAACGGCGCAGCGCCTGTGCCGTATTCACTCCGTTCTCGTTTCCCATATAAATATCAAGAAACACAAGGTCAAAACGTTCTTTAACGGCAGCGGCAAGGAAATCCGCGCCGGAACCAAAACTAAAAATTGCGGCGTCAAGGGAAATGCGGGCAAGCTGGACATGAATCCCATCCGCTAAGTTTTCCCGTTCTGACGCAATATCATCCACAATGGCAATCCGCATGGAAAAGCCTCCTTTTTTGCGGTTATTTCATCATAGCATAAAACGGCGGGAAAAGCGAGAATCATAAAAAATGGTTTTGTCAGGCCAACTGCATCTTTTGCTGCCATACAGCATTATCTCTGTCCGTTCATTTTCTGCCGCCTGTCTTTGCAATAAACTTCATATTAAATTTTAACTCTCTTTAAAAAAATATTTCATACAGTTTGGGACGGATTTTTACATTTCGTGCCGCGTTTATGGAAAAAAGCGGGCAGATTTATATACTGAAAACAGATATCTGTATGTAAGGGAAGGCCGGAATTTATTCCGGTATTCATAAAAAAGAGGTTGCGCGGAATGTCAGGAGGATATTTTACTATGAAAAAAACAGGGAAACGTCTGCTTGCACTGGCGCTTGCTGGTGTCTTATCGGTAACCATGCCCGGTGCGGTTTCCTATGTCCGGGCGGAAAATGAGAAAGAGGCGTCGGATAATGAAACCGCGGCAGACAAATCAGAAGCTTCAGAAGAAAGTCAGGGAGAGGAAAACCGCAGACAGGTTACAGGAATATGCGTTCATCACATGGAACATACGTCGGACTGCGGCTACAGGGAGGCGCAGTCCTGTATCCATGAGTGCGGACCGGACTGTTTCAGGATAATGGTAAACTGTGTCCATACCCACGGGCCGGATTGTTATATGGAAATAACGCAGACAGACGGGAGTGGTGCGGAAAACGGGGAAGACGCTTCCGGCGGCGGGGATACACCCGGAGAGGAGAATACATCCGGCGAAGAAGACGGCTCTGGTGAAAACAACGCCTGCGGCGGCGGGGAAAGACGCATTGTTGAAAACTGCAGCCATGTCTGTACAAAGGAGAGCGGATGCATCTGGCAGGAGGCGGAATGCAGCCATGTGCACGGCGAAAACTGCGGTTACGCGGAAGCGACGGAATGCGCTTACATATGCGAAATCTGTGTGGAAGAGGAAGACGCGGACAAAGAAACGGAGAATCCTGACGGGGATTTAAACGAAAATCCTGAGGAAAATCCCGATGAAGAAAATGCGGACGGAGAAGAAGATTTTACGGTTAAAGAGACAGGCAGTTTCAATAAGCTTATGACAAAGAGTAGCGAACAGACGGAAAACAGCGTTGCCGGCGTGACTGCGGACGGAGTGACGGAATATTATGAAAGTATTGTCGACGCATGGAATGCGGCGCAGGGAAAAACGGCTGAAATCCGGATATTGAAGGATGTGGATTTGGAAAGAAAGGAACTGGAAATTAATGATGCCGCCAGCAATATCACGCTGGAAATGGAAGATGGCGTTACCCTGTCAGGTAAGTGCGGCGGCAAGCGAAGCTTTATGAATGTATTAGCCGGAAGCCTTACCATGAAAAGCGGAAGGATTTTAAATACCAATAATCTGCAGGGGCACGGTGTGGACGTAAAAACGGGAGGGAGGTTTATATTAGAGAACGGCACGATTGAGATGACAGGGACTGACAGAGGGAACGTGGGGATAAAAGTAGAGGACGGTACTGTTATCATCAGAGGCGGAAAGGTCAGTGCGTATAGCTATGCTTTAAGTCCCAGAAGAAGTAAGGTTACCATTACAGGAGGAGAGTTTACCACTTCAGATGAAATTGGAAGGGCTATATTAACGGGCAGCACTGATATACTCATTGAGGGGGGATATTTTAAGTCTGTTTATGCGGTGGATGCAGGCTCCGGTAACATAGAAATCAGAGGGGGCATATTTGAAGGCTCTTCCGGTGCTTTATTTGCGCAGTGGAGCGGCGGTAATTACAGAATTTCAGGCGGTACTTTTTACGGGAAAAGCTACACTTTAAAGAATGATGTTTCTAATGGCCAGGTTAAGGCGTGGCTGGAAGAGGGCTGCGCTTATTATGATGTGGACAGCAACAGTATTCTGAACCCCGGGACTTCCTGGTATCTGAAAGGGAATGTCAGGGTGGATATATGCACCCACAGCTTTAGCGACTGGGAGCCGGACCAGACAGGCTCCCATGTCAGAACCTGTAAAGGCTGCGGATTGGAGGAAAAGGAAGATTGCAGTTATGAATATACAGATATGACAGGCGGAAGCACTTCCGGCAAAGAAGGACAGCACAGCGCCGTCTGTACTGTCTGCGGCTATCAAAAGGGAGGCGAGCCGCACACCTTTTCCGAATGGGCGCTAAGCGGAGGCAGTACTTATGTCCGTTCCTGTACGGCATGTAAACGTGAGCACAGGGCGGAGATTACCCGGCCTTTTGCCGGAGCGGAGGCGGCATACGGAGAAAATGGACAGCAGTTTTCCGTTCAGGTGACAGGCGCGGAGGCTTTCTTTGCATGGAAAAGGCAGGGGGAGAATACCGTACTTTCCACAGAGAGCAGCGTTACCCTTTCGGATAAACCGCCGGTGGGAAATTATGTCTATGAGTGCGCCGTCACTCTGGAGGGGGACAGCGCGCCTGTGGATACGTTTTCCTTTTCCCTTAAGGTCAACCCGGCGGGGCTTGAAGGCGGAGCCGTGACGGTGGAGGAAGGGGACGGTATTTTTTATGACGGAAAGGAAAAAGAGCCTGACGTAACCGTGACGGTAAACGGGAAAACGCTGGTACGGGGAACGGACTACACGGTTTCCTACTCCGGCAACGTGAGCGTGGGAGAGGGAACCGCTGTGATTACCGGTATCAACAACTATGAGGGAACTCTGTCCCGGACCTTTTCTGTCCGTTACTTTGAAACTAACGAGGCGGCCGCAGCCCCAAAGGAGTGGTGCAGCAGCGCGAAAATCACCGCGCCCTCCGGCTTTACCCTCAGCGCTTCTTTAGACGGGACGTTCGGGGCGGAAATCTTTTATGAAAAGGAAACAGGCCCGGACGGGGCGGACGTTACTTACTATTTGAAACAGGATACGACCGGTTATATCACGGGGGCGAAGACGGTCAGGGTAAAGGTGGATATTACGCTGCCGGCTGGGGACGGAACCGGTAACGGGATTAAGATTACCGACAGGGACGTCTGGTGGCAGAAGCTGCTGACGGCGGTTTCCTTTGGGCATTATAAGCCTCAGCAGGTTACCGTTCACGCGGAGGATGCGCTGTCGGGTATTGATAAGGTTTATTATTACATTGACCGAAAGCCGGGAGAGAAGCCACTTTCAGCGGATGAGCTGCGCGGGCTTTCCGCCGGTGACTGGACGGCCTCCGATATGACATCTTTTCCTCTGGACGAGGAAGGGCGCTATGTGATTTATGCTTACGCGCAGGACAAAGCGGGGAACCGGAGCGCTTATATCTGCTCGGACGGTATTGTGATTGACAGCACCGCGCCCGTACTTACCCTGACAGCGCCTGCGGGAGAGGGGCTTAAGGACACCGGTGCGGCTCCGCTCGCTAAGATGAATGAGTCCGGAAATATCACCTATCTTCTGTCGGATACGGAAAAAAGCGGCATTACGGCGTCGGATATTCTGAATTCTGCCGATAGTGTAAAGCGCTCCGTCACCGGCGGGCAGGCGGGGACGGATTTGGAGCTGCATCTTACCGGGCTTAAGGCCAACACCGTCTATTATGTATATGCGGTGGGCACGGACGCTGCGGGGAACGTGGGAGAGGTGAAGCAGGTCAGTTTTACCACATTGAAAACCGCCGTAGCGGGTACAGTTTCCATAGAAGGGAAAGCGGTATACGGGGAAACCCTGACGGCTTTGGCATCTGTGGGGACGGCCAATGCCGGCGCTGTTTCCTACCAGTGGTACCGTCAGGATGCTGCCGGGAACAGGACGCCGATTCCGGGGGCAAATTCCGTAAGCTATAGGCTGACGGCGGAGGATGTGGGCTGCAAAATCGGTGTGGAGGTGACGGCAGAGAACTGCTCCGGAAAGCTGGATGCGACAGCCGGGGATAAGGTGCAGAAGGCGGACTGCCCGGCGGTAAACGCACCGGTAAATGGCCGGGTGAATGATGAGCCGGGGACTGACAGTTTTACCTTTACCGGAAAAAAAGATGTGGTTTATGAATACAGCCTTGACGGCGGAAGCACGTGGAAGGAGATGGAAAGCGCCGCTTTTTCTCCTGACGCGCAGGATAATACAAAGGTAACCGGAACTTTGGCAATCGGTAATTACGCCTATGAGGCAGGGCAGATTCAGGTGCGGGCGAAAGCAACGGAGAGTTTTCTTGCCAGCGGGGCAGTCAAAAACGACGCGGCCTTTACCGCTTATCTGGAGGGAAGCGCGGCTCTTACCGGGACGGCGAAATACGGGGAAACCCTGACGGCAGCGGTAACCGGGGCGCAGCCGGGCGTTCCCCTTGTCTACAGCTTTTACCGGGAAGGGGAAACAGCGCCTGTACAGACGGGAAGCGGCGCGGCTTATACTTTAAAGGAAGCGGATATCGGCAAAAAGATTTCTGTGAAGGTGACGGCGGCAGGCTATGAGGGCGCTTTGGAGGACGAAACGCCGGGCGCGGTGGCAAAAGCGGACGGACGGGAGATTCCCGGCAATGTGGCGGGCAGCTACATCACGGACGGGAAAACCTATTCCTACACTGTGAACGCCGTTGCAGGCGCACAGTATCGGATGGACGACGGCCTCTGGCAGAATTCCAATGAGTTTACAGGCATAACGCCGGGCAAGACCCATACCTTTTATGCAAGAATGCCGGAAACGGACTGCTATGAGGCGGGGAGCGCAAAAGGGACAGGGCAGATTGCCTTTCCTAAAATCACGCCTCCGGCTCCGGCGCTGCAGTACCGGATAGAGAAAAAGGAAAACGGAACCGTGACCGTGACGATTGAGGAAGCGGACGGAACGGAATACAGCTTTGATGGCGGAGCCAGCTGGTCGTCGGCGGAGGGAGCCAATGTAAAAGAGTTTTCGTCGGCGGATACCATAACCCTTGCCGTCCGTCGTCAGGCAACGGCAACTCACAACCAGTCTCCGGAAGCAAAGGCGGAGGTTAATCTGGCAAAAGGACAGCAAGCCGCGCCGGGGGATTTTCAGCTTATTTATGAGGCGGACGGAGAAAAGGGCTACTTTGTGACGATTCCCGCCACGGAAGGCTGCGAGTATAGCTTTGACGGGATAAACTGGCAGGATGATAATGTGGGATATGGCGCAGCGGGGGAAGTGGCGGCAGGCTACAAGCGGTATAAGGAAACCGGCGACAAAAATGCCGGCAGTGTGTCTTCCGCAACGGCCGCGCTGCCCCGGTTCAGGGTAAAGATGCCCTCTGTCTGTCCGGCGGGCGGAAGCTATGCGGGCGGAACCGCCCTTACGGTTACGATTACCTGTGAAACGGCGGGGGCTGAGATTTACTATACAACAGACGGAAGTGAGCCTACAATGCTGTCCCAACGATATAGCGGCGAATTTGCGGTGGCAGTTCCGGCCATAGTGAAAGCCTTTGCCGTGAAAGCGGGTATGACGGACAGTCTGGCGGCCAGCGTAAGTTATACAAAGACGGGCAGTACGGGAGGCGGCTCTGGCGGTGGTACGGGAGATGGTTCCGGCGGCGACAATGGCGGCGGTTCGGAAGATGGTTCCGGCTCCGGCGGCGATAATGGGAGCGGTTCGGGGAATTCGGGCAGCGGCGGCTCTGGCAGCGGCGGCAACAGCAGCGGTTCGGAGGGCGGAACGGGAAGCGGTTCCGGCAGCAGGGCAGGCAATCCGGCCGGCAGCGGCTCCGGCAATCTCAAAAATGGCGCAGGCGCTTCTTTGGGGCGGCAGACAGCGAAAAACTCCGCCGGTTCGCATATTGCCGGGGGAGAAAAGGCCGGCAGCCGGGATTTATTCGGCAACAGTGCATTTCGCAGGCAGCCTTTTATAAAACCTGCGGATGGTACGGCTCTGGTGACAAAAACTGGCTGGGAGATTATCAAATCGGAGGCCGAAGACGCTCCGGAGGGTGATTTGATAAACGTGGATATGAACGGGGAGGTGGTTGTTCCGGGTGAAGTCCTGAACGTATTGAGCGGGCGGGATATTACCATTGCTTTTTACATGGGTAACGGCATGGTCTGGCGCGTAAACGGAAGGAGCTTTAAGGCGGATAAAATTGGAGATATTGATTTTTCGGCAGAGACAGAAGCCGGGAAGATACCGGAGGACTTAAGCATAGTACCCGGGAGCCTTTATCAGGATTTGCGGGAAAAGCCGGGCAGCGCGGACGGAAGTATTTATCTGAAGCTGCTTCATCAGGGTGAATTTGGCTTTACGGCAGTGCTTTCTCTTGACGCAGGCAAGGAAAATGCCGGTCTGACAGCCGTTTTGATATACTTGGGTGAGGGCAAAGAGGAACCGGAATTTGTCTGTGACGGCGGGATAATGGCGGACGGAACCGTGGAGCTTGCATTTACCAGAGGAGGAAATTACGTTGTTGTTGTGGACGGCGTTTCAATGGATTCCGATTCCGGGAGCAGCGGAGAAGATGGAAAGCAGCTTAAGAAAGATGGAAACGGCGGGGATGCCGGTTCTCCCGGCAACGGTTCTGCAGAGGTGAAAGGCCGAAACGGCCTTAAAACGTTCCTGACCGTTCTGGCCGGAGGCAGCGTCCTGGTTCTTGCAGGCGGCATGACAGTAATCCGGAAGAAAAGAAGGGAAGAAGAAAAATAACAGATTAACAGGTAAAGGGCGCTGCTTTGGGACAGAGGCAGCGCCCGTACTATTGACGGTGAATATCACAGGGCAATCCCGCATTCAAACGCCAGAACCATATACTTTTCCGTGTTGGAAAATCCGGCCGTTTCCAAATCTCTCTTGTCCCACGTATCGGTGCTGAGATTGTCGGCGCCGAATAAAAACTGGATAAAGGGAATGTTCCGGTATTTTGAGACGGCCAGCATGGAAGCGCATTCCATCTCAACGGTAAGGCAGCCTTCCTGCCTGCGTTCTTTTACAATGGGAACGGTTTCCCGGTAAAAAGCATCGGTGGTCCATGTTTTCCCTTTTACGTAAGGGCAGCCAAAGCTTTTCAGTACGTTTTCCAGAACCTGAACGGCGCAGGGGTCCGCCTCGATTTCCGGCGCGGGCGCGATATAGTGATAACTGGTGCCTTCATCCCGGACGGCGGAAACGGGAATTACAATGTTGCCGTCCACCGTTTTATCATCGAGCACGCCGCAGGAGCCGAACAGGACGAACTTTTTGGCGCCCATGGCTATGATTTCCTCAAAATATCCCACGCAGGCCGGTGCGCCGACCATGGACTGATAGAAAGCAATTTCTTTTCCTTTATAATTGATTTTATAGACGGGCGTGTCAACGTTTACGGAGTGGAGATGGGCAATTATTTCCGCGCTGCCCGAAGCGATAAATTTCTCAAAGAATTTGCGGGAAAAGGCGGAGATGCAGATTTCCGGAAAACCCTCTGGCTTTTTTGTGGTGTCGGAGGGATTAAACAGAGCCGGCTCTGTTATTTCTGTTCTCTGAAATACGGTTTTCAACTTTATGTACCTCTCTTTCAACGGTTTTACTGATTATAGCAAAGGCCGGTCTGATTTACAATAAAATTCCCATGAAAATCCCGTGTGGAAACAGCATTTCGATTGACGAAATTTTGAAGAAAAGATATAATAGGATAAGACATAATATTGAAACGTGACTATAAAAAGGAAGTGGATTGCTGCTTCCTTTTGTGCTTATCAGGAGAAAAATTATGGCGGAACTGAAAAAGGAATGGATTGAAAAAATTTACGCGGGCTGGCTGGCGAAAATCATAGGGATACGCCTTGGCGCGCCGGTCGAGGGGTGGACTTATGAGCAGATAAAAAGCGTTTACGGGAAGTGCCGGGATTACCCGGTGGACTATAAGCGTTTTGCGGCGGACGACGACAGCAACGGGCCGCTGTTCTTTCTGCGCGCGCTGGAAGAGAGTATGGCAAAAGGCCGGGAAATGACGGCCGACGATGTGGGGGAGGCTTTGCTCAATTATGCGCCCTTTGAGCACGGGTTTTTCTGGTGGGGAGGCTATGGATGCTCTACGGAGCACACGGCCTACTTAAACCTTCGTCATGGCATTCCAGCGCCCCGAAGCGGGAGCCGTAAGCAGAACGGCAGCACTATGGCGGAGCAGATTGGGGGGCAGATTTTCATCGACACCTGGGGACTGGTCTGTCCGGGGAATCCCGGTCAGGCGGCGTCCCTTGCGGCGAAAGCGGCGAGCGTGACCCATGACGGAAACGGGATTTACGGGGGCGTTTTTATTGCCGCCTGCATCAGTGTGTCATTTGTGGAAAAAGATATCCGGGCAATTCTGGAAAAGGGGCTTTCCTGTATCCCGGCGGAAAGCGCTTACGCAAAACTTGTCCGGGAGGTTATGGATTTCCATGAAAAACACCCGGACAACTGGGAGGACTGTTTTGCCTATATCCGCAGCTTTCACGGTTACGACAGATATCCTGGCGTCTGCCATATTCTGCCCAACACGGCGGTTATCGTTCTCGCGCTTTTGTATGGGAAGGGGGATTTTTCCGATACGCTGACGATTTGCAACCGGTGCGGCTGGGACACGGACTGCAACGTGGGGAACGTGGCCACGATTATGGGCGTGCGGGGAGGCCTTGAGGCCATAGAGGAAAAATGGCGGAAGCCTGTCAATGATTTTCTGGCGTGTTCAGGCGTTGTGGGCTCCTTAAATATTCAGGATATTCCCTATGGCGCGTGTTATATTGCAAAGCTGGCGTGGGCTCTTCGGGGAGAAACGCTTCCCGAACCCTTCCGGGAAATCATAGAAAACCGGATTCATAGCTGCCACTTTGAGTTTCCCGGTTCCACCCATGCCATGGAAATGCGGCTTGAGCGCACGAACCCATCCTGCCCTGAAACGCCGGAGTTTTCGCTTCTAAACACGCCGGAGACTTCCCATACCGGGGAGAGATGCCTTAAGGCACACGCTTATCCGGTCAGCCCAGGGGAGAGGGTCTGCCTGTATGTCAGAACCTGCCTCTTTCCTGAGGACTTTCACGACAGCCGCTACGACCCGGCTTTTTCGCCGCTTCTGTATCCGGGCCAGACGGTCTGCGGAAGCGTGATGCTGCCGGAGGAGGCGCCGGAGTGCAAGGCATATCTTTATGTGAGAAACGCCCGGACAAAGGAGCTTTATCTGAGCGGGGAGTATATCACGGAAAAGGGAAAATGGTTTACGCTGCAATACTCTATTCCGGCCATGGAGGGCGTACTGCTGGATGAAATGGGATTTGCCTTTGAAATCTGCGCCATGAGCGGGAACCGGGCAGGCTTTGACGTTTATGTTGACGATTTATACGCGGCGGGAGGGCCGGACTATACGATTGACTTTGCAAAGGAAAAAGAGGAGGTATGGACTTCCGTCCGTAAGGAAATCAGCCAGTTTACCCGATTGAAAGGAAATCTCTTTCTGGAGGATGGAAATCTGCATTTATCCTGCGCCGATTTCGGGGAAGCCTACACCGGGCGGTATGACTGGCGGGACTACCGGGCGGAGTTTGCGCTGACGCCCCATGCAGGCGAACAGCATTACGGCTGTATCCGGGTGCAGGGCGGCGTGCGGGGATACTTCGCAGGATTTTCGGAGGGAGAATTTGTCCTTATGAAGAATACCCGAAAGGGTCTGGTAAGGCTTGCCGGCGCGCCCTTTGTATGGGAAACGGGGAAGGAATACCGAATTGAAATCGGGGCGGAGAAAAACAGGATTAGTGCCAGGACGGGGGATATCTGTCTGGAAGCAGTTGACGGGGACGGGCCGTACCTGACAGGCTCCGCGGGAATTGCCGTGCGCGACGGAAGCCATATAAGCTGCAGGGAAATCAGGATAAAAACAGCGCAGGCGGCAGCGGCACTTACATGAAATCAAAACTGATTTAAAAGCGGAACCAAAACAGGAGGACAGACAGTGAAAATATTGAATTTTGGCTCGTTAAATATTGATTATGTGTACCGGGTAGCGCACATTCTGCAGCCCGGGGAAACCTTAAAAGCCGGGGAAATGGAGGTTTTTCCCGGCGGAAAGGGCTTAAACCAGTCCATAGCCGCCGCAAGGGCAGGGGCGGAGGTCTATCACGCCGGTATGGTGGGAGCGGACGACGGGGGTTTTTTGCTTGACATCTGCCGGGAAAACCATGTGAATACGGATTATATTCGGACGGCGGAGGGAAAGAGCGGCCACACCATCATTCAGGTGGACGACAACGCCCAGAACAGCATTCTTCTCTACGGAGGCGGCAACCGGAAAATCACGGAGGATTTTATTGGGGAAGTGCTGGCTGGTTTTGGAAAAGGGGATATTCTGGTTTTGCAGAACGAGATTAATCTGCTGGATGTTGTCATTGACAGGGCATATGAAAAGGGAATGAAGATAGTTTTAAATCCTTCTCCCTTTGACGAGGGGCTTAACGGCTGCGATTTGTCAAAGGTATCGGTTTTTCTGGTAAATGAAATAGAGGCCGGATTCCTCGCCGGCGGAAACGGAGAGGACGGGGAAGGCAGCGGAAAAGGCGAAGACAGGGAAAACGGCGGAAAAGAATGCGAAAACGGAGAGGACGGCGCAAAGCTGGTTGACAAAATACTGAAAAAGTACCCCGGGGCGCAGGCTGTGGTCACCATGGGGGCGCAGGGCGCTTTTTACGGGCAAGGGAGCTTCCGGCATTTTCAGAGGAGCTTTCCGGTGAAAGCAGTGGACACTACGGCGGCGGGAGATACCTTTACCGGCTATTTTGTTTACGGCATGATGAAAGGCGAAGCCATTGAAGTAATCATGGAAAGGGCGGCGATGGCGGCGGCTGTGGCCGTATCCCGGAAAGGGGCGGTTCCGTCCATCCCGAAGAGGGAAGAAATCAAAACGGCAGGAGAATAAAAGCAATGCAGGATGAAAAAACAACCAAAAAAAATCTGATATTTTTTCCGCTGGGAACAATGGGGAGGGATGCGGTTTACAGTCTGATTAACAGCTATCTGCTGACCTTCGTGCTGTTTACCCATTCCCTTAACGGGGCTCAGGTCGGGGCGATTACGGGGATTATGATTGCGGCCAGGGTGTTTGACGCCTTAAACGACCCTGTGATGGGAAATATCATAGAAAGGACCCGCTCCCGGTTCGGCAAATTCAAGCCCTGGCTGGCGGCGGGCGGGGTGTCCACCTCGGTGGTGATTTATCTGCTTTTTAACGTAAGGCTTTCCGGCTGGCGGTTCGTTTGGTTTTTTGCGCTGATGTATTTTGCTTTCAGCATCACTTATACCATGAGCGATATTTCTTACTGGGGAATGATTCCGGCCCTTGGCTCGGACGCCGATGTGAGGAACCGGTTTACCGCCCGCACCACCCTGTTTGCGGGAATCGGCGGAACGCTGGCTGCTATCTTGATTCCCGTTTTTTCCGCGGGAACCTGGGCAATCGGCGGCAGTTCGGAGGCGGCATACGGAAGAATCGCGCTGGTTATCGCTGTGATTGCGCCTCTTTTCATCATGTTTACGCTGTTTGGGGTGCGGGAGCACAGGGAGACGGGCAAAGCCGGCGAAGAGAGGGAAAAGTTTTCCTTTAAGCAAATCTTTCATACCATAGCCCGGAACGACCAGCTTGTGTGGGTGTCGGTCATTTTCCTGATTCAGCAGGTGGGGAACGGGCTGGTGATTGGCGGGATTGGTTCTGCCTATATTTATTTCACCTTCGGCTATAACGGCGGGCTGTATTCTCTGTTCAATACTGTGGGTATGTCGGCCACGGCGGTTTTGATGATTGTGTACCCGGCGGTTTCAAGGCGGATTCACAGGAAAAAGCTGATGGGCATTATGGCCGTGATATCCACTTTGGGGTATGCGCTGATGCTCCTTTCTTTGTTTGTTCCGGGCATCGGGATGGACAGGTTCTGGCTTCTGGTGGCCGGATATATGTTTTCCAACTTCGGACAGTACTGCTTTTACCTGATTATGATGATTTCCATTATGAATACGGTGGAGTACAACGAATACAAATTCGGAACAAGGGACGAGGGAATTATCACTTCCCTCAGACCGTTTATTACCAAAATGAGCTCCGCCCTGATAGTGGCTCTTACCTCCGCGGTCTATCTTTTATTCGGGGTCACCGGCTATACCAATGCCATTTCCGGGCTGGAGCAGCAGTGCGCGCAGGGACTGATTTCGGAGGAGGAAAAACTCACGGAAATATCCGAAGTGATTTTCGGCTCTGAAAAGGATGCGGCGGAAGACGCTTCAAACAGCGTGGCGGAAAGGCACGGCGGCGTCACGGCGGGACAAAGCGCCGGACTTTTGGCGGCCATGACGGTGGTTCCCTGTTTTCTCATGCTGTTGTCGTTCTTTTTATATAAGAAGAAATACAAACTGGACGAGGAGGAATACGACAGAATCTGCGCGAATCTGCATTAAAAATCAGAAGCTGTGGAGCGGGGTTTTTGGCACAGGCGGACGGAAAAGTCATCGGATATAAAATTTATACATCAAATATAGAATTTTCCGAATAGAGATAATTTTGCGGCTGTAGTAGAATGAGTGTAATCAATCAGACAGACTTATTTTTAACAGGAGGGCATCATGTTTTTAACGGACAGAAAACTGGAAAGGCGCATCGACGAGGCGATGCAGTACAGATATCGGGATACGATTGAACTTTTGGAGTTTGCCGTGGCGGAGGATACGCAGGGCGTGGTAAATCCGCAGCTTCCCGAATCCTTTGAGGGATGGGAGACGATGAAGGTCGGGGATACCTGGAAAGGGCGCGACAAATTTCTCTGGATGCATAAGGTAATCCACATTCCCTCGGAATGGAAAGGGAAAAGAGTTGTGGGAATCTTTGACTTCGGAAATACCGGCGGCGGAAATAACTCCGGTTTCGAATCCATGATTTACATAGACGGGAAAATGTATCAGGGTGTGGACAGCAATCATAAGGAAGTGTTTTTTGAGGAGGAACTCTGCGGAAAGGATGTGGACGTGACTTTCCGCCTGTGGTCCGGGCTTGAGGGCGGCGGAATCCCGAAGGAGCAGGAGCACAGGATTGCCCGGGCGGACCTGGCATGGCTTGACGAAAAGACGGATGATTTTTACTACATGGCTTCCATGGTATGGCAGACGTTAGCAGAGCTTGACGCCTCTGACCCCATGCAGCATGAGCTTCGGAAAGCCCTTGACGGCGCGTGCCACTGTATTGACTGGTCTTATCCGGGCAGCGAAGAATTTTATGAATCCGTCCATCAGGCCGACGATTACCTGAATGAAAGCATTGACAGGATGGACAAAAAGTCCATGGTGAACGTGTACTGCGTGGGACATACCCATATCGATATGGCATGGCTCTGGCGGCTCAAGCATACAAGAGAAAAAGGCTCCCGTTCTTTTTCCACGGTGCTTCGTCTGATGGAGATGTACCCGGAATACATTTTTCTGCAGACCCAGCCTCAGCTGTATGAGTACATGAAAGAGGAATTTCCGGATATCTACGGGAAAATCAAAAAAAGAGTGGAGGAAGGACGCTGGGAGGCCGACGGGGCCATGTGGGTGGAGGCTGACTGCAACTTAACCAGCGGGGAATCTCTCACAAGACAGATTTTGATTGGCAGCAGATTTATAAAGGAAGAGTTCGGCAAGGACGTGGAATTTCTGTGGCTGCCCGATGTGTTCGGTTATTCCTGGGCGCTTCCGCAGATTTTGAAGAAAGCCGGAATCAGCACCTTTATGACCACAAAGATAAGCTGGAACCAGTATAACCGTATGCCTCACGATACTTTTAAATGGAAGGGAATCGACGGAAGCGAGGTTTTGACCCACTTTGTCACCACGCCGGAGCCCTGGCGTGAGAGGGACTCCTGGTTTTACACCTATAACGGCATGATTACGCCCAGAACGGTGCAGGGCGTCTGGAACGCCTACAGCGAAAAGCAGGTGAATAAGGATTTACTGATTTCCTTTGGCTACGGCGACGGGGGCGGCGGCGTGAACCGGGATATGCTGGAGAACCGGAGAAGAATTGAAAAAATTCCGGGACTTCCCAACCTGAAAATGTCCACAGCCGGCGAATACTTCCGCAGGCTTCACGACACGGTGGAAAACACGGAGCAGTATGTCCACACCTGGGACGGCGAGCTGTACCTGGAGTACCACAGAGGGACTTACACCAGCCAGGGATACAATAAGCGCATGAACCGGAAGATGGAGCTTTTGTACCGCAGGACGGAGTGGCTGACGGCGATGGCGGCAATCCTTTCGGGGGATATTGGCCTTGCCGGGCAGGAGGAGCTGACAAAGGGATGGAAGCACATTCTGACGAACCAGTTCCACGATATTATTCCCGGTTCCTCTATCCGCGAGGTTTACGAGGATTCCAGAGAGGATTATAAATATATCGAGAAAATTGCCCGCGGCATAAAGAACGGGGCGTATGAGCGTTTGCTTGGGAAAAAGGAAAATACCTATACGATTATCAACGCTTCCGGCTGGACCATGAGCCAGATTGTTCCGCTTCCGGGCAGCGGGGAGGGCGTTTACAGAGACGCCGACGGAAACGAGCTTGCCGCGCAAAAGGGAAGCGGCGTTACCTACGTGGAGGTAAAGGACGTTCCGGCAATGGGATTTAAGACCGTTGTTTTTGAGGAAGCAAAAGAGGGGGCAAAGGCGGGCGCGCCGCTGCAGACGGCCTTTTCCGTCAGCGGCACCGTAACGGATGCTGCCGTCGGCACAGGCAGGGAGATTGAAACGCCTTTCTATCAGATTTCCCTGAACAGCTACGGGCAGATTGTGCGGCTGTATGACAAGACTTACCATCGGGACGTGGTTCCCGAAGGAATGCGGGCCAACGTGCTGCAGGTGTTTGAGGATAAGCCCATCGACTTTGACGCCTGGGACGTGGACATTTTTTATCAGGAAAAAATGCGGGAAATCACGGAGCTTTCCATGTTTGAAATCACGGAAATGGGGCCTCTTCGCATGAATATCCACATGGAATGGAATTATATGAACTCCCGGATTCGCCAGGACATGGTGCTTTACAGCAGCGACAGAAGAATTGACTTTAAGACAAAGGTGGATTACCACGAGCAGCATCAGCTCCTGAAAGCGGCTTTTCCGGTGGATATCCGCTCCACCTACGGCACATACGACGTACAGTACGGCAATGTAAGGCGTCCCAATCACTGGAACACAAGCTGGGATTTGGCGAAATTTGAGACGGTTGCCCACAGATGGGCGGATTTGTCGGAGAGAAATTACGGCGTGAGTATCATAAACGACTGCAAGTACGGCCATGACATCAAGGATAACGTGATGCGCATTTCCCTGCTCCGGGCCGGAACCCACCCCGATTACCTTCAGGACCAGGGCGAGCATGAGTTTACTTATGCGCTGCTTCCTCATCAGGGAGACTTTGTGGCGGGAAATGTGGTTCCCGAAGCCTTCGCGCTGAACGAGCCCATGGAGGCCGTGGCGGGAGAAGCAAACCTTACTTTTGACAGCTTCTTGTCCTTTGACAATGAGCAGGTGGAGCTGGACGCGGTGAAGAAATCCGAGGACGGAAAGTATCTGGCAGTCCGTTTCCATGAATTTGCAGGCTCGGCTCAGGAAGTGGAGGTAAAACCGGGATTTGCTTACAGGTCATGGGCGGAATGCGATTTGAGGGAGCGGCCCCTTACGGAATTCGCGGAAGGGAAGATTTCCTTAAAGCTCCATGCCTATGAGATTAAGACGGTACTGTTGTCTGTTTAAATGAAAGGAGGAAGGATGTATGGGAGAACTGTTCCGTATAGACAGAATAATGGGATTTTGTGAAAAGGTATGCTACTTTTTTATCATAAATCTGCTGTTTATTGTTTCCAATATTCCGGCGCTTTTGTTTTTGCTGTTTGTGGGCGCCGGGCAGATACGGGAATGCCTTCCCCTGTTTCTTTTGTGCCTGCTTCCCATGGCCCCGGCCCTGTCGGCGGTCATGTACGCGATGAACCGCATTATCAGGGGAACGGAGGGGAAAGCAATCAGGGATTACCGGAAAGGATTTTTCTCCGGCTTTTGGCAGAAAATAAGGCTTGGGTGCGGACAGCTTTTTGTGATTTTCATGTGCCAGGCCAACATGGAGTTCTTTTCCGTCAGGATGAAAAGCCTGTGGATGGCGGTGGTTTTTGCCGTACTGTTTGCCATGGCTGTTCTCATTACGCCGACTCTTTACATGCTTGCCAGCCGGTACGAGATGACTGACATACAACTGATAAAGGCGGCGGTTACGCTTATGATTGCAAAACCGGTCTTTACGCTGGGGAACATCGCGGCGCTTTGCCTGATTTTAGCGGCTTTCGAGATATCGGCGGGGACGACGGTGCTGTTTATGGGAAGCGTTTACGGATTTCTGGTTATGTTTATGAACCAAAGCCTTTTACGGAAACTGGAAAAATAAGACGCAGAGGGAATGCGGGATAACCGCATTTCCTTTTTGCGGTTGGAAAGGAGCATGGCTGTAAAGATGGAAATTAAGGGCTCAAGGCAGTTGTACAACAAATTATTTTACATATATACGGCGGTTCTTGCATGCGTGATACTGCTTCTGGTTCTCTATTTTTATACCAGCACCCGGCAGCGGTTTCTGGAACAGAATCTGAATTATATGGAGATGATGAGCCGGGCGGCGTCCTCCTATCTGGAGGAAACCGCGGACACGGCGGAATACATCCACGAGGATTTATACAAATCCGTCATGGAGCTGAACGACGCGCTGCATTATATGACGGACGAGCCTTCCGATTACCAGCGTTACCGGCTGGACACCTACATGGAAAACAAAATCAGCGAATATAAGGGCATCGAGAAGTTTTTTCTGGACGCCTTTCAGGCATACGCCGATTTGAATTACGTGGTGCTTTACAGCTATGAGCGGGATGAGGTTACCGAGTATACAAGGGACGGTAAAAGCTACAGGAAAAGCGCCGGCGAGGCGTTTAAGAACAGGTTTTTTGAGGAAAATCTCTCAGACGAAGAAAGCTTTACCTATCTGAAGGAAATACGGAATCCGGCCACTATGAAAGTGAAAGGCTGTATGGTTCTGGGCTTTGCGGGGGATAAATTCAGGGAAATTTATGAATACTACGACCGGCCGGAGCTGATTGTGTATAACGAAGCCGGGACAGGTATCTTTGCCTCCTCTTCAAAGGAACCACTTTCCGCGATTAGGGAGGCGGAGAGGGAGGGAAATCTTGAGAGCCTGCTTGACGCCTATGCGGAGCATACCCAGATGGGACAGTACCATGCCGTCAGCTATCTTGAGAGAAAGCAGGCGGCCAGGGTTCCCGGAACCATTGTCTTTATGATTTTCGCCGTGGGAGTCTTTGCGATGGCGTTTGGGGAGGCTTTGGTAAGGTATTATCTGCAGCGGCTTGCCACGCGTTTAAACAGGATACTGGACGGAATGACGGGAGTTATGGAGGGGGATTTGGATATACGGATTCCCGCCAACAAAAACGGCGACGAGCTGGATTTGATTTCCCGGTACTTCAATGAGATGTGCGCGCGCCTTGACGAGCATATAAAGAAACGGTATCTGGCGGAAATCGAGCAGAAGAACGCGGAGATGGCGGCGCTGCAGAGCCAGATTAACCCGCACTTTTTATATAACACGTTAGAGGCGATTCGGATGAAAGCTATCTGTAACGGCGACAGGGAAGTGGGGAAAATGCTTTACAGCATGGCGGTGACCTTCCGGGCCCAGCTAAAGGAGGCGGACGTGATTACGCTGGCCCAGGAACTGCACTACAGCAAAAAGTATATGGAGCTCTTTGAGTTTCGTTACCAGAAGCAGTTTCAGGCTCTGGTGGAATGTCCGGAGGAGTATCTTCAGACGCCGATTATCAAGTTTGTACTGCAGCCGATTATAGAAAATTATTTTATCCATGGCATCCGCATGAGGGAAGAGGATAATTTTATACGGATTGCGGTTGAAAAGGAAGAGGATTTCCGGATAATTGTGGAAGATAACGGCCGGGGCATGACGAAGGAGGAGCTTGCGGCCAAAAACGAGGAGCTTTTGAACGATACCATGAAAAAGGAGGCTTCCATCGGGGTTGCCAACGTAAACCGCAGATTAAAGGCTGTTTACGGCAGGGACTACGGGATTTTGATGGAGGCAAGAGAGGGCGGCGGGCTCCGGGTGATTTTACGGTTCCCGACGGTAGAGCCAGGGGAGAAGGAAGAGACGGACTATGATGAAAGTGATGTTGGTGGAAAATGAAGAGCTGATTTTGCAGGGAATCAGAAACATTCTGGACTGGGAGGCGCTGGGGCTTGAGGTGGTGCATATGGCCCACGACGGGCAGGAGGCGCTTGCCATGTGGGAAAAAGAGCCGGTACATATTGTGGTGACGGATATCAGCATGCCTGTGATGGACGGGCTGACCCTTCTTAGGAAGATACGGGAAAAGGAAGATAAGGTGCGGTTCATCATACTGACCGGATACGACGAGTTTGCGTATGCCAGGGAGGCAATCCGTCTGGAGGTGGAGAATTACATCTTAAAGCCAATCAACGAGGAGGAACTGGAGCGTCAGCTTAAGGAAACCATCCGGAAGATTGAGGAGATGAATAAAAAGAATCTCAGATACATTGACGAAAAGACCCAGTGGATGCATTTTCTGAACGGAAAAGCGGACAGGGATGCTTACAGCCAGTACGCGAAAATGCTGAATCTGGAAACGGAGGAGGGCACGTATTATGCGGCCGTAATGAAATGGAGCATGGACGAGCCAAAGGAAAATAAGATTACGGATGTGCTCATGGCGCTTCGGAGAGAGGAGGGCAGGCTGAAAACGGTGCATCTTCCGCCCGACGGGCTGCTCATGCTCCTTACCAGGGAGGAATGGGAGGAGGAGAAAGCCCTTGAGTATTTTTCAGAGCTCCAGAATAAAATAGAGAGCGATTTTAACGTGATGACCTTTATCGGTATCGGGCCTCCCTTTAAAAGTTTCCGGCAGCTTCCCGAGGCTTACCAAACCGCGAAAAAGCTCCAGAAATACCTGATAATCGAAGGGTACGGGAGCTGCATCAGCCGGCGGCAGATTCAAAACCGGAAAACGGAAGCCGTCAGCATGGACGAGGCCCGCCTCCGCAAGCATATCCTGAAAAAGGAAAAGGAGGAGGCGGTAGGATATGCGGAAGACCTCTTTATCAACAATATACGGAAGGACGCCTCCATCAGCTCCTTATATCAGATTGCCGTCAAAATGGCAATGCTGCTTCAGGAAATCAAGAAGGAGTATAAACTGGAATCCGGCAGGTTCCATGATTTGTCGGAGCTGATTGAAACCATTTTCAGCGCGGAGGACATCCGGGGAATCAAGACCGTGTTTTTTTCCGAAATCGCGGAAATTATCGAGTGCATCCACGAGGAGGATTCCCAGTATACCCCGGTGGTCCGCCAGATTATATCGGAGGTACAGCACAATTACAGAGAAGATATGAATTTAAAGACGCTGGCGTACAAATACCACATGAACGCCTCCTATCTGGGACAGATTTTCCAGAAAGAAGCAGGGTGTTCCTTTGCCCAGTACCTGAGCAACACCAAAAACAGCATCGCAAAGGATTTGATTTTAAACACCAATATGAAAATCAACGACATTGCAAAGCAGGTGGGATATACCGATATCAGTTATTTTTACCGGAAATTCAAGCAGTGCTACGGCGTATCCCCGGCCTCATTGCGGGAAATGAAAAAATATTAGACTGGAAAAAATCGTGAAATGATGGACAAATTATTTCACGATTTTTTTTGATGAATAAAATGCAAAAAAACCTCTGGAATTTGTGCAGTAAATCTGAAAGTTTTCAACTATCAATGCAAAATGCACAATGATATAGTTTTTATAGAGAAAAACATATTGCAGTTTGGCGGATAAAAGGCCGGCTGGCAGTATGAAAAAGGAGGAGGTTTAAAGGTGAAAGCAAACACAAAAAAGGCTGCGGCTTCCAACGGAAATTTTTTAAGCAGGCTGAAAATGAACAAGGAAATGCTGATATTAAGCATGCCGGGCGCAATCTGGTTTTTATTTTTTGCGTACCTGCCGCTGTTCGGTATTCTGGTGGCGTTTAAGAAGTTCAGATTGTCCGGGAACGGCTTCTTTTACAACCTGTTTACAAGCGAAACCGTCTGGTTTGACAATTTCAAATTTCTGTTCAGCAGCGGCGACGCATGGATTATCGTGAGGAACACAGTGCTCTACAATTTTTGCTTCATTATCCTTGGAGTGGCGGTGCCGGTGGTACTTGCGCTGCTCTTAAACGAAATCAAAAACAAGGGAATGATGAAAATTTACCAGAGCTCCATGTTTCTCCCCTATTTCCTTTCCTAGGTAGTGGTAAGCTACTGCGTATTTGCATTCCTGAATCCGGAAAAGGGTTACTTCAATGCAATTATCCAGCAGTTCGGGGGAGAGCCGGTTTCCTGGTACACGGAGAAAAAGTACTGGCCCTTCATCATCATTTTTATGAGCCAGTGGAAAGGAATGGGCTACAACACGGTGGTGTATCTGGCGTCCATCTGCGGAATCGACAAGACCTATTACGAGGCGGCGGTTCTGGACGGAGCGTCAAAATGGCAGCAGATTAAGTACATCACACTGCCCCTTTTAAAACCGGTAATCACCATTTTGCTGATTATGTCGGTGGGAGGAATTTTCAAGGCCGACTTCGGACTGTTCTACCAGCTTCCGAAAAACTCCGGCCCGCTGTATCCGGTAACCAACGTGCTTGACACGTACATATTCCGGGCGCTTAAGACAAGCGGCGAAATCGGAATGAGCTCCGCGGCGGCGCTGTTCCAGTCGGCGGTAGGCTTTGTCCTGATTATGATTGCAAACAAAATCGTGTCAAAGGTTGACAACGAAAACGCACTGTTTTAGGGGGGAAATTATGGCAGATAATAATATCCGGGCAATGGTAATGTCCGAAAGAAACATGAGAAAAGCAATGAAAAAAATGGAGGCGGAAGGGTGTAAGTACAATCAGATTAAGACGTCCACAAACGTTGCCTTTAATATCATTCTGGCTCTGCTGTCCCTGATTTGTATCGTACCCTTTATCTTTGTGGTCATTATCTCCTTTACCGATGAGGCGTCGCTTGCCATGAACGGGTATCGTTTCATTCCCGAGAAATTCAGCTTTTACGCCTATGAGTACATTATAAGCGCAGGGGAAAATATCATCAAAAGCTACGGCGTGACGATTCTTGTCACCGTTGCGGGAACCATTATCGGCCTTTTGCTGACGGGAACCTACGCCTACGCCCTGTCAAGAAAAACCTATGCCTACCGGAAGTTTTTCACCACGGTGATTACCATTCCCATGCTCTTTAGCGGCGGTATGATTGCCAATTATCTGATAGTGACAAAGGTAATGATGCTCAAGGATACGCTGTGGGCGCTGATTCTGCCCCTGTGCCTTAATTCCTTTAACATCATCGTGCTTCGGACTTTCTTTAAGACCAGTATTCCCGACGCCGTGGTGGAATCGGCCAAAATAGACGGGGCGTCGGAGTGGAGGCTGTTTTTCCAGATTGTCATTCCCATGGCTTTGCCCGGCCTTGCGACCATCGGACTTTTCCTGACGCTGGGCTACTGGAACGACTGGTTCAACGCCATGATGTACATGGACGACAAAAATCTGATTCCGCTGCAGTATCTTCTGATTCAGATTGAAAGCTCCATCGACTGGCTGGCAAACAATAAGGCCACCATGGGGGTTGACGGAATTGCAGTGGCGGCCAACATGCCGAAGGAAACCATTAAAATGGCAATCGTAGTGATTTCCACATTACCGATTATTTTTGCCTACCCGTTTTTCCAGAGATATTTCGTCAGCGGATTGACGGTAGGGGCTGTAAAAGAGTAAAATAAAAAAGGAGAAGAAAAAATGAAATTGAAAATCTGGAAGAGACTGGCGACGGCAGGAGCCGCAATGGCAATGACGATTGGTCTTCTGGCAGGCTGCGGCGGCCAGGGGTCGGAGAAAAACGCAAACGGGGAAGAAATCGTAGAGCTTACCTGGTGGCAGATTGGCGACGCCCAGAAGGACCAGGAGAGAGTGGTGGAAAAGGCCAACGAGTACATCGCGGAAAAGATTGGCGTTAAGCTGAAAATCAACACGGCGGGCTGGGGCGATTACGACCAGAAGATGCAGGTGATTATCAACACCGGTGACGACTGGGATTTGTGCTTTACCTGTTCCTGGGCCAACAATTACCTGCAGAATGCAAACAAGGGCGCTTTTCTCGCGATAGACGAGTACATAAAGGATACGGAGATGTACAAAAATATTGACGAGCGTTTCTGGGAAGCGGCGCAGGTTCAGGGAAAAACCTACGGCGTTCCCTCCGAAAAGGAAATCGGAAGCATGCCCATGTGGGTGTTTACCAAAGAGTACGTTGACAAGTACAATGTTCCTGTAGACGAAATCCACAGCCTTGAGGATTTGGAGCCCTGGCTTAAGGTGATTAAGGAGAACGAGCCGGACGTGGTTCCCATGTATCTGACCAGCAGCTATTCCGCTCCCATTTACATGGACTTAATCCAGAACCCTGTGGGAATCGAGTACGGCGACGAAACCCTTACGGTTAAGAACGTATTTGAAACGGAAAAAATGAAATCCACCCTTCAGACAATGAGAAAGTATTATCTGGAAGGCTATATCAATAAGGACGCGGCCACAGCTTCCGACGACAAATCCGTCAAGCGTTTTGTGACAAAGGGAGACGGCCAGCCCTATGCGGAACTGGTATGGGGAAAGGACCTTGGCTACGAGGTGGTATCCACTCCGATTATGGACACCTATGTGACGAACCTCTCCGCCCGGGGCGCGCTCACCGCAGTCAACGCGCAGACAAAGCACCCGGAAAAGGCGATTGAATTTCTGAACCTTCTCAACACCGACGAATATTTAAGGAATCTTTTAAACTACGGCATCGAGGGCGAGCACTGGGATAAGGTGGAGGTTTTGGCAGACGAGGCCGCGGCCGCCGAAGGAAAGCCCTATGTTTACGACAACAAAATCAGGCTGAACGAGGAAACCAGAAAGAACTATTCCGTTTCCTACTGGGTACAGGGCGGATTGTTCAATACCTATGTACTGGAAAACGAGCCAGTTGACAAGTGGGCTACCTTTAAGGAATTTAACGCCTCCTCTGTGGAAGCGCCGTCCTTTGGGTTCGACTTTGACCTTGAGCCTGTGAGCACGGAGGTTGCCGGGTTTGGAAACGTGCTTGACGAGTTCGGAAAATCCCTCTACACAGGAAGCGTTGACCCTGACGAGTATCTCCCGAAGCTTCTGGAAAAACTGGAAGCCACAGGAATCGACAAGGTTATCGACGAGATGCAGAGACAGATTGACGAATGGAAAGAAACAAAATAAGTAACACTGTATTTTTAAATCAGGGGACAGCTTTTTGAAAGCGTCCCCTCTTTGGCATCAGAAAGGGAGGTTTTTATGGGGAAAAAGAATCACTGGCTGACCTACGACAGCACGGTAGGGGAGCTTTACGCAAGTCCGGTAGGGCATGACGCCCTGGCCAGGGTGCTGCTGCAGCTTGGACTGCCGGAAAAGACTGTCACAAACAGGGCGGTTTCCGGTATGAAGCTGCGGACGGTTGCAAGGCTGACAAAAAAGCGGTTCGGGACGGACTTTTTTGACGCCCTGCTTCATCTGGTAAACAGCGAGAGGGACATACCTTATGCCTCAAAAGAGGCGGTTACCCCCAGGTGGTGGAAGGAGGCCGTTTTTTACCAGATTTACCCCCGCAGTTTTTGCGACAGCAACGGCGACGGAATCGGCGATTTGAAAGGAATTATCAGGAAGCTTCCCTACTTAAAGAAGCTTGGCGTGGACGCTTTATGGCTTTCCCCTGTCTATGATTCCCCCAATGATGACAACGGCTACGATATTCGGGACTATGACAAAATCATGGAAGAATTCGGAACCATGGAGGACTTTGAAGAACTGCTTTCCCAGACACACCGCAGAGGAATGCGGCTGATTATGGATTTGGTAATCAACCACACTTCCGACGAGCACAAGTGGTACAGGCAGGCAAAGAAGCCGGACTCGCCTTACCGGGACTACTACTTTTTCCGTAAGGACGACGGGAGCCGTACTCCGCCCAACAACTGGACCTCTTTCTTTTCCGGGCCCGCATGGAAGTACGAGGAGGATTCCGAAAGCTGGGCGCTGCACCTTTTTTCTAAAAAGCAGATGGACTTAAACTGGGAGAACCCGAAAATGCGGGAGGACGTCATCGCCATGATAAACCGCTGGCTGGATAAAGGGGTGGACGGGTTCCGCATGGATGTTATCAACTATATATCCAAGGAGGACGGCCTCCCCGACGGCAATGAAACCATCGGCAGTCTGATGGGATTTACGGGAATCGAGCATTATTATTACGGGCCGAAGCTTCACCAGTATTTACGGGAGATAAGGGAAAGGGCCTTTGCGCCCCACGACGCCTTTTCCGTGGGGGAGACGCCGGGACCGGGGATGAAAATGTGCCAGCTTCTGACCGGAGAGGAACGCCGGGAGCTGGATATGGTGTTTTCCTTTGACCATCTGGAAACGCCGGGACATGTGCGGTTCGAGGATTACGCATACGATTTGAATTACTTCCGGGACTACATGACTGACTGGATGGAAAATTACGGAAACAACTGCTGGATGTCCCTTTTTTACAATAACCATGACAATCCCCGGATGATTAGCAAGGTGACGAAGGACAGCTCCCGCCACACAGCGCTCTCGAAGCTCCTTGCGGTCATGCAGTTTACTTTAAAGGGAACGCCCTTTATCTTTCAGGGAGACGAGATGGGACTTGCCAATTATGAGTTTACCTCCATGGAGCAGATTACGGACGTGGAGGCAAAGGGCTATTACGCCGAACACAGAAAGACCAGGCCAGAGGAAAAGGTGTTCGCCGACATCCTTGCGGGAACGAGGGAACATGCAAGGGTGCTTCTTCCCTGGAACAGGAAGCTTCCGCCCTGCCATGAGGGGCTTTATCAGAAGCCGAAAAAGGAAGTGTTTGCGGCCTACAGAAGGCTTCTTCGCCTGCGGCATGAGGAGAAGGCTTTCGTCTACGGGACTTTTCGGGTGCTCTGCAGAAAGAAGAACCGCTTTGTGTACGAGAGGGCATTGGAGGGAAAGGTTTTTGTAATCGACTGCAATCTGGGGGAGAAGCCTGTCCGGGCATATCCTTTGAAGTGGAAGTGGAAGATAGTGTATGATACGGTCCCGGGGAGGGACAAGGCGGGCCGGGGACGGATGCTGCAAGGATATGAGGCGAGGATAGTGGAGTATCGCGAAAAGGTCGGGGATAAAGTAACCGGGGAATGATAAAAAGGAGGCGTTTATGATAATACTATTTTTAGCAGTACTTATCCTGGCAGTGTTTACTGGTTTTTTGCTGTTGAAAAAGAACTATGAGAAAACTGATTATTATGCTCAGACAAAAAACTCTTACATAAGCATGATATTGGACAAAGGTCGTCGGGGTGAATTTTATACCTATAAGAATCTGAAAGCCCTCAAGGGGTATAAGAGGTTTCTGTTTAACCTGTATCTGCCAAAGGAAAATGGAGAAACCACGGAAGTGGACGTTGTCCTTCTGCATGAATCCGGTATCTATGTGCTGGAATCCAAGAATTACAGCGGATGGATATTCGGGACGGAATCGGAGCAATATTGGACACAGACCCTAAAGGCAGAGAATGGCCGTACACAGAAAAACAGGTTTTTCAATCCGATTATTCAAAATAAAGTCCATTTGAAATGGCTTCAAAGATTTCTCGCGGATAAAACGCTGCCGTTTTATTCCTATATTGTGTTCAGTGAACGCTGCATTTTAAAGGATATCAGGCTGACAGGCAAAGAACATTATGTGATAAAACGGTATGATATCCTGGATGCTGTCCGGCAGAATGCCGCAAAGGCGGGGAGGAAGCTGTCAAAAGAAAGAATTGACGCTATATATAAAAAGCTTTACCCTCTTACACAGGCTGATACCGCAAAGAAGATGGCGCATATCGAGAACGTCAGAAGTAAACAGCAGAAGGCTGGTTTGGAACGGAAAAATGAGAAATTTGTAAAAAGAGCAACAGGAAGTGAAATACAGGGAATGCGATTAGCACATCCAAAAGAAAAATAAATTAACAGATAAATTTATCTATAAATAGATTGATAATTTAATTGATTTTTCTGCGTAAAATATATATAATGCAAACAGGTATGATAATGTTTTTAAGGAGCGTAACTGTATGAGCGAAATGTCTGTCATGGGGATTATGAACTCAATTATACCGATTAGCCGTTTTAACAAAGGGGAAGCCAATCGGATTTTTGATGAAGTGGAAGCCAGCGGTACAAAAATTGTGATGAAGAATAACCGGCCGGCGTGTATACTCATGTCTCCCGGCAGATATGAAGCGTTAATGGAAATGCTGTCTGATTACGTCATGCAGGAGGAAGCCGACAGCAGAATGTCACATTTTAATTCAAATGAAATTCTGTCCCCGGAGGAGATTATGGACTTAATCGGTATCACGGAAGAGGATTTGAATGATGTGGAAGCTGAAATCGAGTGAGGCGCCTGCAGATGAAATGGGAAATAGCATATTTTAAGGAAGCTCTTCGGGATTTAAAACGGTTAGATGCGCATAATCGGAAAATGATAATAAAAGCAATAAATAAAGCGGCGGACGGTCTGCTTCCGCCGCCGGACGGGATTGGAAAACCTCTCGGAAACCATACAGGCTTAAGGCCCTGCTGCTACTATAAAATCAGGTTGAAGAATACGGGACAGCGGGTGGTTTATAAATTGATTACGGAAGGGCAGAATAGGAAAATCCTTATAATCTCTATAAGGGAAGACGAGGCGGTTTATAAGGAAGCGGAGCGGAGAGTACATAGTCTGGCGGCGGAGATGGATTAGTACGTGAAACATAAAAATATTTATGAAAGAAAAGGATGAGGTATTCATATGAACCAGAAGGATTTTTTGTTTTTTCAGAGGCTTTCAAAGCCGGAAGGAAAAATTGACGTTGTACTTGACACGGACACCTACAACGAGGTGGACGACCAGTTTGCGCTGGCGTACATGCTTTGCCGGAAGGACAGGATAAACTTAAAAGCAATCTGTGCGGCTCCTTTTCACAATGCCAAATCCGACAATCCGGCGGACGGAATGGAGAAAAGTTTTCAGGAAATCCACCATATTTTAAGCCTGATGGGAAAAGAAGAATACGCCGGTCTGGTGTACCGGGGCTCCACAGAATGGCTGCCGGATGAGGAGACGCCCGTGCATTCGGAAGCGGCGGACAAGCTGGCGGAGCTTGCTTATGGATACTCGCCGGAGAAACCTCTGTACATAGTGGCAATCGGGGCAATTACCAATGTGGCTTCCGCCCTGCTCATAAAGCCGGAAATTGCGGACAGGATTGTGATTGTATGGCTTGGCGGGAACGCCCACGACTGGCCGGATAATAAGGAATTTAACTGCAGTCAGGACGTGGCGGCGGCCAGAGTGGTTTTCGGCTGCGGCGCAGCGGTGGTGCAGCTTCCATGCGCCGGGGTGGTGTCCGGTTTTAAAACTACCGCCGGAGAACTGGAAATGTTTCTGCGCGGGAAAAATAAACTGTGCGATTATCTGGTTGACATTGTGGAGAGGGACGGCGCGGCGGAGAGCCCGTACAAAACCTGGTCAAGAATTATCTGGGACGTGACCGCCGCAGGATGGCTTCTGGAAGAGGATTTTATGAGAGATAAGCTGGTGCCCGCACCGATTCCTCAGTACGACCATCATTACAGCTTTGACCCTGACAGGCATTTTATACGTTACGTGTACTGGATTAACAGAGACGCTCTTTTTGAGGATTTGTTTGAGAAGCTGGCGCAGGTACAGTGATGGTTTTTTGAAGATAGAAATTGAAAAATTGCGTATATTGTGATGTGATTGTGGCAGATTAAGAATTGGATTCCAAATCTGCCATAATTGCATTTGCAGGGCGATTATGACGTCTGCCTTTCAGGTTTTAGACCAAAAACCCCCTGCCCTGCCAGCATAATCCCACCAACCGCCGCCGGACAAATCCATGTGGCAAAGCGGAAGAGCAAAATTCCCGTAACCGCGCTCTGATAATCGGCGAAGGAACCAAAGAATAAAAGGAAAACAAATTCCAGGGATACGGCTCCCGAGGGCGCAGGTATCACGCCGGCCAGCATAAAGGCCACGGCCATAAGAAAGACGCACTCGCTTACGGTCAATGACGTTTTCCCGAAAAGAAAGCAGGCCGGAATACTGTAAAACAGCACAAGCTTTGCACTTTGCAGACATAAAACGCCGGCCGTTTTCTTTTTCTTTAAAAGAATCTCCTTTCCCGACCGGTTTAAAAGGGTAATCTGTTCTCCCCATTTATGAAAGGTTTCCTCCCCGGAGGGTATTTTAAGGCGCAGCCGGTCAAGGAGATAAAGAGCCGCAGCAGCCAGCCCGGGAGATAAGGTAATACACAGGAAAAGCGCAATCACAAGCGCGGTTATCAGACAGCCTGCACCCATAAAGGGCAGATAGTCTCTGCAAAGATTTCCGGCGTTTTCCCCGAAGAAAAGAAAAAGGAAACCGAAAACGCCAAACAGCATAATGGCGGTTCTTTTTATTACATACTGAATCATTGTCAGAGTCGTGGCTTTTCCGGTCTCGATATTTTTCTTTGTCAGGTAATGAATTTCCGCAATGCCCGAGCCGTTTCCAAGAGTGGTAAGGCGGTAAAACTCGCAGACAAAAGCGATGAAGATGCCGCTTTTTTTATACCCGCGGGCAGACCCATGGGTATGTGTCCGGGGAACGACCGTTTCCATCATACAGGATATGGTCATTCCCTCAAGGAGATAACCCGACAGGGCAAGGAGGACGCTTATGCTGAGTTCTTTCCATGTAACCTGCCGGATTCCCTCCATAATATTGCCGAGGGAATCCCGGTAGAAAATCAGAGAGAGAACAAGCAGCAATAGCAGCGCCGCGCGGAATGCGGTTTTTCCTTTCTTATCTGTTTTCTGTTTCCGGTTTGAAATTTTCATAGCTGCTCTTTCTGTGAGGCGTCTCCCGCCATATGGCGTCCGCCGTATCCGCCCAGCTTTCCGCGTATTCACGGCATTTCCCGCAAAGGTGCTCCACACTTTCAGGCGACTGCAAATCGGTAGATTTTGCGCCTGATTCCTTTACTATCCGTTGGAGAATTTCAGGGTTTTCCAGCATGGGACAGGGGCGCAGATGATTTTTGTTAAAGGGCTGGTTATCCCGATAAGCCATAAACAGGGGCTGCTTTAATATTTCAAGAAGAGAATGGGTTTTGATATTTGCGCCGGAGTAATGGATGAACACGCAGGGTTCCGCGTCCCCGTTAGCGTTGATATGGAAATAATTCCTTCCGCCGGCAATACAGCCGCCCACAAATTCGCCGTCGTTCTGGAAATCCATGGTAAAGATTCCCTTTCCGGTGGTCATATTCCTGATATCCCTTACCCTCTGTTTTATGTATATCCGCTGCTTTACGGTGGGCAAAAGCTCCATAGCGGCGTCGTTTCCCACCGGCATATAATGAAAATACAGAGCATAGCGGCAGCCCTTTTCCACTAAAAGCTCCACAAATTCGTCGCTGGTGACCGTCTCGCTGTTTTTGGAGGTATAGCAGATGGAGGTCCCGAAAATGAGTCCGTTTTCTTTCAGCAAGTCCATGGCGCGCATGACTTTTCCGTATACGCCGCCGCCCCTGCGCAGGTCGTTGACCGCCTCGAAGCCTTCCAGACTGATTGCCAGATAGAGGTTGCCGACTCTTTTCATTTCAAGACAGAAATCCTCATCTACCAGCGTTCCGTTGGTGTAGGCAAGAAAAGCGCAGTCGTCATGCTTTTCACAGAGCCTTAGCACGTCGGCTTTCCTTACAAGGGGCTCTCCGCCGGTGAACATATAAAAGTAAATCCCCAGCTCCTTGCCCTGGCTGATAACGCTGTCCATTTCCTCAAAGGTCAGGTTCAGTCTGTTCCCGTATTCCGCCGCCCAGCATCCGGTACAGTGGAGATTGCATGCGCTGGTGGGGTCCATTAAAATCAGCCAGGGAACGTTGCACTGGTGGATTGTGCGCATTTTTCTGATGGTTTTCGTTCCGTGGAAAAAGGCTTCAAAGCCCAGATTCAGCGCTGTGGTTCTGAGTACGTGGGGGTCAACCTCCGTAAGAATCCTGTTGATATATTTATTTAACGTGCCGTCTCTGTCGCAGACCATTTGTCTGGCTTTTTCATAATCAATATCCAGTTTTTCGCCTTTCATATAGCTTTCAGAAAGCGAAAGAATCCTGTTTACCTCCTTTTCCCAGTTTTTATCCGCATTTTTCATTGCCATATCAATGGCTTTTCCGAAAGCGGCCCTTCCGGCTTTGTGTGACATCTCGCTCATGGCAGCCCTCCTGTTTTTTGCTGAAAAAATCAAAGTACAAAGCTGTTTCTTTGATGACTATAAAATAGCAAATCTTTCGGGAACAAAAAACAGACATTGTCGTGTGTATGCCCAAAAAACAGACACTTTCCGAAAAATGTCGAAAAAACAGACATTTTTTGGAAAGTGTCTAAACAGGAAAAGGGTTTGGTTCAGCTTTCTTCTCCGGAGATGCTTCTGCGTATGATTTCTTCCAGCATTCCTTTTTTTAACTGGTTCATCCGGTGAAAAATCGCCTGAATGTCATCATTCATTCCTCCGCTTAACCAGTCTACAACAGCGCCGAAGCAAATCCATTTGTAATAACGGATAATAATTTCCTTATCCTTTTTTCCCACAGAATACCCGGAAAAAAGGGTGTTGATATAGGTGGCCACCACATGGCCGCAGACCCGCCATAAGTACTGCTCATAAATATCCCGGCTGGAGGAATGGTAAAGGTGGAGCGCCGCCCGCCGGTTCTCAAGGGCAAAAGAGATGGCCGCGTCCAATCCCTCCTCAAGGGAATCCACTGTAGGGTGCCGACGGATAATCTCCTCTGCGTCCTCTAAAATAATTTCCTCTATCATAGAGGGCAAATCCTGATAATGGTAGTAAAAGGAGTTTCGGTTAATTCCGCAGTCCTCCACGATATCCTTGACGGTAATCTGGGCCAGGGGCCTTTCATTTATAAGTTTAATGAAAGAATTTCGGATAGCCTGTCTGGTAAAGCCTGCCAAATTAATAACCTCCCTGACTGTGCCGGATTTCCGCGAAAAAGCGGCAGGACCGGCATGTGGTGTTAAGATATCTTAATATTACCACAGATTTGGGAAAAATGTAATTATTTCCACCCCTCTGGCAGGAAAGCAACTGTATTGTCAATCATTTCGTCCGCAAGAGCCTTGTACTGAGCCTGAGTCAGGCGGCCGGCTATCATGGGTTCGCGCGCGAACACTTCGTACACCAGATTGCGGTTACAGCTAAGAGCGGCCTGCAGAATCTCTTTCTGATTCCTGACATGGGGAAGAATCAGTTTCCGGATTTCTTCCGGCAGGGAGCCTGACTGTACCGGCTGCAGATTATCATAACTGAATATGGCATTGGTTTCAACCGTTGCGTCTGTCGGAAGGTTTGAAATCTGCAGGGCCGTATTGGGATAATTCACATTGGTAACAAGGCGTCCGTCCAGTCCGCAAAGCGCCCGGATTAAAGCGATAGTGTCCTCCCCGGAATGGCGCAGGGTTACTTCCTCTACACCCTCAGAGAGCCGTTTTGCCTTTTCAAGCCGTTTCGTCAAATCGTTTTTGCGCCATGAAACGGTAGTAAGGCCGAATTTCCACTGTTTAACCGTCTCGGGATTTTTCAGGTAGAGGTCTCCGGGCATAAATTCCGCCAGATGGCGGTCGCCGGCAGCGGCAATGCAGTTATATTTCTTAAATAAATCAAATTTCACGCGGTTGGCGCAGTAAAAAGAGCTGTTCATCCAGTGATAATCAGGCTCGCAATATCCTTCTTCGTACAATTTATCCACATATTTCCGATACAGGGGAATCAAATCCACATTTTTGTAAGAGGCTTTGTCAATCCAGGTAAAATGATTGATTCCCATTACGTTGGTCAGAATTTCCTGCCTCTTAATTCCGGTAACGCCGCTTTCTTCCTGATAGAAATCCCGCAGAATATTCTGGGTTCCGAACACCTCATGGCAGCAGCCGAAAGCCTTGATGCCGGGGAAAATGTGGTGCAGGGTCTGGACGCAGATGGTCATGAGGTTGGTAAAATTGATGACCCAGGCGTCGGGGGCATAGTCCCGGATGGCTTCGGCAAAGGTCACGTACATGGGAATCAGACGAAGGGCGCGGATATTGCCGCCCGGTCCCACGCTGTCGCCAACAGACTGGTAAACACCGTATTTTTCAGGGGTATGGACGTCGGACTCCATTTCGTCAAAGGTGCCGGGAAGAATGGAGATGATGACAAAGTCTGCTCCGGTGAGAGCCTCCGCCAGGGAGGGCGCGGTGGTATAGCGCCATTTTCCGGGAACATCGTTTCGGCCAGAGAGGCGGTTTCCGATGATTTCATTGGATTTTGCGGCCTCCCCGTCAATGTCATAGAGGCGGATATTGCCGCCAAGCTGGCCGTCCATTGCCAGGTCCGCCATCAGGTTCCATGCCCAGCCTCTGAACCTCCGCCGATATAAGCAATCTGCAGTTCTGTCATTTTGTTATCCTGATATTGCATAATGTAACCTCCTTTATTTTCTGATTTTCTATTGTAGGCGAATATAGTATAATAATCTTATAAAATAGGTGCAGAAAACAAAATTTTCAAATTTATGGCTACAAACTCTTTGGGATTTGGAAAGGAGCATGGTTATAAGAATGCAGCAAACTGTATATGCAGAGACAATGGGCGGCCTTATGGCGGAACGGGTGATACGCAGGGAAGAATACTCCATGCAGTCCCGCCATATTCACGGAACCTACGAGGCTTATTTCCTTCTGGAGGGGGAACGGTACTTTTTTATCGGCAGGGAAACCTACCGGATTCATGCCGGGACGGTAGTGCTGATTAAGCGGGAACAGATACATAAAACCAGCATGGCGGATAAGGCTTACCATGACAGGATTCTTTTGCAGATTGAGGGGGAATGGATGGATTCTTATCTGAAAGCTCACGGAATGCCCGAAATGGAGGAATGCTTTTCTTATCTTGGCGGAGCGATGGTGCCTTCGGATAAGGAATGGGACAGGCTTCTGGAAATGCTGAATCGGCTGCGGGAGGAAATGGAGGGAAAGCAAAAGTGGTGCGAGCTGCTCATCAGGCAGAAAATGGCGGAAATTCTGGTTGTGCTGTACCGCAGCAAGCAGCAGGCCGATATGGAAATTATAAGGACGCAACTGAAGGCCGAGGGCTGGAAATACAGAAAGGTCAGTGAAATTGCAGCCTATTTGACGGAACACTGCGAAACCGGCGAGTCTTTGGAGGAAATCGCAAAGCGGTTTTATATCAGCAAGTCTTATCTTACCAGAATTTTCCGGGAGATAACAGGACTGACGGTCCGGGAATATGTCAATGCGGGGCGGGTTCGCAGGGCGAAAAACTATTTGAAGAACAGCAAGCGTTCTATTACGGAAATTGCGGATTTGACGGGATTTGACAGTATTACCTATTTTGAGAGGGTATTCAAGCGATACGCAGACGTATCGCCTCTGAAATACCGCAACGGGGAAAGAGAATAGGGGGAGGGTAAAATGGCGTATCGGATAATTATTATTGATGATGAAAAAGAAATCAGCGGAGGCTTCGCGATGTTTTTTCCATGGAAAATGCTTGGCTACAGGGTGGCTGAACACATATCTGCCCTTTATCGTTCCGGCGATATTTGCCTGCACGCCCTTTTTCATCTATATGATGGTGCAGTTTTTCCGCGGGATTCCCCGTGATTTTGACGAAGCCGCGACCATTGACGGCTGCAATACTTTTCAGGTATTCTATATGATATTGCTGCCGCTTTGCAAACCGGCGCTGTTTTCGGCGGCAATTTTTCAGTTTATCTGGGTGTGGAACGACTTCTTTAATTCGCTGATTTATATCAACAGCGTGAAGAGATATCCCATAGTGCTGGCTCTTAGGATGTCGCTGGATTCCACGGTGGCTTCAAACTGGAATCAGGTTCTTGCCATGTCGGTACTTTCCCTGCTGCCCGGAATCATTTTGTTTTTCAGCGCGCAGAAATATTTTGTGGAAGGCGTTACCAGCGCCGGAGTGAAAGGATAGGTGTATATGTATATGAGCACAGAAAAAAAATCGCCGTATTTTGACGGGGACAGGTCCGTATACGACGCCTGCGGAGAGCAGACGGAACGGATTTTGTCAATCATCGCGGGAAATTATATGGGGAAAAATCCGCCCCTGCCGGTCCGTTTCCGGGGTTTTTACAAAAAGGGAATCCTCTGCAACGAAGAGGGACGGTTTGATATGGACTTAAACAGATTCCTGCCGGAGAGCAAAACAGGGCAGATTTCCTTTGTACGGGCAAAGTTTTACAGGGAGGCGGAGGGCGTGCATGTCTTTTCCATGAAATGCTTCGGGCCGGCCAGGATTTGGTTAAACAATAAGGAAGTGTTCTGCTCCGGCGTCAGGGACGAAAGCAGGCGCGAGGCGCCCCACCGGCTGGAATTTTTCTGCCGGGCAGGCTGGAACGAGGTTGTCCTTCGCCTGAAAAAGACGACCGGAGGATTCGGCTGCGTTTTCGGAGTGCAGGACGCCGGATGGGCGTGGATTACCTTTTTAAATCCCTGCAGGGAACAGGAGGGAAAGCTGGGGTTTGCCTATACGGAGGCCATGGATGAAAAAGAGGCCGGCCGGGATTTGGAGAATCTGGAAAAGGCAAAATGGCTTCCCGAAGATTGCCGCGGGGAAGAAGAAAACATTGCCGGGAAAATCTATGGAGAGGATGGGAAGGGCAAGTACCTGTACGGATGGAGCGCGTTTTCACTTAAGAGGCCGGACACCGTAACCATTGCCATAGATAGCTGCGGCGATACGGCCCTTTTTATTGACGGTGAAAAACTGGCGGAGAAAAAACAGGAGGGAGAACAGAGCGAGGAAGTCAGACTAAAGGCGGGAAAGCACGAGATTCTGGTGAGAGGCCGGGGAGAGACAAAGGCCGGCTGGAAGATTGCCATAAGAGGAACGGACGAGGGCGGCGGAAAGATTACGCTTACGCTCCCGCACGCGGTTTCCGGTATCCGTGGCCCCTGGCTGTATCTGGGCCCTTTTGCAGACAAACAGGAGGAAGTGGAAAAACAGCCTACCCTCTACGGCCTGTTTGGAGAAGAGAAGCGTTACTGGCGTGCGGACGCGCCCGGCGTAGTCATCCGGCCGGCGCTGGAAAATACCGCTTTCGGAAAATGGAATTATCCGCTTGGAGTAACACTTTACGGCCTGACAAGGCTGGCCCGCTGTCTGGACAATCAGGAAATGCTGGGGTATGTAAAGGCCCATATGCAGGAGTGCATCCGTCTGTACGAGTACAGCTTATGGGATAAAAAGCAATATGGCTTTCCGGAGGTCAACAACCAGTTGGCCAGGATTTCCACGCTGGACGACTGCGGTTCTTTCGGAAGCGCCATGCTGGAGCTGAAGGATTCGGAGGTGGAGGCGCCCGCCGGACGGATAGCCGACGCCATTGCGGAGCACATGGAGAAAAAACAGTCCAGATGCGAGGGCGGGGGATTTTTCAGAATCGGTCCCAAAGGATTTCCCGACGCCACAATGTGGGCCGACGATTTGTATATGAGCGTGCCTTTTTTATGCAGATATTATTTGCGGACAGGAAATGGGGATTATCTTGACGACGCCGCGAGGCAGTTCCGCCGGTTTAAAGATTATCTTTACATGCCGGAAAAGCAGATTTTATCCCATGTGTATGATTTTATGATGGATACCGCTACCGGTATGCCCTGGGGGCGGGGAAACGGTTGGTGTTTCTTTTCGCTGACGGAGCTTTTGGAGGTGATGCCCGAAACGCATAAGGATTATCCGTTCCTGATTCGTTTTTATCAGGAGCTGGCGGAGGGCTATATGAGGCTGCAGGGAAAAAGCGGCATGTGGCACCAGCTTTTGACGCATCCTGATTCTTATGAGGAAACCTCCTGCACTTCCATGTTCGTCTACGGCCTGTGCAGAGGGCTGCGTTTCGGATGGCTGGCCGAAAATCAGCGCGGCGATGCGCTGGAAGCCGTGCGCAGGGGATGGCATGGGATAATCAGCCGGAGTGTTGACCGTGGCGGCAACGTATATGGCATATGCCGTGGTTCTTCCTATTCGTTTACGCCGGAATATTATAAGGAAGAACTGCTGTGGATTGTAAACGACCCCCACGGCATCGGGATTGTGCTGCTGGCGGGAATTGAAACGATGGCTCTTACGGAAGCTTTTTGAAGGCTTTGAGCGTCGGAGGTTTCAAATATGGTTCCGTTTTTGTGATTTCAGGAAGGTGTGCGTTAAAAGCATACCTTCCTTTTGCGCTATGCGCACTTGCATAATTACCCGACTTATAATAAAATCCTGATTATACGGAAACAACTGCAAAAAAGGAGCTGTGGGGCGGATGAGGACAAAGGGAGTACATTTTCATTTACATAACAGGCATGCGCAGAATGTGGATTTGACAAAGGGGTCTATCGTCAAAGGGATTATTCAGTTTGCGCTTCCCCTTTTTCTGGGACAGTTGCTGCAGCAGTTTTACAATATGGCCGACGCCTGGGTGGTGGGAAATTTTGCGGATAACGACGCCTTTGCGGCGGTCAGCTCCGGCGGGAGCCTTACGTTTCTGATTATCGGCTTTTTCAACGGAATTGCCATTGGCGGAGGGGTTATCATCTCCCGGTATTTCGGGGCGAAGGACGATAAGATGGTGCAGAAAGCAATCCATGCCAATTTCCTGTTTGGGATTCTGGCCTCCATACTGGCAACGGTGGCCGGGCTTTTGCTGATTCCGGGACTTCTGCAGCTTATGAAAACGCCGGCTTCCGTCATGCCGCATTCGCTGGTTTACTTCCGCATTTATTTCGGAGGAGTTTTTACGGTAATTCTCTACAATATCTGTATGTCGATTATGCGGGCGCTGGGGGACAGTCTGCGCCCCCTTTATTATCTGATTTTGTCGTCGCTTGTGAATGTAGCGCTGGATTTGCTCTTTGTGGCGGGCTTTCACTGGGGAGTAAGCGGCGCTGCCATGGCCACGGTGCTTGCCCAGGGACTCAGCGTTGTTTTATGCCTGATGCGGATGTGCCGGGAGAAAAATGAGACTTTCCGGCTGGATTTTAGGAAATTACATTTCGATAGAGACATTATGATGGAAGTGCTTGCTCAGGGACTGCCGACAGGTATCCAGAATGCGGTAATCAGTGTGGGAAATATCGTGATACAGAGCAATATCAACGCCTTCGGGGCCTATGCGATTTCCGGGCAGGGGGCTTACGCGAAGATAGAGGGCTTCGTGTTTTTGCCGATTATGAGCATGTCCATGGTGCTGCCCACTTTTATCAGCCAGAATCTGGGAGCGAGAGAGTACGGGCGGGCGAAGAAGGGAGCGGCATTCGGGATTTGCTCCGGTATGGTGCTTGCGGAACTGATTGGCGTTATTTTCTATGTCTGGGCGTCCTACGCCCTCAGGTTTTTTGTGGACTCGGAGGAGGCGGTAAAATACGGCATCATCCATTCAAGGGTGGTGGCCCCTTTCTTTTTCCTTCTTGCCTTTTCCCATTGCGCGGCGGGCGTCATGCGGGGCTGCGGGAAAGCATTTATACCGATGGTAACGATGCTGCTTTTCTGGTGCGGCGTGCGTATCGTCTATGTGACGCTGGCGGTTAAGGCGTTTCCGGTGTTCCAGACAATTTCCTGGGCCTACCCGCTGACCTGGTCTTTAAGTTCGGTTGTCTTTCTGATTGCGCTGCTTAAGCTGGACTGGCAGCGGGCGTTTGAAAAGACTTAAGAATATATGGGGCATTTTTGGCAGGCCTTTGGATTATCCATCCAATGACAACTTAATGGTCAGATGCTACAATAAATATTATTATGGAGAAATTAAGGGAGGGAAACCATGAAATACACGTCATCGGAAGCGAATAAACTGTTGAGGAAACTGAATGAGGAGAGGGACGCTTTGCTGGAAAAGGAACATAGAAGCAGTACTTTTCTTGCGGCCATGGGAGAAGAAGTGGAATCGGTGAGGCCGGAATATGATTATAAGGACACACTGCGGGCACTGGATGAGCTGGATGAAAAAATCCGTATAGTGAAGCATGCCATTAACGGCTTTAATCTGCAGCATACGGTTTCGGGGTTTGCCATGTCAATCGACCAGATGCTGGTCTATATCCCGCAGCTTACGGCAAAGAAGCAGAAGCTGGGACAGATGAAGAACCGCCTTCCCAAACAGCGAGAGGCGGCAAATACTTTTGGGCGCAACAACAATATCATTGACTACAGATATGCCAACTACGACATTAAAACCGTGGAAGAGGATTACATGGCAGTAACCGATGAACTTGCCAGAGCGCAGACGGCGCTGGATGTCCTGAATAATACGGAGACTATGGAGATTGAGATATAACGGGAAAGTTCCATCCCGGGACTTTAAGCAGATAATAAGCGCGCGGCTTTTGACAATATACAGGATAAGGTCTTAATGTCTGCGTTATCGTTTCAGGTTATTTAGCGGTTATTAAATAATGTTTATGGTCAGGCCTGATTTGGAAAATTTCATTACTGCTTAAAGCCGCAAAAACTTACCTGTGGCAGCCACAGGGCGGCGGAAGTACGGTTACAGGCCGCATTTTTCAGGAATAAAGTACCGGATTGCAGGAACGAACCGGAAAAGAATTATTTTTCCATATTTTCCAAAGCCGCTCCGGCATCCTCCAGGACTGACGTACAATGAGGACAGCGTATGGCATGGATGGAAATTTTGGTTTTGCAGAAAGGACACTCTTTTTCCGTCTCTTCCTTCACTTCCTCTTTTGTGTGCATATTCTGAAGTTTATTAATCTGACGAACCAGAAGGAATATCACAAAACTGACAACGAGAAAATTGACTACATGAGTCAGAAATGTTCCGTAATTGATTGTGGCGGCGTTATCTCCGCTTCCCAGAACAAACATCAGCTTATCAAAATTAATTTTGCCGGTAAATATGCTGAGTAAAGGCATGAAAATGTCATTTACCAGAGAGCCTACAATGCCGGTAAAGGCGCTTCCGATTATCATACCTACGGCTAAATCAATCATATTTCCTTTTAATGCGAATTTTTTGAATTCTTCCCAAAACTTTTTCATTTGAATGTCCTCTTTTGTAATTTTCATTTTGACGGTTTCTCAAATTATAGCAGATATTTACAGGGCTGTCATTATGGAATTTATTAAGTGTGGATATGAGAAATTGCCGGTAACGAATGTTGAAAGTACATTTGATGAAAAAGAAAGCATCGGACTCATTTTCATGTTAAGAATTTTTAAGAAACAGATTTATGAATGATTAAGAAATACCTTTTACAATTAATGTGAAAGCATTGAATTGAGAGAAACGCACAAAGTCTTCGGGCTTTGGAAAGTAGAATGGTTATAAAGGTGTTAAAATGAGTTTGAAGAAGGAGGCTAATCAGATATGCGAAATGCGAATTTAGTGATTACATTGGAACCGGTTGAAAAAGCGGATTTACCAGAATTGAAAAAGAAGATACAGGAAGCATTTGGGATTGCGTTTGTGGAGCAGTTTGGAGAACAGGATGAACCAATTCCGACAGATAAGGAGCTGGAAGAAATCTTCCATGCCTCCGGGACAGAAGTTTATCATATTTTACAAGGTATTAAAAAAGTTGGGGGTGTTGTGCTTGGCATCCATCCGGAAACACAATTTAATTCATTGGATTTCTTTTTTGTATCTCCGGAATATCAAAGCAAAGGATTCGGACTGGCTGCATGGAAAGCCATTGAGGAAAGATATCCCGACACAAAGGTGTGGGAAACAGTAACGCCATATTTTGAAATACGCAATATCCACTTTTATGTGAATAAATGCGGTTTTAAAATTGTAGAGTTCTGGAATAAATACTATCCTGAACCTGATAGAAACTTAGAACAAGCAATGGGTGAATTTTCTGTTGGATGTGATGAGACTTTCCGATTTGAAAAAATAATGAAGTGAGAGATTAAAACTTGGAGGTGCAAAATGAATGGGGTTAAGATACTTATCATTGAAGACGATGCCGATATAAGGGAAGGGGTTCGCATACTGCTTGAGAGTGAGGGATTCCTTGTGGATGAGGCGGAGAATGGAGAAATTGGACTGCGGAAATTGTCTGAAGACATTAGCCTGGTCATTTTAGACATTATGATGCCGGGGATGTCAGGAATTAGGGTTTGTGAGGAAATAAGAAAAAATTCCTTTGTTCCGATACTATTTTTGACAGCAAAAGCACAGGAATCAGACAAACTGCTGGGGCTAATGGCGGGTGGGGACGATTATCTGCCAAAACCATTTTCTTATGCGGAACTTCTTGGCAGAGTCAAGGCGCAGGTCAGACGCTATACCGTTTACAGTAATTCACATGATGAACCGGAAAAGCAGGAAAGGCCGGAGTACATCCAAAGCGGTGGTATCCAGATACATACAATTTTTAATGAAGTTACTGTGGATGGAAACCCGGTAGAACTGACTGATATAGAGTACCATATACTTCTTATAATGATGCAGAATAAGGGGAAGATTTTTTCTGCCCAGAACTTGTATGAATCTATTTGGAATGAGCCTTATTTTTATAACTGTAACGGAACAGTAATGGTGCATATCCGTAAACTGCGGGTTAAAATAGAAGCAAACAGTCAGGAACCTGTCTATATTAAGACTGTCTGGGGAAAGGGGTACCGTTTTGAAGGTGAAAAGTGAGAAGAGGATGTCCCTTTATCTGGAATTGTTTCTTTTGCTTTTTCTGGCAGGGATGCTCAGCCTGCTATTCTTTGTGGGCAGCAGGTTTGTGATAGAGCAGCAGATTGACAGATACTACCAGAACAGGAATAGCGTACAGAAATATAATGAAAAATATATTTCACTGTTACAGAATTATATAACCGAACAGGGGATATCTACAATAGATTTGTGGAAACTGGATGAGTGGATGAATAATCACAGGCTTATTTATATACAGATAAAAAAGGATGATGAGTGGATTTATTCTTCGGACTTTGCAATGGACGAAGAACAGGCGAATGATTATGATTTTCCATCATATCCATCGGACAGCTATTATGATATTGAACTTGGGGATGAAACCGTGCAGGTGTTCATTATCGGAATGTATTCGTTTAATGCCTATATGGTTGCACTGATATTTTCTATTATAGTATCTTTCCTTTTTTTCTTTGTGCTTACTTTGTTAGGAGTCCGCAGGAAGATTCTTTACCTAAATCAGTTGAGCCGGGATATTGAAATTCTTGAAGGAGGAAATTTGGGTTATGAAGTGTTTGTGCAGGGAAATGATGAGATTTCAGATTTGGCAGTAGGATTAAATTCCATGAGAGTCTCGTTTAAAAAACAGATAGAAGAAGTCGAGTGTCTGACAAGAGCAAATCAGGAAATGGTAACAGAAATTTCCCATGACCTGCGTACACCGCTTACATCAGTATTGTTATATGCCGAAATTCTGCTGAACGGGAAATATGGAGAGGAAGAAAACAGGCAGAAGTATTTACATAAGATAATCAAAAAAATTGAGCATTTAAAAGATTTGTCGGACAGGTTGCTCGCTTATCCGGTTCACAGTACGGAAGAAAAATATATACCGGCGGGGTATGTGCCGCTTCACAGCGGATTGTACGATGAATTATCAGATATGTGCAGTTATCTGGAAGAACAGGGCTTAAAGGTAAAGGAGAATCTGCGGTGGGAAGACGGGGATGTTTTTATCTATGGTGAATATCTGACAAGGATATTGGATAATATTTCTTCCAATATTCTGAAGTATGCAGATACGCAGGCGCTTGTTCTTGTGTGGGATGAGTATTATATGGATGAGATGTGGATTACTTTTGAAAATACCTGCGGCCAGAAAAACAACAATATAGACAGTTACAGCATTGGGATAAGAAATGTTAAAATGATGATGGAAGAAATGGGAGGTATTTGTGAGGTGGCTCAAGACAGGGAACAATTCCAGATATGCCTCAGATTCCGTTATAAAAAGGACGATAAAAAAACAGAAACTTTATTTTGTCAAAGATGGGATTCCTGAAAAGGATTCCTGTCTTTTTTATTATCACAAATTAAGGAACTTTAAGAAACAGGTTAAGAGCTGATTAAGAAGTGTAGTTTATATTTGAATAAAAGGAAAGGAAAGAGCATGAAAAAAATTAAAATATGGGTTCTGGCAGGTTTTGTAGTTATAGTTTTATTCCTTGTCAAGCAGTTTTTTAATCAGAAATTTGATTCCGTAGAATCGCTGCAAAATTATATGAAAAGCTTTGGCATAGCGGCGCCTCTGATGCTAACTTTTTTTCAGGCAGTACAGGTGGTGATTCCGGTATTGCCGGGATACTTAGGATGTGCAGCAGGAGCCATCGCATTTGGAAGTATGACCGGATTCTGGTGCAATTATATAGGTATCAGCCTTGGCTCCATTATTGCATATTTTCTGGCAAAAAAATATGGAATTGACATTGTGGAGGCCATGTTTCCGAAGAAACAATTTGAGAAATGGAGCAGACGAGTTGAGAAGAGCAAGTCATATGAATGGTTTCTTTTCATTGCAACACTGCTTCCGCTGTTCCCGGATGATTTCCTGTGCTATTTTTCCGGTTTAATGAAAATGAACAGTAAAAAATTCATATGGATTATCATCTTAGGAAAGCCATGGTGCATTCTGGCATACAGTATCGCGTTTGGATTAATAAAATAAAGGAGAAGAAGACGGGGATGAAGAAAAAACTACTTGGATATTATGATTATACGGTAATAATTACTTATTGCGGCATGTTGTTTGCATTTTTTGGCCTTTTGCGGGTACTCAGCCAGGATTATTGGAATGCTGTACTTTACCTTATGCTTGCAGGCGTCTGCGATATGTTTGACGGAGCAGTGGCCTCCACAAAAGACAGAAATGAAAGTGAGAAAAGATTTGGAATCCAGATTGATTCATTGAGCGACCTGATAAGCTTTGGGGTGCTGCCGGCTGTTTTTGTATATATGATTTCCGGGAAAAATGCACTTGTCGGATTGACAGCTGCTCTGTTTGTCTTATGTGCATTGATACGCCTTGCTTATTTTAACGTGGTGGAGGAAGATAGGCAAAGACAGACATCTGAATGCAGGAAAAGCTATTTAGGTGTTCCGGTAACGGCCATTGCAGTATTCCTGCCAGCAGTTTACCTGCTGTATGACCATAGGTTATGCAAAAGTATTCTTTGTTTTCCGATACTCCTGATTTTCATGGGAATTGCCTACCTTTTGCCGGTAGAGATAAAAAAACCGGGGATAATTGGAAAAGCGGGTATCATTATTCTTGGAATTATTGAAGCATTGGGGATGATTCTTTTTATGGGGTGGGACGCAATATGAGAGAATCATTGATATTGTGGTTTTTATACAGGACGGTTCCGGGGAGAATGGTTTTGAAGCTGCTGGTGCGGCCGAAAGTATCAGAAGCGGCAGGATACTATCTTTCATCAAGGGCATCTAAATGGATTGTTCCATATTATATACGAAAATATAAAATTGATATGAGAGATATAGATATCCCTCTGGGAGGCTTTTCTTCTTTTAATGATTTTTTTACCAGAAAAAGAATCACAGAATGCTTTGATGTGACCTATGGACATCTAATAAGTCCCTGTGATGGATTGATGTCTTGCATAAAAATAGAGGGCAGTACGGTTCTGGATATAAAAAACACAAGATTTACATTGAATGACCTGCTCAAAGACCGTGAACTTGCCGGACAATTCATGGAGGGAACCGCACTGGTTTTTCGGCTGACGCCAGCAGATTATCACAGATATTGTTATGCGGCTAATGGGAAAGTGCTCCAATATAGAAAAATCCGGGGCAGGCTGCACTGCGTCAGACCGATTGCTTTAAGGGCTGTTCCGGTATTTGCCCAAAACAGCAGGGAGTATCAGGTCCTTGGAACAGAAAATTTCGGAACAGTTATCCAGATGGAAATAGGCGCTTTACTGGTAGGGAAAATTAATAACAGATTATCATCAAAGTACAGTAATGTACGCAGAGGTGAGGAAAAAGGATATTTTGAGTTTGGCGGCTCGACAATTATCATGCTGTTTAAACAAAATAAAATCTGCATTAATGAAAGTCTGTACAAGAGACAGAACAGTGATGGGGAAATTCCGGTACATATGGGAGAATTTATAGCGAGAACAGAGGAAGAGAGGTAATCAGACGATGGTTGAGAAACTTATAAAAACTGTTTGGAAAAGAGCGAAAATGGTTGTATTGGCCTTAGCTGTTTCTTCTTTACTGGCTGCCTGTGGCGAAGATAAGGAAGATAATAATATATCTGATAATCAGGTAAAACAGGGCGTATTCCGGGAGAAAGAAAAAATGGAACAGGTGTTGGGTGTCATTGAGGGCGACAGTAATGTGGCTGCGATAGCCTGTTATGACAACATCCTTTATATGTTAGTCAATGCTTACCCGAAAGGTGGTCATACTGTAGTGCTTCGTGCATGGGATAAGGCGGGAAATAAGCTTAGCGAGGCAACGGTGTATAAAATTGCACCCGGGGAAGCGGGGCCTGATGTGGGAGTCATGCCACTGGTGGCGGATGGGATTGATACAGAGGTGAACACATCCTCAGTGACAAGAAATGCCTATGATTTCAGGATAACCCCTCAGGGAAACGTTCTTTACACATTGAATGAAAGCGGAACAGGCAAAAACGGGGAATCTGTGGACAGGAATTATCTGAAAGGTGTGGATAAGACAGGAACGGAATTGTTCTCTCTGGATATAAAATCTCTGGCGGAGGGAGAAGAAGCGGTGACTGTTCAATCAATTGTTTTTTCTACTGACAATACTTTTTATCTGTTAACTGGACAGAAAATTTTTGAAGTTGACACTACGGGAAATATTGTGAATAAATATGAATTGCCGGAGGGATATACAGACCTTTATAGTCCTGCCTTTTATTATAAGGGAGAACCTGTATTTACAATCTGGAATTATGAAGGAGAAACATCAACTGTAAAAAGTCTTATTTTTGATTTTAAGACAGGAAGTGTAAAAAAAGAGTTGGATATCCCGAAGAATATCCTCAATCAGTACAGCATATATCCGGGTATGGAGAGCGGATATGACCTGGTACTCAGTAACAGTACCGGATTATACGGTTACAGGCTTGGCGAGGCGGAGCCGGTATCCATTATGAATTATATAGCAAGTGATTTACCGGTAAATGGGTTAGAAAACCTGTGCTTTTTAAACGGGAAAGAATTTGTCTGCAGCTATTATGATATTGCACAAAGTAAAAGCCGGGTTGCGTGGATGGAATATGTGGAGCCTTCCAGTATCCCGGACAGGCAGGTAATAACTCTGGCGATGTTTGGTTCGGATACCAACATGCTCCAAAAGGTAATCAGTTTTAATAAATCCAGTCAGAAATATAAAATTCTGGTTACGGATTATAGTACATATGCCACCACAGAGGACTATAATGCCGGTATCACAGTGCTGAACAATGAAATTGCGGCGGGCAAAGTGCCCGATATCATCTATAACACAGGCAGTTTTGATTTCAGAAATTATGCTGAGAAAGGTATGCTGGCGGATTTCTATGAGCTGATAAAAGCGGATGGAGAAGTGAAACTGGAGGATTACTGCGGCAACGTATTTAAGGCATTTGAGACAAATGGCAAGTTGTATGAACTGGCGCATGATTTTTATGTGGAAACTATGGTTGGCAAGAAAAGTATTTTTGGAGAGGATACCAGTCTGACATGGGAGAAAATGAATCAGATTCTTACAAGGTATCCGGATGCCAGTGCATTTCAGAACACAACTACCAGAGAGTTAGTGCTAAACTGGGCTTTGCGGTATTGCATGGATGAATTCGTAGACTGGCAGAAATCCACCTGTAATTTTGACAGTGTGGGCTTTCGCTCTTTGCTTGCGTTTGCATCGAAGTTCCCGGATACCATTGACTATGATAAACTGTATGAAAATAACAATGCATGGGCCATGCAGGAGCAACAGTTTATTTCCAATGCATCTTTGCTGAATCCGCTTACGATTTCCAATATGAATGATATTAAAAACCTTACCTATGGTTCGTTTCTGGAGGAAGTCACGCCGGTAGGTTTTCCAAATAACAGAGGAATGGGGAGTAGTATCTGTGCTGTCGGAACTTTTGGTATTTCGGAAAAATCTGTCCATAAGCAGACAGTATGGGAATTTGTGAAACAGTTTATTCTGCCGGAGCAACAGATGCCCAAAGAGAATGACAGGTATTCCAGGTATGGCTTACCGGTTTATAAACCGGCTTTGCTGGAGATGGCTTCTCATATGACAGAGAAACCTTTCTATATTAATTCCGAAAGCGGAGAGAAGGTGTACTACGATAATACTGTCACTATAAACGGTCAGGAGATTGTGGTGGAGCCTGCCACGCAGCAGGAAGCGAAAAAATGGCTGGATTTTATACTAAGTGTAGATAAAAAGGTAAACAGTGCAGCAGAGCACTTGTTGAAAATTGTAAATGAGGAAGCTGCCTCATATTTTAATGGTCAGAAATCAGTGGAAGATGTGACGAAAATTATTCAGTCACGTATGGGAATTTATATTAGTGAAAACAGCTGAAATATTAAAAAGCGGAAGCCCCCAAAACCGCATCTTCCGCAGTTCCAGAGGCTTCCTTAGGGGAGGAATACCTCCCCTTGGGGAGGATAAGTATTTATTTTATCTGTGGTATTCGTGGCTTATCATTTCTGCCGCCACGTCATCAAAGGAGGGGGTTCCATTGACTTAATACTATTATTGCCCGGAATTTTTCCAATATACACCGAAATTTTAAAAAATTTGCTTTTTTGGTTAAATAGGGTATAATATTAAAAAATAAGACGGGTCCGCCCGGAAGATGAAATGATTTAAAGCAAACGAGGAGGAAGATTTATAATGGCGTTATTAAAGCAATGGCGTGATATGGCCTATTCGGAGACAGCAAACAAGGGAGATTTGAGAAGATTCTGGGACGAGTATTTCCAGAAAGAAAAGGAGATATACGCACAGCTCCTTAAGAACCCGGACGAGGAAGTAAAGGGCACTGTGAAAGAGCTTGCGGACAAATATGAAATTGACCTTATGAGCATGGTAGGATTCCTGGACGGTATCAACGACAGCTTAAAAGAGGAGAACCCCATTGAGGAGATGGAGGAGGATACCCAGGTAAGCCTTGGATTCGATAAAGAGCTTTTGTATAAAAATATGGTAGCCGCCGGCGCCGACTGGCTGTATGAACTGCCTGAATGGGAAGATATTTTTGACGAGGATAAGAGGAAAGCTCTGTACAGAGAACAGAAATCTTCCACTACGGTTGTAAAACCGGATAAAGTTTATCCCAACGACCCCTGCCCCTGCGGAAGCGGCAAGAAATATAAAAAATGCTGCGGAAAGAAGGGCTGATGGAGAGCCGGGTTTCGCAGGCCGTAGCGACTTTTGAGTCCGGATACACCTGCGCACAGTCAGTATTCGCGACATACGCCGACTTATTCGGCCTTGACAGAACGACTGCCTTAAAGCTGGCAAGCCCCATGGGCGGCGGTGTAGGCAGAATGCGGGAGATATGCGGAGTGGTGTCGGCGATGGCTCTTCTTGCAGGATTAAAGGAAGGGAATACGGACCCGGAAAACGAGGAGGGCAAAGAGCGGATTTATCTTCTTACCAGAAAGATGGCGGAGAAGTTTAAAGAAAAAAATAACACGATTATCTGCCGGGAGCTTCTTGGGATTGAGGGGATGGAGGAAAGCGCCAGACCTTCCGCCAGAACGAAGGAATATTACGCCCAAAGGCCCTGCAGCAGACTGGTGGCCGATGCCTCCAGAATCATAGAGGAAATGTTATTATCGTTATGACAGTGAAAGAACAGGTATTGTTATTACTGGAAAATCATCGGGGAGAATTTTTTTCCGGCCAGGAGATTGCGCAGCAGCTTTCCATATCCAGAGCAGGGGTATGGAAAGCTGTTAAAGTACTGCAAAAAGAAGGTTATGCCATCGAGGCGGTAAATAACAGGGGCTACGTGCTGCAGAAAGCGCCCGACGTTTTGTCTGCGGCGTTCATTGAGCAAAAGCTCAGGGAAAAAAATATTCCCCTGCATGTCCGTGTGGAAAAGATGGTGGATTCCACCAACAACGAATTGAAGCGCTATGTTGTGAACGGAGAAAAGCGGGATATGGTGCTTCTTGCAAAGGAACAGAGTGCAGGCAGGGGCCGCAGAGGCCATTCTTTTTATTCTCCCGAGGGAACGGGGCTTTATATGAGCCTGCTTCTTCATCCCGACGCGGGTCCGAAGGAAGCGGCCATGCTGACGACGCTGACAGCGGTCGCCGCGGCAAAGGCAGTGGAAAAAGTGTCGGGAGAGACGGTGCAGATTAAGTGGGTAAACGATGTCTGGATGAGGGGGCTGAAAATATCGGGGATTCTCACGGAAGGCTCGGCTTCCCTGGAGGAGGGCAAGCTGGAGTACGTGATTGTGGGAATCGGCATCAATATGTACGAGCCACAGGGCGGTTTCCCCGAGGAGATAAAGAATGTAGCCGGAGCGGTTTTTGAAAGCCATGAGCAGAAAGAAAATCTCCGCAATATGCTGGTGGTGGAGTTCCTTGAGAACTTTATGGCATATTATCAGGACTTTCCCGCCAGAAATTATCTGGAAGAGTACAGAAAACGCTGCTTTGTCATCGGAAAGAGAGTACGCATCATCACTCCCGAGGGGGCTCCCGGAAGGACGAAAGATACGGATGCGGCGGACCGGGAGTATGCTCTGGTTCTGGGGATAGACGACGAATGCCATCTCAACGTGCGTTACGATGACGGAACGACGGAATATCTCTCCAGCGGGGAAATCAGCGTGAAGCTGCAGTGAAATAAAGTATCCGGCAGCGCATTGCCACACTGCGTTGCCGGATATTTAACATATTATTTTTCTATGACGGCTATGTCCGTCAGTTTTCCTTTGTCGTCATAGACAGTCTGCACATTAATTTCTCCGCCATCTTCGGAATGGAAGGAAAACACGCTTCCATCATTTTTCTGGTCGATAAAGGCATTCACAAGCCGGCCGTTGTAATAGACATTTCCTATGCCGCCGTTTTCCGGCGCTTCATAAGTAATTCCATAGCTTTCGTATTCCTTAAATATTTTAGGAAAGCTTTTCTGCTGACCGAATAAATCAGCAAACAGGCTGCGAAGTCGAAAAGCAAAACCGGTTTCGGCCGACGTCTCAGTGGTCGCCTCTATCGTATCGGTGCGGTAAAACTCAGACAAATCTCTTTCGTTAAATTCTTCCTGACTGCTCTTTTCAATTCCCTTTAAAGTGCCGAAGAGGTCAACGCTTCCATCCTCATTTTGAACGGGTTCCCGCAGGGTATGGATGTCTAAAGTTCCCTTTTCGTTAAAATAATCGCACCGGCGGGCGGAAAGTCCCTCTTCGATAACGACTTCGTCCCGGAAGCACCGGACAAGCTCTCCGTTAAAATACAGCTCGTTTTTTTCCTGATGAAAGCTTACGCCGTAGGGCTTATAAATTTCGTAAAAGGCTTCCTCCCTGTCGCTGACCGCGGCTTCAGATTCGGGGGAAGCGGATATGGCGTCCGTGGTTGTGGCTTCCGTATAACAAAC
>CAJTMZ010000008.1:0-4921 GCA_910577445.1 uncultured Lachnospiraceae bacterium | reverse complement strand
TGCCGCAGCCGGTAAGGGCCGTGGACAGGCAGAAGAATAAAGCAATGATTGCTGAGAAAAATTTTATGCTTTTACTTTGTTTCATAATTAGAATCATCCTTTCCTGACTGATATTTTCTATGGTTTTATGATAACAAAGCAGTTTGTGGTTTTTGTGTGAGTTTTTTGTGATTTATGTGAAGTTTTCACGGGGCAGACGGAAAGTGAAGCATACGCCGTTCTCCGTGTTCCGGGCCTGGCAGGCGCTGCCGTGCATGTTCAGTATTTTCTGTACGATGGAAAGCCCCAGACCGCTGCCTCCGGTCTGACGGCTGCGGGACTGTTCGCCCCGGTAAAAAGGCTCGAAGATTTTATTCAGGATATCTTCAGGAATGTGGACGCCGGTATTTTCAATCCGGAAAAGGGCGTCGTTTCCACTGCATTTGAGGGAGATAAAAATGTCACTGTCCTTTGGCGAGTAAAAAACGGCGTTGCAAACAAGACTGTCCACCGCTTTTTCAAGGAGGGCGAGGTCGCCCTTTACGGACAGAGCTTCTTCCATGTCGGTGTGAACCGTCAGTCTTTTGCCGGTGAGCAAATCCTCTGCAAGGGAAAGACGGGCACGGGTGATTTGCGCCAAGTCCACCGGACCGGAATGAAGGCGGTAATCGGGTGCGTCCAGGTGGGAGGAGATTAGAAGCTCCTGTATCATGGTTTCCAGACTTCCTATAACCTCAAGAGAACGCGCCAGATATTTTTCCCGGTCTTTGTAGACGCCGACGTTCAAAAGCATTCCCTCAAGCTGTCCTTTGACGATTGTGACAGGGGTTTTCAGTTCGTGAGAAGCGGCGGAAAAGAAAGCCGTTCTTTCCTTTTTAAGCTGCTTTTCTTTTTCGATATCCCTTTGAAGCCCGGTTACAATCCGGGAATAAAAAAAGGAAAACAAAAGGGATACAAGGGTTGTGAAAAGAAGCAGCCAGGGAAAAAGTTTTCTGAAAGCTTCCTGTAGCTGGCGAACCGGTTCCGAGCTTCCGTAAACGAACAAAGTGCAGTCTTTTTTATCGGCAAAGGACAAATCATAGCTTTGAAACGTATAGTTTTCCGGGAAATCATCAGACACCGTTGTCATGGCTGTCTCAGACACGTTTTCCTCTGACGGAAAGGAAACAGGGGTTCCCGATTGGTCTGTCAGACTTATGGATATAATATCGGGACTTTGCGCGAGATTTTCCAATAAACTGACGCTGTCCTTTATGGGCAGGGTTTTCGCCTTTTCCAGAAAATCGTAAACCTTTTCATTCAGACTGTCTGTCAGGTAGGCGGAATAGGTTTGCGGGGTAAAGACGGAAACGAGAATACAGGTGATAAGATTGCAGAATAATAGCAGGAGAAAGGTCAGGAAAAAGACCTTCGTTCCAAGGGGTAATTTCATTTTCATTTACGGTTATCCTCCATGCCCGAAAGGCATATATTCAGATATTTCTTGCTTCCTTACTCAATTTTATATCCCACGCCTCTGATTGTGCGGATAAAATCAATTCCCAGCTTTTTGCGCAGATTTTTGATATGGGTATCCACAACCCGCTCGTCCCCGTAAAAATCATATTTCCACAGGCGGTTCAAAAGACTCTGGCGCGTTAGCACCTGGCCCTTATGCGTCAGAAGTTCCCGCAGGATTTCAAATTCCCGCTGCGTCAGCTCAAAGCTTTGTCCGTCTACGGAAGCGGTATAGCTGTCTAAATTTAAGATAAGATTCTGGTGGAAAAGCCGTTTTGCCTCCGGTTCCCGGCTGCTTCTGCGCAGGACGGCGGCGATTCTGCGGATTAGAATCGGCATGGAAAAGGGTTTGGTGATATAGTCGTCAATATTGAGGTCAAGCCCTCTTATCTGGGAGCCTTCGCTGTCAAGAGCGGTCAGCATGATAATGGGAACCTGCGACGTTTCGCGTATCCGCCTGCACACGGAAAATCCGTCCAGCATAGGCAGCATAACGTCCAGAAGAATCAAATCAAAGGAGCCGCTTTCAAAGAGGGACAAAGCAGTAAGGCCGTCCATTGCAAGGGCGGCCTCATAACCGGCTTCCAACAGGAAATTCTGCAAAAGTTCCTGTATATCTTTGTCGTCTTCGACTACTAAAATTTTCTGCTTTTTCATTCTATATTGTCCCTTGTGATGTTGCGGAGCCATTTATTACTTCTGTAGTGCTTTATAACCCATGGCCATTTGACAAATTCATCAGTGCACAAAAGGAAATAAACCCACATAACCGGCAGCTTAAATACAAAGGCGGCAAGAAAACCAAGCGGAACCGCATAAACCCACATGTCAATCACGTCGCAGATAAAGCCGAACCGGGAATCGCCGCCGGCCCGGAAAACCCCGGCAATTAAGGTGGTGTTTACGGCTGCGCCCATTACATAGTATGTATTGATTAAAAGCATATATTTCAGGTAATGCATGGCGGTATCCGTAAGGTCGGCGTACATAAGCACAAAAGGCGTTATGGCGAGGATAAGAAGACCGCCGAAAGCGCCGCTTAAAACAGTGAGCTTCATCAGCTTTCTCGCATCTTCCCCGGCATCTTTCAGCCGGTTTTCCCCGATAATATTTCCAAGTAAAATACCGCCCGCGCTGGCAATTCCGAAACACAGAACGGTGCCGAAGTTACGCACCACGATTACAAAGGAGTTGGCGGCTACAGCGTCGGAGCCCAGATGGCCGATAATCACGGAGTACATGGAAAAAGCAACGCCCCAGGCGATATCATTGCCAAGCGCCGGCAGGGAAAGCTTCAGAAAATCGGAAAACAGAAGCTTGTTTTTTACAAAAAGAGCGGAAAGCCTCAGCTTGATATCCCTGCTTTTTGCGGACACCACAAAGCAGCAGACCAGTTCGATTACCCGGGAAAGCGAGGTGGCAAGGGCAACGCCGGCCGCCCCAAGCTTTGGCGCTCCGAAAAGGCCGAAGATAAATACGGCGTTCAAAATAATATTCAAAGTAAAGGCAAGGGTGTTGAGAGCCGTGCTGATAACCACTCTGCCCACGCTGCGCAGCACCGAGAGATAAACCTCCGTAATACCCCAGCACAGATAGCTGACACTGACAAGGCGCAGGTAAGACGCGCCTATGGCAATCAGCTCCGGGTCGTTGGTAAACAATTTCATCATAAGGCCGGGCGCAAACATGGCGAAACCGGCGGCCAGAACGGATATGGAAATGGAAAAGCGCAGAGCGATTCCCTCAACAATTTCAATGGCCCTCAAATCGCCCTTTCCGAAATACTGGGCGCAGAGAATAGTGGCTCCGGTGCCTAAACCGTAATAAACCATAAACAGAATACTGGCATACTGGGCGGCCAGTGAAACCGCGGATATGGAGGACTGCCCCACGTAATTAAGCATAACCACGTCGGCGGAGCTTACCGCGGCGCTTAAGAGATTCTGAAATACGATTGGCAGCAGCAGTTTTACAATCTGGCTGTAGAATCTGTCATTTTTCCATTTGTCAATTATTTTTCCCATGTTAAAGTTTCTCCCTTGTATTTCCCGGACAGCGGGTTAATGTGTGGCTGTCTGTGGCTATTATATCGGTTCCCTGTTCTTTAGGCAATATCTTTGAAGGTAAATTTTATATATTAATATTATTCTTGCATTTTGTATGCCGGTGTGCTATATATTGTTCATAGAGTTTCTGATACTTTCTTTATAACTCTTCAAACATTCATTTATTTCACCGTATTTTCTTTTTATTTACCCATTCATTTTTATGACAAAAGAAAGGACACATCTATGCAAAAACACATCCGAAAAAGTTCTGCAGATTCTTCTGCTGACCTCGGTCGGAACCGCCTCTCCTGGAAATCCGCCACCGGCCCTTTGGAGATTCCCATGACCAATGATTATCTCTTTCGGGCTTTGATGCAAAGGAATAATCATGTTCTGAAAGGGCTTATTTGTTCCTTGCTGCACATGTCACCAGAAGATATCGCATCGGCCGTTATTACCAATCCCATCGAGCTGGGAGATGTCATTGACCAAAAAACATTTATGCTGGATATCAAAGTTTTTCTGAATGCATCAACCCTTATTAATTTGGAGATGCAGGTAATTAACCGGCATAACTGGCCCGAACGTTCCTTAAGCTACCTGTGCAGAGCCTTTGATAACCTGCATCAGGGAGAAGAATACGAAAATATCAGACCTGTTATTCAGATAAGTCTTCTGGACTTTACACTCTTTAAAGACCATCCGGAGTTTTACGCTACTTATAAATTCCAGAATGTGAAAAATTATACTGTATATAGTGACAAGCTGCGTCTTTCCGTGTTAGACTTAAATCGAATAGATTTGGCTACAAAAGAAGATAAATATTATCAGACAGATTACTGGGCAGCTCTTTTTAAAGCGGCTACATGGGAGGAGATAAAAATGCTTGCACAGAAAAATGAATTTATCAGCGAGGCTTCCGCTACCATTTATGAACTGAGTCAGGAAGAAAAAGTCCGGCTGCAATGTGAAGCCAGGGAAGACTTTTACCGACAGCAGAAAGGTACGGAGCGCAGGATGGAAAAACTGACGGTTGAAAACCAAAAATTAATTTCAGAGTATGAAAAGCTCCTTGGATGGGCCAGGGAGCATGGTTACAAAGATTAACAGTCATAAAATCTCATACAAAAACCCCTTGTGACCTAATTTTCCTCCTGTTTCCTGTCAGGCATCTTCAGAAAAACGACGCAGAGACCGGCGAGGATTACCTGAACGGAGGGAATGGTATACCAGACGCCGCTTAGTCCCAAAAAGAGGGGCAGAAGCACGATAAATAAAAGCGTCAGTATGATTTCCCCATATACCAGAATGTTGGAGCGCGTTGTGCGCCGGGTGGCGTATAAATAGGAAACGGCAGGTTTGGTCAGGCCGTAAAGAGCCATAACGAGCGCAAAAGC
>CAJTMZ010000007.1:58458-59725 GCA_910577445.1 uncultured Lachnospiraceae bacterium | reverse complement strand
CATGCCGATATGCCGCACCAGCCCCTGATCCACCAGCTCCTCGCACTGTCTCCACGCAACCATGAATTCCTCCGTAGAAAAGGGCCTTGAATCGGGATTGCGGGAATCGCCGCTGCAGCCCGGCGCATGGTAATTGGGAAAAGGCCAGTGGACAAAATATAAATCAATATAGTCCAGCTTTAAGTCCGCAAGACTTTTTTTGCAGGACTCCGTCACCTTCCCCTCTCCGTGCATGTCGTTCCATACCTTGGAGGTAACGAACAGCTCCCTGCGGTCTGCCACCTTTTCCTCCATGATGCGCTGCAGAACTTCCCCGATACGGTCTTCGTTCTGGTAGACGGAAGCGCAGTCAATGAGACGGTATCCGTACTTTACCGCGCCGTACACCGCTTCCGACACCTGCTCCGGGCCGTATTTGTCCGAACCGAAGGTTCCCAGACCCACGCAGGGTATTTTGTCGCCATTGTACAATGTCCTAAAAGGAATCTTGTCCTGATCGATTCTGTTTTCCATATTCATACCTCTTTTCGCCCGCCTCGGCAGACATTTAAGTTTACAAAGATCAATCCCCGAAAGTAACGGCAACCTTTCCGCACTCCCCGCCCGCCATGAGCCGGTATGCCTCCGCCGCCTGCTCAATGGAAAATTCGTGGGTGATCAGATCCTCAGGATGAATGTTCCAGCGCACCAACCGCTCCACCAGCTCCTCCATCTTCCACAGAGACGTGACCCAGGAACCGTAGATGGTCTTCTGACCGTGAATAATGTCCGGGCTGGGGTTGAAGGTACAGGTTCCGCCCTCTCCCACAAATGCGATCTTTCCCCATTCTCTGGTGGCCCGTATAGCCAGCTGCCTTCCCCCGTCGTTGGCGGAAGCATCGATAGCCCTCTCCACGCCTCTCCCGCCGGTGACGGCAAGAATATTCTCCAGCGCGTCGTCCCCCGGCTTGAACACATGATCCGCCAGCCCCAGCTTCTTGGCCAGATCGATACGATAATCGTTCATCTCCACCCCGATCAGCTGATTGGCCCCCATAGCCTTGGCCAGCATCAGCGCGGCAAGCCCCACCGGGCCCAGCCCCGTCACCAGCACTGCGTCATTGCCGCAGATACCGATTTTTTCGATGGCCTCATACACCGTACCGAAGCCGCAGGCCACCTGCGCGCCGTCCTTATAGGTCAGCTCCTCAGGCAATGCCACCAGATCCTTTTCCTCCGCCAGAATATAGGGCGCCATGCCGCCGTTGCGCTGCCAGCCGTAGGCCTG